>JAFEFW010000042.1 GCA_018240405.1 Pseudomonadota bacterium
TTGCCGGTTGTTGCTGCTGTCGCGTGCGTCACCGGCGGAGCCTGGATTGATTACCAGCACGCTGCCGAAGCGCTGTACCGTCTGGCAATGGGTATGGCCATACAGCACCACATCGGCATCCGCCTCGGCGAAGCGGCGCAGCTTCGTGCTGTGCGGATGCACATATTCGCCGCGCGGCTCCCACGGCGTGGAGTGCACAAGCAGCAGGCGCTTGTTGCCGAATTGCAGGTAGCGCCGCGTTGGCTGCTCCGCCAGGAAGCGCACGAGGTCCTGATCGATCCCTGGCCGCTCCCGCGCGCGTACGCCGGAGGCGGACAGGAAGACTTCCTCGTGGTTGCCCTGGATGATGTGCGCCTTGCGCTCGATCAGCCGCGTTACGACCTCATTGCTGAATTTGTACTCGAAAATCGCGTCACCGAGGCACAGCAACTCATCAATGTCGCCCATGGCGTCCAGCGCTAGATCCAGCCCCTGGATATTGCAATGAAGATCCGAAACGATTCCGACTTTCAAGCTTCTGGTTCCACTGTATCAACCACCAGCTCAACGCCGGCATAGAGGTCCGCAAGAGGCAGGGACACGCTGACCTCCGGCATATCCAGATCCGTTTCGCCGACGATCACATGGCCAATCCAGTCATCGCCGTGACGGCTGAAGACGGTCGCCGCCTGCCGGTCCTGTTCCAGGATGACGTAATGCTGGATCGAGGGCGCGTCGCGATATTCCTGGTTCTTCGTGATGCGATCGATGCCCGATGTGCTGGGGTTGATGATTTCAAAGACAACGACCGGATCAGCCACCGATGTGGCTTTGCCGGAAACTGGAGAGCAAACGATGAAGGCGTCTGGGTAGCGCACGCTGCCTGCGGCAAGAACTTTCAATTCGCTGCCGAAGGCTTCGTAGCGTCCGCCGCGCAACCTTACGCCGAGTGCGGCTAGAAGATTCCGTTGCACGCGGGCATGGTTTGCCGACCCGCCCGTCATGGCGCGAGCGGATACACCATCGAACTCGTATCGGACCGGCTGGCGCTCTTCCCACTCCAGGAACGCCTCCCGCGTCATCGGCTTCTGCAGGGTTTGACTCATCCGGAAATCCTACCACAGGGCCGGGCGATTTGGCGACAGAACCCGCCCGCCTGTAAACTGGTGCCGAAGCCGCAGAGAGGAAGCCCGTCCGGATGCCCACGAGGATGAATCACCACGCCGAACATCCGCAATCCGTGATCGACCACCTTCAGGCCAGGGCCGCCAGGCATGAAACGCCCTGCGGTGAGGGCCGGATGGTCTGGCATTCCTGGGACGAGTCCGGCGGCAAGGCGCCGCTCGTCGTGCTGTTCCACGGCGGTGCCGGGTCCTGGCGGCACTGGATCCGCACCATCCCGGCGCTGTTGCCGGATTGGCGCGTGCTGGCGCCGGACCTGCCGGGGCTGGGCGAGTCCGATATGCCGCCGGACGATGAGGACGCCTTCGCCATCGCCGGGATCGTGGCCGACGGCATCGACCGCATCGTCGGCGCCGGAACGAAATACGACGTGGTCGGCTTTTCCTTCGGCGGCACCATGGCGGCCTGCGTCGGCGCCATCCGCGGCAAGCAGGTGCGTTCCGTCAACATTATCGGCTCCTCGGGCGTCGGTGCGCTGGGTTCGGCGGTTAAGCTGGAGAAGGTACGACATCTGGAGGGGCAGGAGCGGTGGGACACCCATCGCGTCAATCTCGGCCGGTTGATGATCGCCGATCCAGAGAAGATCGACGACCTCGCCATTGTGATCCAGGACTGGAACACCGTCCGCTCGCGCCTGCGCACGCCAGCGATCTCCCGCAGCGGCGCCATCATGAAGGCGATCGACCGGCTGCAATCGCCGCTGAACGGGATGTGGGGCGAGTTCGACGCGCCGGCGAACCCTAAGGGGCCGGAGCGGGTCGCGACACTCCGCAAACACAAGCCAGACGCTGATATCCGCCTGATTCCGAAGACCGGGCACTGGGCGGCCTACGAGTCGCCGGACATCGTCAATCCAACGCTGCTGGAAATGCTGGCGCGCACCCGGCCGGAAGCCTGAAGGAAACAATCGATGACTGAACTGACCACCGGCCCCGGTGAGATGATGGGCAATGCCGGTCCCGGCATGCTCGCGGGATTGCGGGTGATCGAGGTGGCCGATGAGCGCGCCGAGTATACGGGGTTGCTGCTGTCGGGCCTTGGGGCCGAGGTGATCAAGATCGAGCCGCCGGAGGGCAGTGCGACCCGCCGTATCGGCCCGTTCCTGGATGACCAGCCAGGGCCGGAACGGTCGCTGTATTTCTGGAACTACAATCGCAACAAGAAGTCGGTGGCGCTCGACATCCAGCAGCGCCGTGCGGACGTTCTGCGCCTGCTGGAGGGTGCCGACATCCTGCTGGATTCATCCTGCGGTGCGCTGAATACCGCGCTGGGGCTGGACCGGGCGGCGCTGAATGCGCGGTTTCCAAAGCTGATCACGGCGCGGATGACGCCGTTCGGTGATGACGGGCCGTGGGTACACTTCAAGGGATCGGACCTGATCCATCTCGCCCTCGGCGGCATCATGATGAATTGCGGCTACGACCCGAACCCGAATGGCGAATACGACACGCCGCCGATCGCGCCGCAGGTCTGGCACGCCTATCATATCGCCGGCGAACAGCTTGCCACCGGCATCATCGCCGCGCTGATTGCCCGCCACCGCACCGGCGACGGCCAGGACGTTTCGGTCGCGGTGCACGAGGCGGTGTCGAAAAACCCTGAACTGGACATTATGCACTGGGTGATGCGACGCGTGCCGTTGTGGCGCCTCACCTGCCGGCACGCGCTGGAGGTGCCGAACGCCTCGCCGTCCATCATGCACACCAAGGACGGGCGCTGGTTCATCTCGCACGGCATGGGGGCACGCGACCTGAAGAATCTGGTGCCGCTGCTGACCAAGTACGGCATGCAGGCCGACCTGGAGCCGCCGCCGCCGGACGCCGATCTGAAGGCGCGCGCCGTGCCGGGCAGCACGGCATCGGACGAGTCGAAGGCGCACATGATCGACGTCGTGCAGCGCTTCTGCCGCTCCTGGACCTATCAGGACATGCCTTGGCTGGAGGCGCAGGAAGCCGGTCTGCTGTGGGCGCCGTTGCGCAAGCCGCATGAAAGTGCGCTGGACCCGCACTGGATCGAACGTCGGACCTTCGCAGACGTGTATCATCCGGAGCACGAACGCTCGTTCTGCTACCCGACCAGCAAATGGCTGACCAACAAGACAAGCTGGCAGGTTGGGCGTCGCGCACCGCTTGTCGGAGAAGACACTGACGCCGTGTTGAAAGCGCCCGCTCGGCAGCCTTCGGTGCCGGCGCAGGTCAAGGTGGACGCCAGTGCGCGGAAATCCGCTTTGCACGACAAGCCGTTCCCGCTGCAGGGCGTGAAGATTCTCGACTTTGCCTGGTTTCTGGCGTCGGCCGGCGGGACGCGGTTCCTCGCCGCGATGGGGGCGGAAAGCTACAAGGTCGAATGGAAGGACAACCCGGACACGCGTCTGGCGGCGATGGCGCCGGTGGGCGGACGCGAAGCGCGCGACAAGGCGACCGGGCCGCTGCCGGGGGTAAAGGACCCGGACATGGGCGGCCAGTTCAACAACAAGAACGCTGGCAAGCGCGGCATCTCCCTGAACATTCGCCATCCGAAAGGCCTGCAGATCGCCAAGGACCTTGTGCGTATCTGCGACATCGTGGCCGAGGGGTTCTCGCCGGGCGTGCTGCAGCGGCTGGGACTCGGCTATGACGTGATGAAGAAGATCCGCCCCGACATCATCTACATCCAGCAGGCGGGCATGGGCGCCCACGGCAAGTATGGCCGGATGCGTACCGTCGGTCCCGTCGCCGCGGCGTTCGGCGGCCAATCGGAGATGTCGGGCCTGCCGGAACCGGCAATGCCGGTCGGCTGGGGCTACTCCTACCTCGACTGGATGGGCGCTTATGGCTACGCGCTGGCGCTGCTCGGCGCGCTGTATCACCGCGACCGGACAGGGGAAGGGCAGTGGATCGATGCCTCGCAGTGCGAATCGGGCATTTTCCTGACCGGCGCCAGCATTCTCGATTGGTCGGCGAACGGGCGCGTGTGGACTCGTTACGGCAACCGCTCGCCCTACAAGCCGGCCGCGCCGCATGGTGCTTACAAGTGTAAGGGCACCGACCGCTGGGTCACCATCGCCTGCTTCGATGAGGATGAGTGGCAGACGCTATGCCGCGTCGCCGACCAGCCAGGCTGGCGCGACGACAAGCGCTTTCACACGCTGACGGACCGGCTTGCGCACCAGGATGCGCTGGATGCCGCCGTCTCCGCCTGGACAGCCACGCGCAGCGCCGAGGATGTCATGACCCTGCTGCAGAACGCCGGTGTCGCGGCCGGCGTGTGCCAGAACGCCGAGGACCGTTGCGACAACGACCCGCAGCTCCGCCATCTGAAATGGCTGACCGAGGTGACCGGCACCAAGATCGGCACCTGGCCGGTCTACGAACTGCCGATGAAGCTGTCGCGCACCCCAGCCTATATCGGCGGCCCGATCGACCGCGGCGCGCCGGGCTATGGCGAGGACAATCTGTGGGTCTTCACCAACGTCCTGGGCATGTCGCCGTCGGATGTCGAACGCCTGGCGGAGGAGGGTATCATCTGATCGCGCCATGACGGACGTGGCCCACACCGCACTCGGCGACGTCATCGGCCAGCGTGCCGATGGCGTCATCCGTTTCCATGCCGTGCCGTACGCCAGGCCGCCCATAGGCGCGCTGCGTTTTGCGCCGCCACAGCCGATCGAACCCTGGAGCGCAACCCTCGACGCACGGGCACCAGGGGCGATTGCGCCGCAGCCGCCATCCCGGCTTCGTCTTGCGATGGGCGACTTCAATCGCCAGCAGGACGAGGACTGCCTGACCCTCGCCATTGCCACGCCGGCAGCAGACGATGCCCGCCGTCCGGTGATCGTCTGGCTGCACGGCGGCGCGTTCCTCAGCGGCGGCGGCTCGTTGGAGTGGTACGACGGTGGCCGGCTTGCCCAAACCGGCGATGCCGTCGTTGTCGGCGTTAACTACCGCCTAGGCCCGCTTGGTTATCTCTACTGGCCGGGCCTCGGCGACGGCCTGATGGGTATCCAGGACATGGTGGTCGCGCTGCGGTTCGTGCGCGACCATATCTCCGCGTTCGGCGGTGATCCAGAGAACGTCACGCTGATGGGCCAGTCAGCCGGTGCCATCGCCATCATGCGGCTGCTGGACATGCCCGAAACGAACGGCTTGTTCCGGCGCGTGATCGTCCAGAGTGGCCCGCCACGCCGCAGCCACGATACTGACACCGCGTTGCAGCGCAGCCGTCGCCTGCTGGAACTGCTGGAGATCGATCCCGACGGCGCCGATCCGGCGACGCCGCTTCGCGCCGTCCCGGCAGAGGGGCTGGCGACGCTGCAGATGCAGATCGCGCGCGAAAACGCTCGTTTCGCCGCCATTGATCCGGCGTTTCCGCCACTGTTCGCCGAGACTGGCGACGTCGCTGCCTTCTCCGCCCGCGTGGCGACGGCCTGCGCCGAGCGGGATGTGGACGTGCTGTTGGGCTGGACGCGTGAGGAAATGAATGCGTTCTTCGTTGCAGACCCAGCCATGGCGTCACCCGACTCGAGCGCGGTGGCCGCGCAGTTTGAGGCGCTGACCGGATCGGCTGCGACGATCGATCTGTATCGGCGGCTGCGGCCCGGCGCGGATTGGCGCGATCTGCTGGGCGATCTGGTGACCGACCACCGGTTCATTTTTCCGGCTATTGGCCTGGCGGAACGCCTCCACGCGCTGGGCCGCCCCGCGCATCTCTACGAATTCTCCTGGGCACCAGCCGGCTCGCCCTGGCGCGCTTGCCACTGCATCGATCTGCCGTTCGTCTTCGGTAACCGAACGGCATGGAACGCGCCGATGCTGGCGGGCATGACCGATGCGGACTACGACGGGCTGTCGACGACCATGATGGCGGCATGGCTATCGTTTGCGCGCCACGGGGAACCGACAGTGCCGGATCTGGTTTGGCCACGTTACGAGCCGCAGCAGCGGCCGGTCATGCGCTTTGACACGCGCACCGGTGCCGAGAGTGATTTCTCAGCACCGCAGCGCCGACAGCGTTCGGTGATCCCCTATTGATTTCCGCTTTTCATCCACCGCCGGGACGGCATCACGCCGCCGCGGCACCCTGACCAAGGCGGCGCAGCGACAGGCCAAACTGCAGCCAGGTGAAGCCCTGCACCAGCAATTCGACGGCAACCAGCGTGCCCAGTACCCATAGCCCTGACCAGGGCAACATGGCGTAGAGCAGATAGGCCACGACCAGACTGACGACGCCGCCCAGCGCCACCAGCCACCAGCCCTTCAGCTCCCGATGCTGCACCGCCACTACGATACGCATGATGCCGCCGATCACCAGCGCCACGATCAGCAGCAGGGTCAGGATCAACGAGCCCTGAACCGGCTCCTGCATGATCAGGAAGCCGCCGATCGTATAGAGCAGCCCCATCAGCAGATCGAGGAAGAATGCGCTCCATTGCTTTGTCATGAAGGCATGGATGATCTGGAAAATCCCACCCACGGCCATCATGGCGCCAAAGAAGATGACGCTGGCGATGGTCACGGCCACGGTCTCGATCAGCGCAAAGATGCCAGCCAGGACCAGCACGACGCCGAGGGCGACAAACCAACCCCACTTGGAAGCGACATGGACATAGCCAAGACCCTTGTGCGGGGCCGGTGAGCTTGTACCCGACATGACGTGTGTCCTTCTGCTGCGGCCGGCGGCAGCATCCGGACCGCACGTCCGGCGGTCACAGCGCCCACCGGCACCCTTCGCTCAGTGCGGTTCGTCAGTCATCCTAGCGGATTGATACGGCACGGAAAAGCACGCTGTTGGCCCAACAGCGTGCGTGCCGTTCCAAATGGCAGAGACCGCGCTGCCCGTATCAGGACTTGGACGCGTGCTCCGGCTTACCCTTCCGTTTCGCGGACGCCATGTCGTGCAGTTCCCTTTCCGACATGGAGTCGACCATGGAGCGGGAGGCGCCCTTCAAGTCGCTCTTCTTGGTCTCGCCACGCTTGGCCGACAGAGCGGCACCCGCGGCCTTCTGCTGCGCCTTGGATTTCGCTGGCATACTGGACCTCCTTACAAGGTCGGTCGTCCGCCGGTCACGGGGATATAGGCGCCGGAAATGTAACTGGCTTCGTCGGACGCGAGCATCACGTATGGCGCTACCAGTTCCACAGGCTGCGCCGGCCGGCCGAGCGGGACGTTCTTGCCGAAGGATTCGACGGCCTCGGGCGGCATGGTGGACGGAATCAGCGGCGTCCAGACGGGCCCCGGCCCAACGCAATTCACGCGGATGCCTTGTTTGCCTACCAGCTGCGCCAAGCCGGCGGTGAAGTTGGCGATTGCACCTTTGGTCGTTGCATAAGCCAGCAGCGATGGCGACGGGGTCTTGGCGTTTACCGACGACGTGCCGATAATGCTGGCACCCGGCTTCATGTGCCGCAACGCTGCCTTCGCCAAATAGAAGTGGGCATAAATGTTGGTGCGGAACGTGTGGTCCCACTCCTCGGCGCTGATCTCCTGAATCGACTCGTGTGTGGCCTGAAACGCAGCGTTATTGACCAGGATGTCCAGCCGGCCGAATTCCTGCATCGCGCGGTTCACCAGTGTATTGCAGTGATCCTCCTGCGAAACGTCACCCGGCACCAGCACGGCCTTACGGCCGGCTTTGCTGACCCACTCGGCGCTTTCCTTCGCGTCGTCGTGTTCATCCAGATAGGAAATCAGCACATCGGCGCCTTCCCGAGCGAAGGCCAGCGCCACGGCTCTGCCGATTCCGCTGTCGCCACCGGTGATCAACGCGGCCTTGCCGGCGAGGCGACCGCTGCCCTTGTAGCTTTCCTCGCCATGATCAGGCTTGGGCGTCATTGCCTGTTCCGTGCCCGGCATCGGCTGGTGGGGCGTTTGCAGCGGCGGCTGCGGATGGGCGGTGCGAGGGTCGGACGGCATCGGAATCTCCATTGGGGGGATGTGCCCACAACAGGCGCCGTGACGGACGGTTTCACCGGGCAGATCGATGCCGGCCGATCGCCACACAAGGATTTGCGACCAGGGCCATCAACGTATGCTTGCGGCATCCGTTGAGCCAGCATGGCGAACGATTCACCTGCTTTCACCCGCCGATCCGGCCGCACCACTGGCAATGAGCCGATTGAAGGCGTTGATCCCGGCGGCACGCGAAGCACGCGGCCCGGGCAGCGCGACAAGGCGGGCGAACCCGCCGCCAAACGCACCGTGCAGCAGACGGTAACGAGCGGCGATCGGAATCCACGGCGTGAGTCGCGCACCGCGCAGCCTGCGCCGGAGGATTGTTAGGGCATTTTCTCCAACCATCGGAAATGCAGATGACCACATCGGATACCACCACCGATCACGGCAAGATCCGGAAATGGGTCGAAAGCCGCAACGGCCGTCCCGCCGTGGTGAAGGGTACCGAAGGAGACGACGGCGAAGGCATCCTTCGGATCGAGTTCCGCCACGGCGATAAGCTGGAGGATATCGACTGGGATACCTTCTTCGAGACGTTTGAAGACAGGAAGCTGGCGTTCCTGCACCAGGACCGTACCTCCGACGGGAAAGAGAGCCGCTTCTTCAAGTTTGTGCGGCGGGAGGCGTAACGGCAGGGCACGGCCCAATCCAGTCACGCAGAACGGTTGTTCCGCTGGCCGTCAAGGCGCGCAGGATAAGTCGCGCGCCTTGACGATGTAATACGACCCGCACTGCGTGAGGCTATGCTCTCAGTCCGCGGCTAGGCGGTCACCCTCATCATCCAGCAGTTCGTCCGCCGGACCGAAGAATTCGTAGCGGACTTGGCTTGCCGGAACGCCCTGGCGATGCAGTTCCGATACCAGGCTACGCAGGAAAGGACGCGGACCGCACAGGTAAAACGTCGTGCCGGGCCGTGCGGCCTGCACCAGCCAAGGCGCCGTGATCAGGCCATGCGTGTCGTAGTCCACGCCGGCCCGGTCCTGCGGCCTCGGATCGGCGTAGACGACCGCGCTGCGGAAGTCGGTCAGGCTATGGCCGAGATCGCGAACGTGGCCGCGCATCGCGTGAACTCGCCCATTCAGTGAGCCGTGCACCCACAGCACCGGCCGGTCCTTCTGTGTGGCCGCAATGGTTTCCAGCATGCTGACCATTGGTGTCAGGCCGACACCGCCGCTGACCAGCGCCACCGGCCCGTTTGATTCCGTATCGAGAAAGAAATCACCCGCCGGCGGTGCGACGCGTAGCACCGTGCCCGGCGTCGCATGATCGTGCAGCCAGTTGGATGCGGCTCCTGGCGGCACGCCCGGCGCCGCTTCGCGCTTCACAGTAATGCGGTAAGCCTTGTTATTCGGCGCGCAGGAAATCGAGTAGTTGCGCCGCAATTTACCAACCCCAGGCAGGTCCAGCGCGAAGCCCAGGTACTGGCCGGGCTTGTGCGCCACCACCGCGCCGCCATCGGCCGGGACCAGCACGAACGAGCGGATGATGCTGCTTTCGTCGGCAACCTTCTCGATCACGAACTCACGCCAGCCGTTCCAGCCGCCGGGCTGCGCGGCGAGGTCGCGATAAACGGCGGCTTCGCGCCCGATCAGGATCTCCGCAAGTGCCCAATAGGCTTCGCCCCAGGCCGCCATGATCGAGTCGGTCGCGGCCTCGCCCAGCACATCGGCGATGGCCCCAAGCAGCGACTTGCCGACGGCGGGATAGTGCTCAGGCCGGATATCGAGGGCGACGTGCTTCTGTGCGATGCGCTCCACCATTCCGCCCAGTGCGCCCAAATTGTCGATGTGGCGCGCATAGGCAAGAACGGCGACGGCCAGTGCTTTCGGCTGCGAGCCGGTTTCGCCGTGATGCGACTGGTTGAACAGGTCGCGGATCGCTTCGTCCTGGAACATCCGTTCATACATGCGGCGGGTGATCGTCAGGCCGTGTTCCTCCAGCGCGGGGATCGTGGCCTTGATGACGGCAATGGTCTGATCAGACAGGGCAGTTGGCATAAGACAGGTATTCCGTTCCAAAAATGAAAGGGCGCTGGTGTACACTTCTCCAAGGCGTTACCAGACGAAAAGGTTTCCTCCGATACTGCCGGCGACGGCGCCGGCTACGGTCAACAGGCTGAGCGTAAGCAGGAAGCGGTGCAGCCATTCCACCAGCCTGAACGTGGCTTCGGGTGAAGCGGTAGCGCGTCGCTCCAGCAACCGCTCCAGAAACAATGGTTCAGCAATAAACAACATCACGGTAAAGATCATCCAGGTGAAAACCATGGCGTGCATCCACCAGAAGCTGGCGAACTCGAAGCGATTCCAGGCGTCGAGCTTCCAGGTCATGTAGAAGCCGCTAAGGCCGGCAATGGCTGTCGTGCAACGCGCTTGCCGCGCGAAGCGGGCCTCCAGTGCGTGGAACGCGGGAAAGCGGTCTGCTGGCCGATAGAGGCGGCGAATAGCCGGCAGCAGGACCGTGGTCACCATAGCAACGCCGCCGATCCACATGACGACGGCAACGACGTGCAGGGCACGGGCGAGGATGAAGTCGTTCATGCTACTCGTTCTGGCTGATACTGCAGCGCGCTGTCGTGGCAGGCGCGTGCCCGTCATTCATACGTTGCAGCTTCTCCCGCTGTCGGCGGAGGCCACTGCGATCAAAGCGTGGTCGGCGGGCTCGTCTGCCACGACGCGGTCGGAGGATAGCGCCTGCAGAGGAGCCCTGCCCGCGGCCGAAGCAACCGACGCTGTCCCATCACCCGGTAAACCGTGGGAACAGGATGTTGTTCTCCGTGTGGATGTGCTCGATCAGGTCGTCCGACAGCTTCTTGGTGCCGGCATACAACGCGCGCCACGTCGGGCAGGCGTTGTCGGGTGGCGTGAAGTCGTTGGTCAAGGTTTCCAGGGTCAGCAGATGCACGCCGTGACCGTCATGCTCCGCCATCATCATGCCGATCGGGTGCCCGATCATCGGATGACCACCGTGGCGCATCAGTGGGAACAGGATCTGTTCTTCCTTCTGCATGTGGTCTTCCAGTTCACTGGCCATGCGGTCGAGCAAATCGGCTAGTCCGGCCGGCACCGCGCTGTGGCTGCGATGCACCGCTTCCACGCGGCGCGCCAGTTTCAGCAGTTCCGGCAGCTCGCGGCGATGCGTGGCGTGGAAGCGCGTCTCGATCCGGTCGATCAGCGCACCGGTTTCTGCCGGTGGCTCCGCCGGGCGTGCGGAAGCCGCAATGTTGGCCAGTTCGGCCTCCAACTCAGGTAGGTCCAGCCCCTTGGCCTTAGCCGCGGTTGCCAGTGACAGGCCACCGTTGCAGCAGAAATCCAGCTTGTTGCGGCGGAATACGGCGGTGGCGCCGGGCAGGGTGACGGCGATATCGCCCAGCGCGCGGCCGGCGTAGGGGAGTGTTTCGGTAGCAGTGGCGCTCATGCTGGCTGCCTTCTGAGGAGACCCGTGCATCGCGGTGGGTCCTGCCGCGCCCGCCGAAACTGGTATCGGCGATGCCACTTTCTTCGCGCGGAAAATATGGTATTGTCAATACCAATTTCGGGCCGTTCCGCCCGCCGATGGAGAGACAAGTGCGCCTGCTCGCTGCCACCGACTACGCCCTGCGCGTGCTCATGCTGCTCGGTCAGGTGCCGCGCGGCACGCATCTCAGCGTCGAGACGTTGGCAGAACGTCTGGGCGGATTGTCGCGCCATCACCTGCACAAGATCGTGCAGGACCTGACCGCCGCCGGGGTGACCCGCACGGTGCGCGGGGCGGGCGGCGGCGTCATGCTGGCGCTGCCGCCTGAGGATATCCGGCTAGGGACGCTGATCCGCCACCTGGAATCCGGTCAGGCGTTGGTCGAGTGCTTCCGGCCCGAGGACGCACTTTGCACGCTCAGTCCGGGGTGCCGGCTGCGCGGTCTGCTCGGTCAGGCACAGCAGGACTTCTATGCGCGCCTGGATGCCCACACATTGGCGGACTGCGTTCCGACGCCGGCGTGACTCTGCCGGCTCAGGCGTAGAGCCAGACGAGCCAGCCAGCGAATGCCAGGAATGGGCCGAACGGGATCGCGGTGGTGGCCGTCACGCGTCGCCCCGCCAGCGTTGCGATCAGCGCTCCAAGCAGGCCCAGGCAGGAGGCAACGAGCAGGACTGTGGCGAGGTCGTACAAGCCAATCCAGGCTCCCAGCGCCGCGAACAGCTTGGCGTCGCCTCGGCCCATGCCGTCGCGCCCGCGCAGCCAGCGGTAGCCGCGCGCGATGCCGAACAGCACGCTGAACCCCAGGACCGCGGCCATCGCGTGGTTCAGAAATTCGTCCGGGCCGAGGCGCGCCGCCAATGCGAGCCCCGCGAGCAGCAGCGGCAGGGTCAGTATATCGGGCAGCAGCATTGTGCGGATATCGATCCAGGCCAGCGCCAGCAAGGCCCAGCCCAGCAGGCACGCGGCCCAGATGTCGGATGGCAGGGTTGCCACGCCGGCCCATCCTGCCACCGCCAGCGCGGCGAGTTCGACGCCAGGTGCCAACCAGCCGATCGGTTGATGGCAGTAGCGACAGCGGCCGCGGAGCAGGACGAAGCTGAGTAGAGGGATCAGATCGCGGGCGGCCACAGTATGGCCACACTGGTCGCATTGCGAGCGTGCCAGCCCGACCGGGCGGTGCTCCGGCAGGCGCTGGATCAGCACGCCGAGGAAGCTGCCGATGAACGGCGCCACCAGCAGCGGTGGCAACCAGAACAGCGAGCCGACGGTGAGGTCAGTCAGCGCGTGCACGCGGTGGGCTCATCATGGAGGTTGTGACAACACGGCCATACCGACCAGGCCGGCGCGTCGCCCACCTTCAGTAGCCGGCCGAGTGCTTGCCGCGGAATACCCAGTAGATGACGCCGGTGTAGATCGCAACGACCGGCAGCGCAATGATGCCGGCGCCCCAGAACAGGAATGACAACGACTCCTCTGGTGCCGCGGCGGAGCCAACGGTGATGCTGTAGGGGATCATGTACGGCCAGAACATCGCCGCCAGCGTGGCGAAGGCGCACAGGAAGAACAGCACGGTGCAGACGAACGGCCAGGCATCACGTCGCGCGGCGGTGCCGTAGAACACGCCGATGATGGCGGCGAGGCAGCCCAACGGGAACAGGATGGCCCAGGGCCGCCGGCCGATGGGCGTCTGCGCCAATGACAGTTCCAGCAGCGCGCCTGCGGCCGCCAGCGCCAGCAGCGGCAGGACGAACACAATCAGCAGGGGAACGGTGCGATATGCCCAGTCGCGCAGCCGGCTCTCCGACTTCAGGATCAACCATCCGGCGCCCAGCAATGCATAGCCGGCAACCAAACCCAGGCCGCAGATGACCGGCAGCGGCCGCAGCCATTCCAGCGCGCCGCCGGCATACTGGTTGTTCTTCACGGGCAGGCCGTGGATCATGGCGCCGATCGCCGCGCCCTGCACGAAGGCCACCACGGTCGAGCCGATCCAGAACCCGCCATCCCAAAGCCAGGCCGGACCACCACGGCCGCGGAACTCGAAAGCGACGCCGCGGAAGATCAGACCGAACAGCAGCAGCAGCACCGGCAGGTAGAACGCCGGCAGGAACACGGCGTAGACGACGGGGAACGCGGCGAACAATGAGGCGCCGACGATCACCAGCCAGGTTTCATTCCCGTCCCAGAACGGCGAGATCGAAGCCATCATTTCATTGCGCAGCGTGGCGTCGCGTTGTGCGCCATACAGGATGCCGACGCCGAGGTCGAAGCCGTCCAGGATGACGTAGACCAGGATCGCCACGGCAATGACGCCGGCCCAGAACAAGGCCAGCGGCGACGGATCCCCAAGCGCGTCGAGGGCGGCGTTCATGGCGCGGCTCCCAGCTTGCCGCCGACGATGCCGATATTCACCGGCTGCTCGCCAACCCGCATGCCGTCGCGCAGCAGGCGGTAGATGTAGATAAAGCCAAATGTGTAGATAGTTGTATAGACGATAACGTACGCCGCCAGCGAAATCATGACGTCGGCGGTGACCAGTGACGGCGTCACAGCATCCTTGGTGCGTAGGATGCCGTAGACCACCCAGGGCTGGCGCCCGACTTCGGCGGTAAACCAACCGGCCAGCACACCGACGAAGCCGGCCGGGAAGGACAGAAAGGCCGGCCACAGAAACCACCGCGCGGTATCGAGCTCGCCGCGCACCCACAGCGCGCAGCCGATCCAGGCCACCGCCATCATCACCAGGCACATGCCCACCATCAGCCGGAAGGTCCAGAACGGGATCAGCACCGGCGGGCGGTCTTCGGGCGGGAAGCTGTCCAGCCCGACCTCTTTGGAATCCCAGGTGCCCGAGGCGATGAAGCTGCCCAGCTTCGGGACCTCAAGGGCGAACAGGTTGCGGCTGTTGGCTTCATCCGGCCAGGCGACCAGCACCTCGGACGCGGGCTGCTGGGTGATCCAGCGCGCCTCGATCGCGGCGAATTTCGCCGGCTGGTAGCGATGCACATAGTCGCCGGTCCAGTGGCCGAACACCGCCTGGATCGGGATCAGCACGGCGACCAGCCCGATGCCCCAGCGCAGCATCAGCCGCGCCTCCGGCACGAAGCGCTGGCGCAGCAGGTACCAGGCGCCGGTGGCGGTGACGCACATGCCGGTTGTCAGGAACGCACCCAGCAGCATATGCGGCCAGCGCACTGCCATGACCGGCCCGAACATGATGGTCTTCCAGTCCGCCGGCACCAGGTGTCCGTTCACCACGGCATGGCCAAGCGGCACCTGCATCCAACTATTGTTGCAGAGTATCCAAAATGACGAGAGCATGGTGCCAAGCGAAACCATGCAGCAGGCGAAGAAATAGAACCATTGCGGCACCCGCGGGCGGCCGAACATCACGACGCCGAAGAAACTGGCCTCCAGCAGGAAGGCGGTGAAGCCTTCATAACCCAGCAATGGCCCCTGGATGGCGCCCGTGCGCTCCGCCAGCACGCTCCAATTGGTGCCGAACTGAAACGCCATGACGATGCCGCTGACCACGCCCATGCCGAAGGACAGGGCGAACACCTTCAGCCAGAAATCGAAGATGCGGCGGTAGACCATGTTGCCGGTGGCCAGCCGCACACCCTCGATCGTGGCCAGCCAGGCGGCCAGGCCGATGGTGAAGGACGGGAAGATGATGTGGAAGCTGACGACGAAGGCGAACTGAACGCGGGAGAGGAAGACCGGATCGAATTCCATGGCCAGCCTGGTTCATGTTGATGGCAGCATTGTCCGACAACATGACGTTCCGCGCCACGATGAATTTTTGAACGCCCCGCGTTCCATAGCTACGCGCGCGCTTCGTCCCGCATATTGAAGAAACGGCGGGTGTCACCGCTTGGGCCTGGTGGCGTCAGGCGACCGGTCATACCCGCCGTCGTCAGGCGTACCGGACGCTTTAGCCGCCGCCGCCACCGCCCATGCCGCCCATCGCTCGCGGCACGTTCAGCACCACGTTGTCGCAGGGCGTGCCGGTGCCAGCGATGGAGATGGCGATGTAGGTGCCGCCGGCCGAGCCGGAGATGGTGGCAGTCCTGCCGGTCTTCGCCTCGGTGGCCGTGCCGGTGAATGTATCGTTCCGGGCCATGGTGCCGGACAGCGTCGCGGTACGGGTCATGCCGGCCCAGCCGACCATGCCGGTGATCTTGCCGTCGGGATGCAGGACCACGTGCCAGTCGAGGCCCGGACAGCCGCTGGCTGGCCCGGTATGGAAGGAGTAGAGGCCGTTCTTGCCATCCGCGGCCTTGCCGGTATCCATCGCCGACGGCGCGTTGCCAGTCGGTGTGCAAGCGGCCACGGCCAGGGCCGCAGTGATAATGGCGGCGCCACCGCGCAGGGACGCCGCGGTTCGATCAAGCCTGGCCGCCGCGCGGCCGAGCAACGAAATGACCAAGTTCTACCTCCTTGTAGCCAGCCAATGGTTCGAGCCACACAGAACAACGTTCCGATGGCGGTGCGGCGCCATCTGGCGGTGATGGGTTGCCGCCTGTCACGTTAGCGGGAAAGTCATTCCACCGGAATGGCACCCTTCGATATGCGGATCTGGCAATGGAGCTGGCGACGGCCGACAACAGGTCCACCGCGCCGGAAAGACGATGCCAGAGCGCGCAGCCACATGATTGTCATTCCATCGTAACAGGCGATACGGGTTCCGTCGCCTACCGGGAGCGGCCGGCCTCCATCTGCTGCGCCGCCCGTTCACGCAGCGACTCATAGATCGGCATGTTGCGCAGCAGTGCTGGCACCAACATGGCGGTGAAGCAGGCGCCGACCATCGGCAGCAGCAGCGCCACGTTGTGCGTCATCTCGCCAACCAGGATCAGGCCCGTGACAGGCGAGCGGACCACGCCGGCGAAGAACGCCGCCATGCCGACCAGCGCGAAGCCCTCCGGCTGGATTTCCAGTCCCGGCAGGCCCGTCTGGCACGCGATGCCGAACATCAGACCGGATTGGGCTCCCAGTGTCAGCATTGGCGCGAATAACCCCCCCGGTGTCATCGCGGCGTAGGATACGGCACCCAGCACGAAGCGCACGGCGAAGGCCGCGGCGACCGGCAGCGCCGCTGCGCCGCCCAGCAGCATCTGCTGCGTCAGCGGATCGCCGCCGCCGACCAGTGCGGGATGGAACCAGGCCAGCACGCCGACTGCCGCGCCGATCAGGGCGCCGCGCGCTTCGACCGGAATACGCCCCAGGCGGTCGGCGAGGCCCAGAGTGCCAAGCACTGTGATGTTGTAGGCCACCGCCAGCAGGCCCGAGACCAGGCCGAGCCCGAGGAACAGGACCTGCACGGCCAGTGGCGGATAGGTCAGTTGCGCTACGGTAAAATCGGGGCTGTCGCCCAGTATCGCGCGCGACACACTGATTGCGGTAATTGAACTGCCCAGCGCGGCGATGGCGATGCGCGGCTCGTAGCGCTGGACCAGCTCCTCCAGCACAAAAATCGCGCCGGCCAGCGGCGCGTTGAACGCGGTGGCCAGCCCGGCGCCCGCGCCTGCGGCCATCAGCACGCGGCTGTCGGGGAAGCCTCGCTGGCCCAGCCGGCTGATGAAGGTCGCGATCCCCGCACCCATCTGCACGCTCGGCCCCTCACGGCCGAGCGCGAGTCCGGAGCCGATCGCCAGGATGCCGCCAATGAATTTCACCGGCACCAGCGCGTAGGGGCCGGGCGGCGCGTCGCCGTGGATCACCGCCTCGACGTGCGGAATGCCGCTGCCGGACGCCTGCGGCGCCAGTTGCCGCACCATCCAGGCCGCGGTGGCCGTGGCGATGGCGCAGACGCCGATCACCACGACGAATCCGATCCAGGGCTGGCCGACCGCCCATTGCGCCAATGGCCCGTAGCCGAGCGCCCAGTCGTCGAGGGCGGCGGGGCTGTGCGCCCAGTCGAGAAGCCGAGCGCGCAGGGTATCCGCCTGCTCCAGCCCGAGGCGGAACAGCGCGGCGATCAAGCCGGTGGCGACGCCGACGATCAGCGACAGGACAGCAAGGACGGCGAGCGCACCCTCGGGTTCGCGTCGGGGCAGGGATGGCGTGTCGCTCAGGGCGGTCGTCCATGGTCGGATGGGACAGGTCCGTCCGCCTGTAGCATGTTTTCACCGGCACGCGAGCGGTAGCGTTCGCGGCGGCGAGGTCCGGCGCCGCTGTTGTCGCGGCGCATGCACCGGGCTTGGCGCGGGCCGCCGCGCCATGCCATGAAGCGGGCTACAGAACGCGCCGCCACGGTCACGGCCGGCGCAGCAGGAGGAACGGACCGGCCATGGCGAATGTCTCCATCCGCAAGGTGCGCAAGCGCTTCGGCTCGACCGAGGTGCTGCACGGCGTCAGCGTCGAGATCGCCGATGGTGAGTTCGTCATCCTGGTGGGCCCGTCAGGCTGCGGCAAATCGACGCTGCTACGGATGATCGCCGGGCTGGAGAACATTTCGGATGGCGAGATCGCCATCGGCGGCCGCGTGGTGAATAACGTCGCGCCGAAGGAACGGGACATCGCCATGGTGTTCCAGAACTACGCGCTGTACCCGCACATGACGGTGCGCGACAACATGGCGTTCGCGCTGAGCCTGGCGAACGCGCCGAA
The DNA here is from genome assembly GCA_018240405.1 of Pseudomonadota bacterium. Classification (GTDB taxonomy): domain Bacteria; phylum Pseudomonadota; class Alphaproteobacteria; order Acetobacterales; family Acetobacteraceae; genus Rhodopila. The sequence goes on from JAFEFW010000042.1 coordinate 18,160, forward strand.
GGCAGTGATCGAGCAGAAGGTGAAGCGGGCGGCGGAGATCCTGAGCCTGACGCCATACCTGCACCGCTATCCCCGGCAGTTGTCGGGCGGGCAGCGGCAGCGCGTGGCGATGGGCCGCGCGATCGTTCGCGATCCGCAGGTGTTCCTGTTCGATGAGCCGCTGTCGAACCTGGACGCCAAGCTGCGCGTGGCGATGCGGGCGGAGATCAAGGAACTGCACCAGCGCCTGACCACCACGACGGTTTATGTCACGCACGACCAGATCGAGGCGATGACCATGGCCGACAAGATCGTGGTGATGAACAGCGGCAATGTGGAGCAGATCGGCGCTCCGCTCGAGCTGTACGACAATCCGGCGAACCTGTTCGTGGCCGGGTTCATCGGGTCTCCGGCGATGAACTTCCTGAAGGGGCAGGTGCGCAGCGGGGCGTTCCTGGCGGACGATGGCACCACGCTGCCCCTACCCGCTCGGGGCGGTCCGTTCGAGGGCAAGCCGCTGGTGTATGGGATTCGGCCGGAGCATTTCATGCTGGCCGGCGATGGGCTGCCGGCAAAGGTGAGCGTGATCGAGCCGACCGGGTCGGAGACTCAGGTGATGGCGCAGTTTGCCGGGGCACCGATCATCGCGGCGTTCCGTGAGCGTGTGTCGGCGCGGCCGGGGGAGGAGATCCGGATTTCGGCGGATCCGGGGCTGGTGCATTTGTTTGATGCGCAGACCGGGCAGCGGCTGGCTGCCGGGTAGGGTGGGCTGGGCGGTGGGGATTTGTGCAGGGGCGGCAAGGTAGGCGCGGCGCTTGATTCACGCGGAAACAGAGCCTTTATGACAAGGTCCAGTCGCCCCTGATTCGTCGTATGTGCGATAGACGCCGTTCGCTGATTGCATCGCACGTCGTCTTTGCACCTTTCTAAGTATCATCCCTATGAGAACCGGTGCTCTTGATAAAGTCACGGTTGCCCGACGCCTTCTCGGCTGTTCACTCGACTTGTTTCTCCGAGAACAAGACCCAGTTTCAGTGCATTGTCTAGCCATCGCAGGCGGAGAGATAGCGGAATGGTTGGCAGAAAAGGCGGGTGGCGCGCCATTCAGGAACCTCATTCTTGAGACCCTTCCCGACATGAAAATTGGCAAACTCCGCCAAATTCAGCGTCAATATTCGAGTGTATTCAAGCACGCGAGTAGCCGAGACGGGATGGAGCGCGATGATGAGGTAGTTTTTGCAACTTTTGATAGTTCCTTAAATGATGCTACTTTGTTTATCGGCTGGTACGATTACGGGATGAGTGGCCTGCCTCGGCCTATCGAGGCACAAGTGCTCGAAGCCTGGTACCTCGCGAAGCACCCGGAAAAGGTCAATCCAACTGCGAACGGGCTTGGTTTAAAGCGCGTGTTCCCAGTTTAACCGAGTTATCATCCCAACGTCAGCACGCGCGGCTACTAGAGGTAATCAGAAAAGCCCGAAAGAATGGTGTTGTAATGAATGATCCGGCGACCGATCGCCGTCCACTGTTGCTCCCATGAACATAGCAACGTGGAGAACATTTTAGTGTGTGCTGGCACGAGCCGGTAACGAGGGTAATTACTGAGCAAATCCGGCGTCACTATGAGGCCATTTCTTGAAAATTACAGCGGTGTGCAAAATTGTAAACGTCGGTAATTGACCTGACGGACAGTGTCAGATCGTCCATCTCCGCAACGCCACCTGCGATGGTCCCTCCGGCTGGGG
>JAFEFW010000430.1 GCA_018240405.1 Pseudomonadota bacterium
TACGATGGCGTGCGGCTTGTGGCGGGCGCGATGTCGGCGCCGACCAGCGTCGAAGCGCCCTTCGCTCCGGCCTATCCGCTGGCTGACGTGATCGAGCCGCTGACACCGACCCGCTTCACCCTGCACGGCCGCAGCGCCGACATGGTCAAGCTGGGCGGCCGGCGTGCCTCGCTGGCGGGGTTGAACGCCATCCTGTGCAGCCTGCCGGGCGTGCAGGACGGGCTGTTTGTTGTGCCCGACGACCTCGATCGCCGGCCAGGGGTTCGGCTGCTCGCCTTCGTTATCGCACCGGACCGGTCGGCGGATGCGATCCTTGCGGATCTGCGGCAATGCGTCGAACCGGTCTTCCTGCCACGCCGTGTGGTGCGGGTGGGGGAACTGCCGCGGAATGCGGTGGGCAAGGTGACACGGGCGGGCCTGCTGGAGTTGATCGCCACCGCGGACGCCGAGTCGTGAGGCTGGGTGCGGGTTCTTCCGCGCACCGTGCGTGTGGCGGGTGGGTGGCCGGCCAGGGCGGCAAGACGGTGTGGATCGCGAACCTGCGCCTGTGATGACGATCGATATGTCACGAGCATCGCCGGCCGAGCCCGCTGGCCACCTGGGCTGGTTTGTGATTCCTGCCGACCATCCCTGCCTGCCTGGCCATTTCCCCGGCCGGCCTCTGATACCAGGCGCGGTCCTGCTGGATGAAGCGATCGCACTCGTCCTGGCGCAGCACCCGGCCAGGCGGCTGACCAGCGTGGTCGCCTGTAAATTCCTGGCACCGGTGGCCCCCGAAGAGCGCGTGGACGTCTGCATGTGCGACGGCGACAGGGACACCGTTGCTCTGTCCTGCATCGTGTCCGGCACCACGGTCCTGCGCGGCACGATCCGCCTGGCGGACTGGGACGACGTTCCTCCTGACCCAGCCTGAGCCGTTGAAGACCACGACGTCCAGCACCTGGGCCAGCCAGCGGGAACGCGGCAGCAGCCGCCTGATACGCTTGATGGTATGGCTGTCGCTGACCGCCGGCTGGCGCCTCGGCGCGGTGCTGCTGTATCCGATCACGCTGTATTTCTTCCTCGCCGCGTCGCAGGCGCGTGCCGCATCGCGCGACTACCTGGCGCGCGTCCTCGGCCGGCCCGCCGGCGCCGCCGATGTGTTCCGGCACCTGCTGAACTTCGCTGCCGTCATCCTCGACCGGGTGTTCCTGCTGTCCCGGCGCGACCGCGGCTACGACATCACCGTCGAGGGGCTGGATCGGCTGGTCGCGCATCTGCAGCGCGGCGGCTGCGTCCTGATGGGCGCGCATTTCGGCAGCTTCGACGTGCTGCGCGTGGTCGGCCGGCAGGCGCCGGTGCCGGTGCGGCCGCTGATGTACCGCCAGCACGGCGGCGGCCTGACCGCCTTGCTGGAAGCGCTCGATCCGGCCCTGGCCGCCGCGATCATCGATATCGGCCAGCCCGACACCATGCTGCGGGTGCAGGAGGCGGTCGCCCAGGGCGAGATGATCGGCATCCTGGCCGATCGCAGTCCCGGCGACACGCGGCAGGTCACCGTGCCGTTCCTGGGCAGCCCGGCCGCCTTTCCGGCTGGACCCTGGATATTGGCCAGTGTGCTTGAAGTTCCGGTCGTCATCTTTTATGGCGTCCGCACCGGCTCCCGGCGCTACCTGGTGCGGTTTGAAGCGTTTTCCGACCGGCTTGTGCTGAACCGCGGGACGCGAGAGGATGACCTCCGCGCCGCGGTAGGCCGGTATGCCGCAAGCCTGGAGGGCATGTGCCGCTCCTGGCCGTACAACTGGTTCAACTTTTACCAATTCTGGTCAGCGCCGCCGCATGCGTCTTCGCAGAACGAGAAATGATCGCCTCACCAGGCGTGCGGCGCTGCGGACAGCGGTGTGCGCAGCCGTGCTGCTGCACCACCCTGCCCCGCTGCTGGCGGCGGCATCCGCTGCCGAACCGCCGCCGGCCTGGTTCGCCCAACTTATGGCGCAGCTGGCGGCAATCCCGGAGCGGCACGAAACTTTTCGCGAGGAAAAGCGGCTGGCGGCGCTCAACCGCCCGCTCCTCAGCGAAGGGCAGTTGATCTACCGGCGTCCGTCCTACCTCGAAAAGCTGACGATCCTGCCGCGCAAGGAAATCCTGCTGGTGCAGGACGACCAGCTGACGCTGACCGGTCCGGATGGCTCGCCGCGCGAATTGTCGCTCGCCAGCCGGCCGGAGATCGGGGTTCTGGTCGACGCTGTCGGCGGCACGCTCTCCGGTGATGTCCGCCGGCTGCAGCGCTCCTACACCGTGCATCCGTCCGGCACTCTGCAGGACTGGCAGCTCGCCCTGGTGCCGATCCATCCGCGGGTGCAGGAGATGCTGCGGCAGATCGTCATCCGCGGTAGCGGCCCGGCAATCCGCAGCGTGCTGACGGAGCAAACCAACGGCGACGCGCAGATCATGCTGATCGAGCGGTCCCGGTCGGCGGAGGGGCCGCAGGCCTTCGCCGGCACGCAGGCGGAAACCCATCAGCCGGCGGTTGCCGGCACAGCGCGGACGCCGCAGGCCGGGCCGAGACCTTGAACGCGGCGCGGCGTGCGGCGCCGATCCTGGCGACGTTCCTGGCCGCACTGCTACTGACACTCACCACGTTTCGCTTCATCGACCTGCGCAACGATATGGCGGATTTCCTGCCCGCCGCGCCGACCGAAGCCGGCCGCCTCATGCTG
>JAFEFW010000431.1 GCA_018240405.1 Pseudomonadota bacterium
GTGACGACCTAGCAATGACTGGATCCGGTAGGGCTTCGCCAAGCCGGCCTGTTCGGCAAGCTGCCAGCCAGTCTTGCGGGCTACACCCGACAACAGCCCATCAATGAACGCGCTGGCCGTGGCACGCACTTCAGCCCGGCCGAACACCGGACCAATGCGCGACTTCAGCCCTTCGAGTTCTTTCTCCCACTCCAGCAGCGCGCCCGACCAGGATGCAACAGACATGCGAATCGCCCTCCAAGAAGGCGGATCGAATCTGATCTTGTGGATAAGCGCAACTGTAGTACTAGGTTGCCTGCCGGCGTCCGGATGATGGTCTCATAGGGACGGCTCACCGTTAAAGTACTGATGAGCACTTCGGTTTTGCCGGTCAGCTCTGGCTCCGCGCATCACCCCCCTGTTCCTTTCCCGAAGCTGCGGCGTTTGTGACACGTTGATTGTGACACGGGCTGAGATACGGCTTGCATGGGCAAATCAGGCCCAGAATTCTCACCTTCTCAAACGTAGTACAGCGTTTCCAAGGAACGACTCGTATCACGCGACCGTATCGAGCTTGTAAGTCCAGGTGTGGACGACAGGCTGGCGGTTGAGATCGTCGAGATAGGCGAGGATCCGAGCCTTGAGTTCCGCCTTGGATGTGACCCGGATAAAGCGGAGGACGGAGCGGGCCATCTTGGAGAAGAACCCCTCCACGAGGTTGAGCCAGGAGCCGTGCTTCGGGGTGAACACCAAGGTAAAGCGGCCCTTCCGCTGGGCGGCAAGCCAGGCGTTGGTCTCCTTGGACACATGCGCCGAGTGGTTGTCGAGGATCAGCTTGATGGCGGTGTCGGTCGAATAGGCGGCGTCGAGCATCTTGAGAAAGCGGATGAACTCCCGCGACCGATGACGCTCCTCGACACACGCATGGATCTTGCCGCTGAGCAGGTCGATCCCGGCCAGCAGGCTCAGCGTGCCATGACGCTTGTATTCATACTCGCGCGCCCAGCCCGTATGTGACCCTGGCTGCGGCGGCAGGTCGGGTGCGGTGCTGCCGATGGCCTGGATGCCTGGCTTCTCGTCATAGGAGATCACTGCAACGTTTGGTTGGTCGTCGTCGCTTTCGCGCATGAGCGCAACCTCGCGGTAGACGCACAGCACCTCCGCCATCTTCTGCTCGAAGGCGGCGTCGCGGCGTTCGAGATAGTAGCGGACCTTGTGCGGCTGCACCGCGTGACGGTCGAGGATCTTGCAGACCGTGCCCTGCGCGAGACGCATCAGGCAGGGATGACCGGCGATTTCTGCATTCTCCCTGACATGGCGCGCCAGCAGCCGCGTCGTCCAGAGTTCGTGCGGATAGTCGACATCCTTGGGCTTCTGGCAGGCCAGCGATACCACCCAGGCACGGGCTTCATCGGTGATCGTCGGCTCCCGGCCAGGCCGGGGGCTGTCGTCGAGTGCCGCCATCACGCCAAGCCTGACCGCTCGGTCAAGGCAGCGCTGCACGGTCTGATGGGTCACACCGATCGCTTCGCCAACGGCGTAGGTCGAAGGATCGGCATGGTAGGCCAGGAGAATACGGGCGCGCTGGACCCGGCACGCCCAGTCGGTTCGCGAGCGCGCAATCGCCTCCAGTTCAATCAGCTCAGTTGATCCGACTGAGAGCTCGATGATCCGTCGAAGTGCCGCCATAATGTCCAGCCGTCATGCTTGTGGTCCTGCAAGCGATAACGGGCCGGGCCGCATCCGGATTCAGGCCAACCGGTCGGTTCCATGGAAGCGATGCAGTAGGTATGTGAAACATGGGGTCGAATGCGGCTGCCGACCTGCACACACGGCGACTATATGGCTTAGCGTAGGATTTCGCCCTCTCCCGCAAACGACCCCATCTGCGCGGCCGACCACTCGGTTCCACGGGAGCACGAGGACCGTTCTACAAGGAAGCGGCAACCATACGCCCGGCTGCCGTGAGCAGCAGGATAGCCAGCAGCAGTCGCAATGTGCGCGGGTTGAGGTGCAGCGCCCCCGCCCATGAACCGAGAAGGCCGCCGACGCCTACGCAGACCAACCAGATGGGCAACTGTGCGGGAAGCAGCGGCAGGGTTGCCCATGTCCCGGCTAACGCGGTGGCTGAGTTCATCAGGTTGAACACGACCGAGATAGCGGCGGTCTGTCGTGTTGTGGCCCAGCCAAATGACAGTACAAGCGGCGCAAGAAAGATGCCGCCGCCGACACCGGTCACACCCGACACTAGTCCGATAAGTCCGCCGACCAGCAGTGACGCCGCGAAAGGCGGGGAAACGTCTGCATCTCGATCAAGAGCCGTGGTTATTCTGATCGATCGCGCCATCTGGATCCCGGCCACGAGCAACAATGCGCCGACAACCGGCTGATAAGTCGACGGCGGTAGATGCAGCATGCCGCCGATAAGCGAGAACGGTATGCGCATTCCGACGAAGCCAGCCGCCGATTCCGACGCAAACCAGCCACCTGTTCCGATCGAAGCCAGCCGGGGTGGCGGTGCGGCCTGAGGGCGGGAGCATTCCGTTCAGCTGCTGGCCGTCTCGTCAAGCCTGACGGCCTTCGCGGCACGCAGCTTCCGTAACGATTCTCCCTTCAGCTCGATGCGGTGCGCGCTGTGGACCAGGCGGTCGAGCACGGCGTCGGCGATGGTGGGATTGCCGATGTGCTCGTGCCAGTGCACGACCGGCAACTGGCTGGT
>JAFEFW010000432.1 GCA_018240405.1 Pseudomonadota bacterium
CTGCGCTCGCTGCTGGCGCAGGACTATGCCGGACCCTACCGCGTCATCCTGGTTGACGACGGCAGCACCGACGGCACCGGCGATATGGCTCGTGCGCTGGGTGATCCGCGCCTGACCGTGCTGTCCGGCGCGCCACGCCCGGCGGGATGGAGCGGCAAGCTGTGGGCGGTGCACCAGGGCGTGACCGCGGCGGGCGATGCTGACCTGCTGCTGCTGACCGATGCCGACATCCTCCACGATCCGGACCATGTCAGCACGCTGGTGGCACAGATCGAGGCCGAACCACGCGACATGGTGTCGGAGATGGTGCGGCTTGCCTGCGACAGTTGGGCAGAACGCGCACTGGTGCCCGCCTTCGTGTTCTTCTTCCAGTTGCTCTATCCGTTTGCGACGGTAAACAACAGGTTGTGTCGGACGGCAGCGGCGGCGGGAGGCACCATCCTGATCCGTGGTCGCGCGATGCAACGAATTGGCGGAATCGAAAGCGTGCGGGGGGCGTTGATCGATGACGTGGCGCTGGCGGTGGCGGTGAAACGGGGCGGCTCGATCTGGCTCGGTCACGCAACACAGGCACGCTCCGTGCGGCCGTATCCGCACGTTGCGGATATCTGGCGGATGATCACCCGCACGGCCTATGTGCAACTGCGCTACTCACCGCTGCTGCTGGCCGCCACGGTGCTGGGCATGATCGTCACCTGGCTGGTGCCGCCGGCCGCCGCGCTGCTGGGTCATGGTCTGGCTCAACTGGCCGGCGCCGCTGCCTGGGCGATGCTGGCGCTGTCGTACCTGCCCACATTGACCCGCTACCGCCGCTCCTGGTTGTGGGCTCCTGTCCTGCCCCTGGTGGCGGCCTTTTACACTGCGGCCACGATCACCGCCGCAATCAACCACCACACCGGACGCGGCGTCGCGTGGAAGAGCCGCACCTACCAGGCGACCGGCGCATGAGCACGATGACGCAGACTGAGGATGTCGAGACCTGGTCCGGCAAGGACCGCGGCGATGAGAATTTCCCCGTCGGCTCCTGGCTGATCGAGCGGCGTTTCCGCAAACCGATGCATTGCTTCTACGCCTTCGCCCGCAATGCCGATGACATCGCCGATTCGCCGGTGCTGTCGCCCGAGGACAAGATCCGCCGCCTCGACATCATGGAGGAGGTCCTGCTCGGCCATCGCGACGTGGGCTCGCGTAGCGCATTGGCGCTCCGGCACAGCCTGGCCGAGACGCGCGTCAGGGCAATCCATGCGCAGGAACTGCTGGTCGCGTTCCGCCGCGACGCCACGCAGTTGCGGTATGAATCGATCGACGATCTGTACGACTATTGTCGTTATTCGGCCGTCCCGGTCGGCCGGTATGTGCTGGACCTGCACGGCGAGCGCCATGAGTGTTACTCGCCGTCTGATGCGCTGTGCATGTCGCTGCAGATCCTGAACCATATCCAGGACAGCGCGAAGGACCTGAAGGCGCTGAACCGCTGCTACCTGCCGCTGGCGCTGATGCGGCACTTCAACTGCTCCGTCGAGGATCTGCTGCGGCCGGCCGAGAGCCGCGGCATCCGGCGGGTGTTCGATACGTTACTTGATCGGATCAACCGTCTCAACCTGGCGGCATCGGAACTGCCGGAGATCGCCGTCAACATGCGGCTGCGGCTGGAATGCGCGGTCATCCTCGGCCTCGCCCTGCGTCTGACGGCGCGGCTGTCGCAGCACGACCCGATCGCAAAGCGGGTCAAGCTGACCAGGACAGACGCGCTGATGAGTGTGATGCTGTCGGTCTTCAAGCTGTGAGCGCCACCACCCTCGACGTATCAGAGGCCGATCTGCAGACGGTTGAGGCCATGGTGAAGGCGGCCGGCACCTCCTTCTACCACGGCATGCGGGTACTGCCGCCCGACCGGCGCCATGCGATGTATGCCATCTACGCGTTCTGCCGGATTGTCGATGACATCGCCGACGAGGCTGGCACGTTGCCGGAGAAGCGCAGCGCGCTGGCAGCCTGGCGCGACCGGATTGCCGGGCTGTATGAGGGCCGGTCAGACGATCCGGTGACGCGCGTGCTGGCGGCCGCGGCGCCGCGCTTTCAGCTTCGGGCCGAGGATTTTATCGCCGTCATCGACGGCATGCAGATGGACGCGGAGACCGAGATCGTTGCGCCGCCGCTGGAGGTGCTGGATTTGTATTGCGACCGTGTCGCTGCAGCGGTTGGCCGGTTATCGGTCCGCGCCTTTGGCGATTCCTCAATGGCGGCCGACCGCGTTGCCTATGCGCTGGGACGGGCTCTGCAATTGACCAACATCCTGCGCGACATTCATGAGGATGCGCAGCGCGGGCGTCTTTACTTGCCCGCCGAATACCTGGCCGAGGCTGGTGTGCCCGCCGACCCGGCCGCGGCGCTGACCTCGCCCGGGCTGCCGTTGGTCTGCCAGCGAATCGCCAGACGGGCTCATGACTATTTCCGCACCGCAGCAAGAGAGATGCGGCAGTGCGACCGTCGTGCGATGAAGCCGGCGCGGCTGATGGGTGCGACATATGATGCGATTCTGTCGGCACTGGAGAAGCGGGGTTGGCACAGGCTGGAGGAGCGGGTCAGCCTGCCGGCCTGGCGCAAACTGTGGCTGGTTTGTCGCTACGGGCTGTTTTGAGCGACACGCAAACGGTCGCACTGCAATTTTTCTTGATTTCGACC
>JAFEFW010000433.1 GCA_018240405.1 Pseudomonadota bacterium
CTGCCCGCCACCAAACTGGCCGAAATGATCCGCACGAAGCAGATCTCGCCGGTCGAATATCTGCAGACGCTGTTCGCCCGCATCAAGGCGCTGGAGCCGAAGGTCAACGCCTTCGTCCACCTGGCCGAGGAAGAGGCGATGGACGCCGCCCGCGCCGCCGAGAAGGCGCTGTCCGCCGGCGGCCGCATCGGCCGCCTGCACGGCGTGCCGGTCACCATCAAGGACCTCGCCGCAGTCAAGGGCATGCCGATGCAGAACGGCAGTATGATCTTCAAGGGCAACATGCCCGAGGAAGACACCGCCATGGTGCCGCGCCTGCGCGATGAGGGCGCCATCGTCATCGGCAAGACCACCTCGTCCGAGTTCGGCTGGACCGGCGTGTCCCGCTCGCCGCTGACCGGCATCACGCATAACCCGTGGAAGTTCGGCTACAACGCCGGCGCCTCCTCGGCCGGCGCGGGGGCCGCCTCGGCCGCAGGGTATGGACCGCTGCACCAGGGCAGCGACGGCGCCGGCTCGATCCGCATGCCATCGCATTTCTGCGGCATCTTCGGCCTGAAGCCGAGTTTCGGCCGCGTGCCGTACAACCCGGTCAGCACCGGCGACTACACCTCGCATAACGGCCCGATGACCCGCACCGTCGCCGACAATGCGCTGATGCTGGAGGTGATGGCCGGCCCCCACCCGCTGGACCACACCACGCTGGAAGCCGGTCCGGCGAACTACCTCGCCCGCCTCGGCGAGGGCGTGAAGGGCAAGCGCATTGCCTACTCCCCCGACCTCGGCCATGCCCGCGTAGATCCCGAAGTGGCGGCGCTGGTGAAGGCGGCGGCGCTGCGCTTCCAGGAACTCGGCGCGCATGTCGAGGAGGTCCCGACACCCTGGGCCGCGCCCGGTCCCGAACTGATCCGCTTCTTCTGGTCGGCGCACCTGACGCGGCTGACGCAGCACCTGGCGAAGTGGGAGTCGCAGATGGACCCCGGCCTCGTGGCCTGCATCAAGGCGTCGAAGAACGTCTCGATCGAGGCCTACCAGATCATGCGCGAGCGCAAGATGGCCTACATTACCGGCATCAACCGCTGGTTCATGGACTGGGACTTCCTGCTGACCCCCGCTGTCTCGGTCGCCGCCTTCCCGGCCGAAAAGCTGATGCCGGACCACTGGCCGTCGCATGAGTGGGACTGGGTGGAGTGGGCCGAGTTCTCCTACCCGTTCAACATGTCCTGGAACCCGGCGGCATCGGTCCCCTGCGGCTTCACGTCGGATGGCCTGCCGGTCGGCCTGCAGATCGTCGGCCGGCGCTTCGACGATCTGGGCGTGCTGCAGGCCGGCGCGGCGTTCGAGGCAATCCAGCCCTGGGCGGACAAGCGGCCGAACCTGGCCTGATCGGGAACGTGCAGCACGTCATTGCCGCCTTCCTGCTCGGCTTCCCGGCGCTGTTCTCGATCGTCAACCCGGTCAGCGCCGCGCTGATCTTCCAGGAGGTCACCGCCCGCATCGACCGGCCCAGCCGGCTGCGCCTGGCGCGGAAGGTCGCGCTGAACGCCACCGTGGTGATGGTGGTGGCGCTGCTGGGCGGCTCCTACGTGCTGGCGTTCTTCGGCATCTCCCTGGCGGCGCTGCGCATCGCCGGCGGCATCGTCGTGGCGCTGACCGGCTGGGAGCTGATGAACGCGCCTGATGCGCGCGAGACCGACAAGCGCGAGCAAGCCTCGCACGCCTCGGGCGAGGACATCGCGCTGTTTCCGCTGACTATCCCGATCACCACCGGTCCGGGCACCATCGCCGTCGCCATCGCGCTGGGCGCGGCGCATCCGTCCTCGCTGTCGGGGATGATGCTGTACGACGCCGGCCTGACCGCGGCGGCGCTGGCGAATGCGCTGCTGATCTGGGTGCTGTTGGGCAGCGCCGACCGGGTGACCGGACGCATGGGCCCGAACGGGCGGCGCACGGTCACGCGGCTGGCCGCCTTCATGCTGTTGTGTATTGGCGTGCAGATCCTGATCGGCGGCGTGCACGACGTGATGCGGGGCGCGATCGTGCCCTAACCGGCCGGTGCAGGTAATCCGGCAGTATGACCGCAGCGCCGCATGACGGTCCTTGGCGGAAATCCACGGCTCTTGCTACATTGCCGGACCCGAATCGCTTGCTTGGCTGCGCATCGCGCGGTCAGAGGCGGCGGCCGGACCGGAATTGGGAACACGACCATGAAGCTGAAGGCCGACCGCGCCACGCTGCTGAAAGCCCTGGCGCATGTCCAGAGCGTGGTGGAGCGTCGCAATACCATCCCCATCCTGGCGAATGTCATGATCGCCGTCCGCGATGGCCGCCTGACGCTGACCGCCACGGATATGGAGATCGCCATCGTGGAGGACGTGCCGGCCTCCACCAGCCGCAACGGCGCCTGCACCGTGCCGGCGGCGACATTGTATGAGATCGTGCGCAAACTGCCCGACGGCGCCGAGGTGGAACTCGACCACCCCGGCGGCGATGCGCAGATGGCGCTGCGCGCCGGCCGCTACGACACCAAGCTGGTAGCACTGCCGGCCGAGGATTTTCCCTCAATGACCGCCGGCTCCTTGCCGCACCGCTTCAACCTGACCGCGCTGACGCTGCGCGCGCTGATCGACCGCACGCGCTTTGCCATCAGCACCGAGGAGACGCGCTACTACCTGAACGGCAT
>JAFEFW010000434.1 GCA_018240405.1 Pseudomonadota bacterium
CCAGAAACAGCGCGGCGTTCGCAGTGTCCCGCCCGTCGCCCATGAAGCCCAGCGGAATCCGTGCCTGACGCGAGGCCAGCAGTGCCGCCACGTCACCGCCGGCGCGCTGGCCGGCCAGCCGCGCCTCGACCATCGGCGTGTGCATCTGACCGGGAATGATGGTGTTGACGCGAATGCGCTTCGGCGCGAACTCAACCGCCGTGACGCGGGAGAACTGGATGATTGCCGCCTTGGACGACGCATAGGCCACCTGCGGCGCCCCAGTATAGCGGATGCCGGAGGCGGAGGAGGTGTTGATAATCGAGCCTCCGCCGGCCTTCTCCATTTCGGGGATCACATACTTGCAGGTGAGGAAGACGGTCTTCAGGTTGAAGTCCATCTGCCTGTCCCAATCCGCCTCGGACAGCGCGACAACGCCGCCCCTGGCGGAGCCGCCGACATTGTTGACCAGGATATCGACCCGGCCATAGCGGGCGACGCAGGCCTGCACCATGGCTTCGACCTGCGCCGCCTCGGTCACGTCGCACAGATGCGTCGTGATTTCGCCGCCCCATTCGCGGGTGCGGGCGATGGTTTCCTCCATCGGTTCGGGGCGCAGATCGACGGCAAAGATCTTGGCGCCTTCCCGGCCGAAGATCGCCGCCGCGGCCCGTCCGTTGCCCCAGCCGGGACCGACGCAGCCCGCGCCGGTGATGATGGCTACCTTATCCTGCAGTCGTCCGGTCATCCGCTATGCTCCTGGGTACGGTTTAGTGTCGGCGCGCCGTCGGGGGCGGCCTGTCCTCTGGCTGATCATGACCGGGAGGCAGCGTATGACGGCGCTGCCGGTCCGGCTTGTCAGCCTGACCCCGCCGCCATCGACCGCGCGACCGTAATCAGCGTCGCATCGGTGCCGCGGCCGCCGATGATCGACAGGCCCACCGGTGCGCCGTCCACCGTGGCGCCGGGGAGGTTGACCTGCGGCACACCCGTCAGCCCGCCCTGTGCGCACAGGCAGGTGATGCGGTCACGCAACGGATCCAGTTCCGGCAGTGGCAGGCCTCGCTTCGGTGCCGGGAATGGTGTCGTCGGCAGGCACAGGATTGTGCCGGGCGGCAGCAGATAGGTCATGCGCCCTCGTGCCTCCTGCCGCATCAATGCCGCCCAGGCGCGCTCCGCAGCAGGGATTTGCGACCCGGCCACCAGGTTGCGCGCGACGCTGAAGGCGAAGCGCGGATTGTCGCGCTCGACCCAGGCCTGGAACGTGGCCCAGGCCTCGGCGGGTTGCAGCGTGCGCTGCGCGCGGGCCCAGACGGAGAGGCCTGGCGGCGCCATGATTTCGTCGCGTGCAGACCCAACCAGGCTTTTCAGCCGCTCCACCATCGGCTGCAGTGCGGCGCTGACCGCCGGATCGGCAAAGCCGAAGGCGTCGACAGCGACCAGCAGCGTGTGCGGCAACGCGGCCGGCGCCGCTTCGCCCAGCAGCACGCCCGAGACGCGCGCAAAGGTTTCGGCGTCGCGGGCGAACCAGCCGGTGGTATCGGAGGTCGGCGCCTGCGGCAGCATGCCGCTGAGGTTCAGCCGCCCATGTGTCGGCCGGATGCCGTACAGGCCGCAAAAGCTGGCGGGCACGCGGACGGAGCCGCCGGTATCGGTGCCGAGGGCGGTGTCGCACAGCCCGGCCGCGACCGCGGCCGCCGACCCGGATGACGATCCACCCGGCACGCGGTCGGGTGCAGCGCTGTTCAGCGGCGTGCCGTCAAAGGCGTTCTCGCCGAGGATGCCGAGCGAGACCTCGTCGGTGATGGTCTTGCCGATCAGCGTCGCGCCAGCGTCCAGCAGCGTCTGCACCGCCCAGGCGTGCCGCGTCGGCACCGGGTTGGCGCGCGCCCAGTCATGATTGCCGCCGCCAGTAGGGACGCCGGCGACATCAAACAGGTCCTTCGCAGCGAAGCTGAGGCCGGCAAGCGGCCCGGTTGCCGCGCCGTCGATGCGGATGCGTGGGCCGGGAACGAAGGCGTTGATGCTGTCGGTCATCGCGGTATCTCACTGCCGGGTGACGATCGTGTCCAGACTGCAGTCCGGACAGAAGAGCGTTGGTGCCACCCGCGTACGCACCGGCGCTGCAGCCGGATGTCCAACATCCTGCCCCCTTTGCGTAGGGGTGGAAGCCCAGGGCAACGGCGAGGACAGGCGCTCCTGTATCCGCCGGCTGAACTCACGACGGTGCCAGCAGCGCTGCGCGTAGTGACGTGCCGAACAGCAGGTCCGCCAGGGCCGCCAGCGGATACAGCGCCAACGACCACGGACCGCCGCCGGGACCGTGCTCCAGCAGATCAGGATAGATGACCAGGCGATAGTAGGCCAGGGCTCCGACCACCGGGGCCAACGCCAGTCCCAGGCGGGACGCCAGGTGGCGGACCAGCAGCGGGGCCAGATGGTCGGCCAGTGCAAAGGCTGCCCGGTCCGGCGTCAGACCGGTCTGCGCCTGCAGCGTCTTCAGCGCCTCCCGCACCGCGACCGCGGCGTAGCCGGAATCCGGCAGGCTCGCCTGCCAGTCGTGATGGATCGCCCGCAGGCGCTGGAACAGCAAAAGGCGGACATGCGCCACCGGCCGCAGCCTGGTGGCCAGCCACAGGCGCAGATGCGGCCAGGCCAGCATGCAGGCCTCGA
>JAFEFW010000435.1 GCA_018240405.1 Pseudomonadota bacterium
CGAACTGTTCCAGGGCCGCTGGGCGCTGGTGACGCCGCCGCCCGGCACCGATGAGGCGTCGGTGCAGAAGATCGAGGAACTCTGGCGCCGCTGCGGCTCAATGGTCGAGCGGATGGAGCCGGGCCACCACGACCGGGTGCTGGCCATCGTCTCCCACCTGCCGCATCTGATCGCCTTCACCATCTGCGGCACGGCCGACGACCTGGCGGACGAGACGCGGCAGGAGGTGGTGAATTTCGCCGCCTCGGGCTTCCGCGACTTCACCCGGATTGCCGCGTCCGACCCGGTGATGTGGCGCGATATTTTCCTTAATAATCGCGAGGCGCTGTTAGAAATGCTGCAGCGCTTCATGGAGGACGCGCAGGCGATGGCGCGTGCCGTGCGCTGGGGCGACGCGGCCTATATCGAGGACAAGGTGGAGCGCGGCCGGATCATCCGCCGCAGCCTGATCGAGCGGAAGCAGGCGTAGCGCGGACAAGTGCCGACAGACCATTGATTCTCGTGCCAATCAAGAGACTTGACCAAACTTACGGCTGTCCGTGAGCGCCCCACCGCCGGGGCCGGCAATTGCCTCTTGAACCGCCAAGACGCCAAGACGCAAAGTCAGCGCGACCGGATGCGGCGGCGTACGCCATACTTTATCAACGGGACGTTGAAGTTGATCAGGAGACCTAATTGGCAGCCCGACAGCTTCAGGTAGGTGTCCAATTGCGCATCGTGCAGCGGCAGCAGCTTTTCAACCGCCTTGATCTCGACGACGAGTAACCCGCCGACGACCATGTCCATACGATAGCCCGCATCAACCGGCCGGCCTCGGTATGACAGCGGCAGAATAACCTGACGCTGGAGTGGAATTCCACGCGCCTCGAGTTCATAGCCAAGGCACTGTTCATAAACCGACTCCAGCAGGCCCGGTCCCAACACCGTATGTACGACAAACGCTGCATCCACCGCTTCATGCGCGAGCCGATCATGCTCGGGTGAAGGTTCAGCCATCGTGGCGTCCTGGCGACTTGGCGGTTCAAACAGCCGCCAACATCCGCACCAATCCTTTCTGGACGGTTAACGCAGCCGCCGCTGGCCCACGCCGCCCTGCCGTTGTAGCAGTCGCCCACCATCGAGGAGGAAGCGGGATGCCCACCCCAACCGACGTAAAGCGCGCCGCCGTCCTGGGCGCCGGCACCATCGGCGCAAGCTGGGCCGCCTGGTTCCTCGCCCGCGGCCTGCAGGTGGATATCTGGGACCCGCGCCCCGAGGCCGAAGCCTATGTCCGCCGCTATGTCGCCGACGCCTGGCCCGCCATGTCCCGGCTCGGCATGGCGCCCGATGCATCGCCGGAGGCCTGGCGCTTCCATGCCTCGCCCGAGGCGGCCGTCGCCGCCGCCGACTTCGTGCAGGAGAACGCGCCGGAGCGGCTGCCGATCAAGCGGGAACTGTACGGGCGGATCGACGCGGCACTGCGGCCGGACGCGATCCTGGCGTCCAGCACGTCTGGGCTGATCATGAGCGAGATGCAGGCCGGCTTCCGCTCCGCCCCGCGCTTCGCCGTCGGCCACCCGTTCAACCCACCGCATCTGATCCCGCTGGTAGAGGTCGTCGGCGGACAGGAAACCGCGCCGGAAACGATCCAGTGGTGCCTCGACTTCTACCGCCATATCGGCAAGAAGCCGATCCACATCCGTAAGGAAGCGCGCGGCCACCTGGCCAACCGGCTGCAGGCGGCGCTGTGGCGGGAGGCGGTCAGCGCCGTCGTTACCGGCCTGGCCAGTGTCGAGGATGTGGACACCGCAATCAGCGCCGGTCCCGGACTGCGCTGGGCGGCGATGGGGCCGCACATGACCTTCCACCTCGGCGGCGGCGAAGGCGGGATCGAGCACCTGCTGGCGCAGTTCAAGCCCGCCTTCGAAAGCTGGTGGGAGACGATGACGACGCCGGAGCTATCCGACGAGAATCGCCGCAGGATCATCGAAGGCGTGCACGCCGAAGCCGCCGGCCGCTCGATGGCAGAGCTGGTGGCGGAACGCGACGCGGTGCTGCTGCCGCTGCTCGAACTGGTCAGCCGGCGCGGCTGATTTTACGGTCGCCGGCCGATACCCCATTTCTGCTGCAGATAGGTCGCGTCGGCGTTCGACGCGACGGTGCTGGTGTTGCCGACGATCTGCGTGCGTCCGGTCCAGCCCGGCTGGTCGGCGCGCGGGCCGAGCGCGACATCCGGCTCCCACGGCGTGCAGGCGGCCAGCAGAGGGAGCGCAACCGCAAGCGCCGCGGCGAAAATCCTGGTGTTCATGATCGATCCTGTCCCATTCAGCGCGGGGACATGGGGTGCGGCAAACCTCACTGCCAGAGGAACGGCATTGCTGGTGGCAAGAAAGGTCCTAACCTCTGGCCCATGATCACCAGCAAGGTCATCAGCAAAGCGCAGACCACGATTCCGCAACCGGTCCGGGCGGCCCTGGGCATTGGGCCAGGCGATGATTTGGCCTATGCGATTGAGGATGGGCGGGTGACCCTGACCAAGGCGCCGCGCCCCCCGCCCGCGCCAGGCGACCCAGCGCAGGTTCCATTCGCGACCTTCTGGGAGTGGTCCTCACCGGAAGATTCCGAGGATTTTGCCGACCTCTGACCATGGCGGACGGCCTTC
>JAFEFW010000436.1 GCA_018240405.1 Pseudomonadota bacterium
GCTGCTCAAGTGGACGCGTGAGAAGCTGTCCGAGGCGAGCACCATCGATGTTCGGACCATAGCGAACATCGAGCTCGGCAACACGATCCCTCGCGACTCAACGGTTGTGAAATTGCGACGTGCCATGGAGGCAGCCGGGGTGGAGTTTCAACCCGGCGAGACTGGCGCGGGCGTGCGGCTGAGACCGCGCTGAGCGATTGGGTTGGGTGGACGGCAGCTGCAGCCACCACTCGCTTCCCCTATTGCAGACGAAACAAGCGTCTTCCCGTTTCGGCGTGTTTCATGCATTTTGCTACCAATCAAAAGGGGAGGCGAATGTGCCGTTCGATGGCGCTTCATGGGGCCGTTGGGATGATGATCCGGCGCAGGGGCGCGTCGGGCGCCAGCGCCGACGGTTCGTTCAGGTCTGGAGGGTTCTCGCCTGGATCACGGGTGGCATGGCGCTCTTTGCGGCCGCGGCGGGTTTCGGCTGGCGCTGAGGGAAGGCCATGTCCGTGGCTGCACATCCGACGACGGGGCGCGTGCGTGAATCGACAGTGGGAGTTTAGCCCATGTTCGCGGCGATACGACGCTATGTGATTGATCCAGACCAAATGGATGCTGTTGTCGCGCGCGTCGCTGGCGTCGCAGAGGTCTACAAGACCGTGCCCGGGCATATCGCCTACTACCTGGTGCGCGAGCCGAGCGGCACTCTGACGTCGGTGGGCCTGTTCGTGGATCGCGAAGCGGCAGAAGCGGCACGTCTGGTGGCCTCCAAATGGATAACCGAAAACGCAGCCGATCTGTTGGGGGCGCCCGTCCTGATGACGAGAGGCGAGGTCGTGGTCCAGAGTTGAGGCGGTATGTAGCGCAGACGTATCCGCTCTGCGATGCCCTGGAGAGCGCTTGGCGCGACGATCATCGGCGGATAGATCACGGCCGGACCAGAGCAGCTGAATGCGTTACGTACCGCCATGACGCCGCCTGCGGCACGTCATGGCCAATCGCATAAGGAAGCTGGTCGCCATCTTCCACGTCGGTGAACGCGCTGGTTTCGGCATGGCCTTCGAGACAGCAGATGCAGTCGCATGAGCACTACCGAGCCGTGCGGAGGCAAAGTGGCAAGGCGCTTGAACATCGGGCGCAGCATGCCTGAGCTGATAACCACTACCTACGGTAGCAATTAGTCTGAATGTGAAATGCATGCGTGCTAAGTTTCGATTGACATCACGCGAACGTGGGGGCTAGCTGGGAACGTATCCAGCCGCTCTCGGAGTGATGGTGATGCCAGCACATGTTGTGCTTGCGCACGCGGACGATGCGTTCCTGCAGGGTGCCCACGCAGCCTTACAGGCAGAAGCGTTTGACGTGACGCCGTACAAAGACTCGATGGATGCCTTGAAGGCGGTGGAAACTGCCGGCTCTGTCGAATTGCTGGTGGTCAGCATCGACTTTCCCGGTCCGCGGCCCAACGGAGTATCGCTGGCTTTGATGACGAAGCGGCGCCGGCCGGATGTCAAGGTCATCTTCATTGGTGATCCATCCCAGGCGAACCTCATCGATGATTTGGGCCACCTGCTGCCGCCATGGGCTCAACCGGCTGAGATCGCGGCAACTGCGAAGATGGTGCTCGTGCAGTAAGTCAGAATGCTGCTATCACGACAACGGCGCATACAATCCTGATCGAAGGTGGTTCTCCGCACGGCTCGGCCCGAGCGACGATGCGGGGGGTCAGACGATCTGCCATCGACGACTATCTGAGTATCGGGAAGGCTTAGTCGGCCATATTGGCGCCAGCCGCAAGATTGGCCACTGCGACCTTGGTACACAGCATTGGCCAAGTCCGTTGGCTTGACCCGGGCATTTGTATCGCCCGCGCCACTTGGCGCAGCAGGATCGCAAAGGTAATCAGTTACGAAATAGGCCGTCCGTCGCTCGGCTCCTCAAGGGGAGGCCGTGCTGTGGATTGCAATGCGACGTAATCCACTTCCACTTGACAGGCGACAATTATTCCGCGCCGATGATCCGCGTCAGGGTCGAAAAGGAGCGTGCAATGGAACCATCCTGCTCGCTTGCTACAACCGTCCTCGTGGTGGATGACGAGTTCTTGCTGCGTGCAACGATAGCTGACGTCCTTTGGGACTTGGGATACCAGGTCGTTGAAGCAGACACCGCAGATACGGCGATCTCCATCTTTGAAACCGGTTGCGCCATCGATGCTGTCATTACTGATCTACATCTCCCAGGAGCGACCAGCGGCCACGACTGGCTGCAATGGCTTGCGCGCTGGCGCCCCGATACACCGGTTGTGCTGATTTCCGGCAGTGACCTAGCACATGCGGAGGTCCGGGACCTGCCGTCCGTGCGGCGGATGATCAGTAAGCCATTCGATTTCCGTGCCATTGAGCAGGTGCTGATGGAGGTACTACAGCGCCCGTATGTTGAGCCTGCGTAGTTCGCCCTTCTCACTCTTGCCAGGGAGCCGCGCCCGCGTCTCCGCAGCGACGTGAGGGTTTGCCTTTTCGGACAGCTCCGAATGGCGAGCATCCAGGTCAAGCAACCGGATTGCACAGGCTGACGCCGTAGTTGGGAGGCGACTAAAGCAACACGGTAGCCATTCATGCGGCCTGATCAACCGTCGGGCGG
>JAFEFW010000437.1 GCA_018240405.1 Pseudomonadota bacterium
CGCCGTGGCGTTGGCCTCCAGGCCGCAATTGCCGGCGACAGAGATCGTCCCGTTGAAGTGCAGCCGATCCAGTGCCAGCACGCAGTTCCTGGACTTGTGGCGGACTTCCGCCACCGCGACATTGCCGATCTGGATCGAACCCGGAACGGCCAGCGCGGCGAACACCGTTGGAGCGGACCGGGTAATCTGCACAAAGGCCGCGCATGGGCGGCTGTGGAACGGATCGCTGGCGGGCGGTGGCACCTGGACGGCCACCGAAACGTTGTCGCTTCCGTGGGTAAAGCCATTGGCGCTGGCCGTGGCGATGCTGCTGGCGATGGCGGCCGCGCGCCGCGTCGCGCAATTGCCTTCGCCACCCTGGGTCATCAACGTGATGGCGCCGGCGATCGCCGCCGCGTCCGCGGCATTCTGCTGCTTGCGCTTGATGACGTACCAGGTTCCCGCCTCGGCACCGAGGCCGACAAGCCCCGCCAGCGCGACGGCGGTGAGTGCGAACAGCACCGTTACCGCACCGGCCTTGCCGCGGCGATGCGCCGCGCGCAGACCCAGCCAGGTGTCAGCGCGCCTCGCGGCGCGAAGGCAGCCACGGCGGACGGAAAGGAGAATGCTCATGGCGAGCACGTCCCGAAACATGCAGTGGTCCGTCAGGACCAGCAGTATTTCTATAGCATTAGCGGTACGACTCTGTCAATTTTATTTAGAAATACAAACGTAATCAGCGTCTGTTACCTGATTATACATATTATCGCGTTACTAGTATCCGCACGCCGCTCAAAGCCGGGAACTCGGCGGCGGCAGCCAAAGCTCCGGTGCGAAGACGACAAAGGCAACCACCACCAGCAGCAGGAACAGAAAGAGCCGCACCAGGCCGCGTGTGCCGCGCACCACGAAAAACAGCAGCGCCAACAGGACGAGCGCCAGCAGGCCGTTATACACCAAAGGCGGTACACCCATGGCGAGGACCTTGCGCCGCATGAGCCGCACAAACTCATGCAGCGACGAGCCCGCGTGCTGCCAGTAGCGCACCCAGAAATCAGCCATGTCGCCGACCGCCCGCGACACCATTCATGCTGCGTTTCTTTCCGATCCGGAACGGCACCCTATCGCTGAACCACAGGGCAGATCAATGCGCCGGCCGCACCCGCCGCTGGCCCGCCAACCCTTGCGCCGGCCGGCCGCGCGTATGACCCTCGCGCCGTCATCTGACCACTCGGAGGAACCCCATGCCCAAAGCCTACTGGATCGCCCGCGTCGACGTCACCGACCCGCAGGGCTATCAGGAATACGTCGCCGCCAATGCCGCCGCATTCAGCAAATACGGCGCGCGCTTCCTGGTGCGCGGCGGCCGGTTCGAGGCACCGGAGGGCACGCCGCGGGCGCGCAACGTCGTCCTCGAGTTCAAGGACTACGACACTGCCGTCGCCTGCTACCACTCGCCGGAATACGCCGCCGCCAAGGCCAAGCGCGATGGCCGCGCCCAGGCGGATCTGCTGATTATCGAAGGCTATGAGGGCGTACAGCCTGCTTAGCCGCCCGCGGCTCTGCCGGCGAATGCCGGCTGCCGCACGTCAGCACGCGCGGCAGCCGGCATGGCAGCACCCATTGCGGTAGGGCCGAATACGGTTCTTAGGCATAACCAATTTGCGCGCTATGCCGCGTCGGCGTGGACAACGCCGAGCAGGCGGGTTTGCAGGGCTTCGTCCTGTTCTAGGGCGCGCGCGGTGCCTTCAAAGGCGACGCGGCCATTCACCAGCACATAGGCTCTGTCCACCAGCGGCAGCACGGTTTCGGCATGGTGCTCGACGATCACCATGGCCACCCGGCCACGCAGTTGCGCCAGCGCATCCATCACCTCCTTGACGATGGTCGGTGCCAGGCCTTCGAACGGCTCATCCAGCAGGATCAGCTTCGCCGGCACGACCAGCGCGCGAGCGATGGCCAGCATCTGGCGCTCACCGCCGGACAGGCTTTCAGCCTTCGATCGTTGCAGTGTCCGCAGCTTCGGGAACAGCGTGAACACTTCGTCCAGCGACGCGCCACCAGGGCGCATGGCCAATTTCAGATTGTCGAGGACTGTCAGGTTCGGGAACAGGCGGCGCCCCTCCGGCACCAGCGAGATGCCGCGCTGGTTGATCTCGTAGGAGCGGGCATGGGTGATCACCGCCTGGTCGAACATGACGGTGCCGGAACTGCCATGCAGCGTGCCGGTGATGGCGCGCAGCGTGGTGGTCTTGCCGACGCCATTGCGACCCAGCAACGCCACCGCCTCGCCCTCATGCACGACCATCGACAGATCCTCCAGCACGACGCTGCCGCCATAGCCGGCGCGCAGGCGGTCAAGGATCAGCAGCGGCTTGTTGGCCTCATGCGCCCGGCGTTCGGCATCGGTTGGTGGTGGCGGCGCAACGATCCGTTCGGCGCCGAGATAGGCGGTGACGACATCGGGATTGGCGGCGACTTCCTGCGGCTTGCCGTCGGCGATCAGGCGGCCCTGGTGCAGCACGGTGATGCGGTCGGACAGCGCCAGCACGCGGTCAATATCGTGTTCGATCAGCAGCACGGCATGGGTGTCGGCCAGCTTGCGGATCAGCGCGCCGACCACCTCACGGTCGGCCTCCGCCAG
>JAFEFW010000438.1 GCA_018240405.1 Pseudomonadota bacterium
CTCTTCTGGCACCGCTTCATTCGCGAAGACGGCCAGATCTCCATCGCCCGGTCCTTTCGGATGGCGGAGTGGCGGACCCTGATCGCCGAGGCCGGCATCAGCGACGTGACGCTGCGCCGGTTCACGCCGTTCCGGATATGCATTTCCAGCCCCTGACAGCACCGGTCATCATCGGTGGTGGCCCGGCGGGCACAGCCGCAGCGATCCGGCTGGCGCGGGCCGGGCAGGCGCCGATCCTGCTGGAACGCAATGCCGAACCGACGCACAAGGTATGCGGCGATTTCCTGGGCGCCGACGCGATCAGCCTGCTGCTGGACCTCGGCATCGAGCCCGCAAGTCTGGGCGCCGCATCAATCCAGCGCGTGCGGGTGGTGCACCGCCAACAGGTGGCCGAAACCAGCCTGCCATTTGCCGCCCTCAGCCTGTCGCGGCGGATGCTGGACGCGGCCCTGTTACAACGCGCGCGGGCGGTTGGCGCCGATGTCCATCGCGGCACCGGGGTGCGCCGCCTGAGCCGCGGCGAAGCCGGCTGGCAGCTCGACACCAGCGCCGGCCCGTTGAACGCGAGCACCGTCTTCCTGGCCACCGGCAAGCACGACATGCGCGATCATCCGCGCCCGGGCACCCATACCGGCGCAGTCGGAATGAAGACCTACCTGCGGCTCGGCCCGCGGCAGACGGCGGCGCTGGCCGGAAGCACGGAGCTGTATCTATTCCCCGGCGGTTACGCCGGGCTGCAGCCGGTCGAGGACGGCAAGGTCGTCCTGTGTGCCGCCCTGCGCCATGGCCGGTTCCGCCATTGGACAGAACTGATCGATCTGCTGACCGCTGCCACACCGCTGCTGCGCGACCGCCTCGCCGGCGCGGAAGTGCTGCTTGCGCGTCCGCTCGCTGTGGCCGGAATCCCTTACGGCATGCTGCGGCGACACGCCGGCCACGCTGCGCTGTTCCGTCTTGGCGACCAGGCGGCGGTCATTCCCTCGCTGACCGGCGACGGCATTGCCATCGCCCTGCACAGCGGTAGCCTGGCCGCACGGTGCTGGCTGGACCGACAGGATGCGGAAACCTACCAGCGACGACTGGCCGCTGGCTTGGCGGGCCAGATGCTACTTGCGACGACGCTTCACACCCTGGCGATCAACGGTGTTCTGCAGCCCACCGCCTTGCGGGCGGTGAGTCTGTTTCCCCCGATTCTGCAATGGTTCGCCGCGGCAACGCGCATCCGGCGCCCCCTGGTTCAGCAAAGCAGCCCGGCAACGGGCGGGTTGCATCCCGCCTAAGCCTGCCTCAGAAAGCCTTATGCGTTCCGGCAGACTCGTCCCCCGGCTCGATGCCCCGATTCGGCGCCGCCGGCCAGCGGCACAGGCCGGAAAGGCGACGCGGTCGGCCGTGACGTCGCATGCAATGGCAACGGCGGTCCGGTGGTGCCGGCATGGCTGCCCATGAGCCGGCACTGAGCCATGTCGATCCCGTTCACGCTGTCGATCTACATCGCCCGCCAGTTCGCGCTGGCCGTGTTCGGCATGCTGCTGGCCCTGTCCGGCCTGGTGGCGATGTTCGATTTCATCGAATTGCTGCGCCGTTCCGCCAGCCTGCCCGACGCAACCTTTGGCATCGTGGCGCAGATCGCGGCCCTCCGCCTGCCCTACATTGCGATGCAGATCCTGCCTTTCGCCGTACTGCTGGGTGGCATCCTGTGTTTCTGGCGGCTGACGCGGTCCTCGGAGCTGATTGTCGCTCGCGCCTCGGGCGTTTCGGCCTGGGAGTTCCTGGCCGCACCGACACTCTGCGCCATGCTGCTTGGCATCATTGCCACGGGCGCGGTCAGCCCCGTCTCCTCCGCCATGCTGGCGCGGGCCGAGGCGATCGAGAACGCCTATCTGCGCAGCGGCGGCGGTCCACTGGCGCTGAACGGCGGCCAGTTGTGGCTGCGCCAGTCCGACCGGGTGTTGAATCCGCAGGGCGTGGCGATCATCCACGCGTATGGCGTGCAGTTGAAGGGACGGCAGATGTCGGCGCGGGACGTCAGCGTGTTCCGCCTGGACGGGTCCGACCGGCTGCTGGCGCGGATCGAGGCTACCAAGGCCACGCTGGTCAAGGGCGCCTGGCAACTCGACAATGCCCGCACCATCAAGCCCGACCAGTTGCCGGAGCCGCCGGAACAGATGAACCTGCCGACCGATCTGACCGTCAGCCGCGTCCAGGAAAGTTTCGCGTCCCCGGACACGCTTTCGGTCTGGTCCCTGCCCGACTTCATCGCGCTGCTCGACCGCTCGGGGTTTTCCTCCATCCGCCACCGGCTGCATTTCCAGGCCCTGCTCGCATTGCCGCTGCTGACGGCGACGATGGCGCTGGTCTCGGCCGGATTCTCCATGCGTCCCGCCCGCCGCGGCGGGGTCGCCAAGATGATCGCCAGCGGCGTGGTCGCCGGCTTCGCCCTGTTCGTCGTGTCCAAGCTCGCCGAGGAAATCGGGCAGTCCGGCTCCCTGCCAGTGACACTCGCGGCCTGGGCGCCGGCGGCCGCGGGCCTGATGCTGTCGGTCGCGCTCCTGCTGCACACGGAAGACGGCTGAGATGATCCGCGCACCACGTTGCCGCTGCCTTCCCCTCGCCGCCTTCGC
>JAFEFW010000439.1 GCA_018240405.1 Pseudomonadota bacterium
CTGGCTGGCCATCATGAAACACTGCATTTGCTGTTGACACCGCCCCCGTGGTTATGGATTCAATGCCTATAAAGTAAATAGGCTATAAAGTGGCAGCGGCGCTGCCGCCGTCGTAACGGGGATTGGCTTCGTTCGTGCCGTTCGTGGGTTCGCCTGCACGCGGCGCATTCTTTATCATGCTGAAAGGAACAGACGCGATGCGGCGTGGGGATACTCATACACGTCCGGATCCAAAACGGATGCTGATCTCGCGCCGCGCTGCGGTCGTGTCCGCGCTTGCCGCGCCGTTCGTGGGCAAATCTATGGCCGCCGAAACGAGCACAGTGCGCTTCGGCTTCCAGAAGGGCGATCCGGTGCTGATGACCGCCAAGGCCGGCGGTGACTTTGCCAAAGGCTTCGAAGCCAAGGGCGTTAAGGTCGAGTGGATCGAATTCCAGTTCGGCCCGCCAATGCTGGAGGCGATGCGTGTCGGCAGCGTCGATCTCGGCATCGTCGGCGACACGCCGCCGATCTTCGCCCAGGCGGCGAAAGGCGACCTGATGTACGTCGCTGCGGCTCGCGGTGCGCCGCAGTCGCTGCTACTGCCGCCGGGGTCGCCGCTGCAGACAATCCAGGACCTGAAGGGTCGAAAGGTCGCCTTCGGCCGGGGCTCCTCGGCGCACAATTTCCTGCTGATGGTGCTGGAGAAGGCCGGCCTTCGATACGAGGAGATCCAGCCCGTCCTGCTTGGTCCCGCTGATGCCGGTGCCGCGTTCTCGCAGGGCGCCGTCGAGGCATGGAGCATCTGGGAGCCTTACGCCTCGCTGTACAATAACCGGCCCGGTGTGCGCACGCTGACCACCAACAGGGAGATCGGCGAGCAGTTCAGCTACGTCATGGCGAACGGAAATTTCGTCCGCAACAACCCGATACTGACGGGCGCCGTGGTACAGGCGATGGCCGGTGTGGCTGAGCAGGCCAGGGCAAAACGGGAGGATGTTGCCGCGCTGCTGGCCAACGCCACCGGCATCAGTCAGGACGTCTGGTCCCGCGCGCTGAACCGCCATCCGCTGGAGATCATGCGGCTGAACGAGGGCTTCACCGCCAGCCAGCAGAAAGTTGCCGACCGCTTCAGGGCCCAGGGCCTGATCCCGGTCGATATCAAGGTCGCCGACAGTTTCTGGCGCCCCACAGCTTAGGGAGACCGTATCATGACGGTACAGCAACCGCTTGACCTGTTCTGGTTCCTACCGACCAGCGGCGACGGCTCCTACCTCGGCACCGCCAAAGGGCACCGCCCCGCCGATGTCGGCTACTTGCGGGATATCGCTCAGGCCGCCGATCGTTTGGGTTTCGGCGGCGCACTGCTGCCGACGGGACCCAACTGCCTGGACGGCTGGATGCTGGGGTCCGCGCTGGCGCCGCAGACGCAACGGCTGAAATTCCTGCTGGCGCTGCGGCCCGGCTTCCTGACGCCGGCATTGGCCGCACGCCAGGCGGCGGCGCTGGACCGGATCAGCAACGGCCGCCTGCTGATCAACATCGTCACCGGCGGCAGCCCGAAGGAACTGGGCGGCGATGGATTGTTCCTGGATCATGACGAACGCTACGCGCTGACTGACGAGTTCCTCAACATCTGGCGTGCTCTGCTGCGCGACGGTCAAGCCGATCTTGTCGGTCAGCATCTGACAGCACTTGAAGCCCGGCTGGGCTACTTCGACAGCGTCCAGAAGCCATATCCGCCACTCTGGTTCGGCGGTTCCTCCGACGCCGGCATCCGCGTCGCGGCAGGGCACTGCGACACCTACCTGACCTGGGCAGAACCGCCGGCGGACGTGCAGCAGAAGCTGGACACGGTGCGGGCCGCTGCCGCCGCCCAAGGCCGGTCGCTGAACTTCGGTTTGCGCGTGCACCTGATCGTGCGCGAAACGGACGCCGAAGCGTGGGATGCGGCCAACCGGCTGATCAGCCACTTGTCGGATGAGACCATCGCCGCCGCGCAAGCGCGGATGCGGGCAGACACCGATTCAGTCGGCCAGTTGCGGCAGTTGAACCTGCACAACGGCCAGCGCGACCAGCTGGAGATCAGCCCGAACCTGTGGGCCGGCGTCGGCTTGGTCCGCCACGGTGTCGGCACCGCGCTGGTCGGTAGTCCTGAAACGGTCGCCGCAAGGCTGCGCGAATATCAGGCATTGGGCATCCAGACGGTTATCGCGTCGGGTTACCCGCACCTGGAGGAAGCCTACCGTGTCGCCGAGCTCTTGTTCCCTGTGCTAGGCATCGGAGCGGTGAAACACGAACCGGGACGGGACTTCATAGCGGTTCCGTCGATGGACCCTTTGGGGGCACCCACGCTGCGGGTGGCCGCGGAATGATCCGGCGCATCCTGAGCTTCCTGTCAGACACGGCATGGCCCCCGTCGGCCGACCTCTGGCTGGGACCACACGCGTGACCGGACCGACATCCGCCAGCCGGTCGTGGCGGGCGAGTGCCCGCCATCCACGCCTTTCGCTGCCGAACAAGGCGCTCTTCCTGTCCCGGACCATATCATCATGAAACGCGCCCTCCCCTGGATCGTTCCGCTGCTGATCCTGCTGCTGTGGCAGGTCGCGGCGCAGACTGGCCTGCTACGCGAGAACGT
>JAFEFW010000043.1 GCA_018240405.1 Pseudomonadota bacterium
CGCCTCCCGCCAGCCTGCGCGGCACCGGCTTGGGCGCCGCTTCGCCTACCGGACCCGCACTGGCACCGGCTGTGCGGTGCCCATCTCCCGGCGTGCGTCTTCCAGCAGGCGGGTCTCGTTCTTCTTCACAAACCACACCGCAACAACGGCCATGGCGGCGCCGGCCACGCCCAGTGCGATCCCGGCCGGCCCGTGCAGGCGCGTGAACGCGTCGCCCAGCACATAGGCGCCAAACCCGTATCCCGCCGTCCACACGATGCCGCCGAGCCCGTTCCATAGCAGGAAGCGGGTCCATGGCATGCGGTTGGCGCCGGCCAGAACCGCGGCCACGGTGCGCAGGAACGCGACGAAGCGGCCCAGGAACACGACGCCGCCGCCATAGCGCTGGAACAGGTAGCGGCCGAGTTGCATCCGCTCATCGCTGATGCCGATCCTGCGGCCCCAGCGCGCCAGCACGCGAAAGCCGATCCAGCGTCCGATCAGGTAGCCGACCTGGTCGCCCAGGATGGCGCCGGCGGCGGCCACCGGCACCAGGATCCAGATATCCATCTTACCGGTTGTGGCGGCATAGATCGCGGCGGCGATCATCAGGCTCTCGCCGGGCAGCGGCGCGCCCATGCTCTCCAGCATCAGTGCGATCCCGACTCCGGCGTAGCCGTAGCTCTGCAGCACATCCTCAATGCCGTGGAAGGGGAAGAAGGACATGCGGAACCTACCTCGGCGCTACGGGAGACGAAGAAATGCGCCGGCAGCCGCTTCGTTCCGCCGGCGCCGGAGTCCGATCATGGGCGGGCGTGGTGCTCCACCATAATCTGCGCCAGCTTTTCCCGTGCCTCCGGCGGGATCGGCACCGGCTTCTGCTCGCCGCGCTTCACGAACACGTGGATGAAATGCCCTTCCGCCGCGGCGACGTCCTCATCATTGCGGAACACCCCGATCTCATACCGCACGGAACTTCCGCCGATGCGCGAGACGCGGATGCCCACTGCGACGCGGTCCGGAAACGCCAGAGAGCTGTGGTAACGGCAGGTGACCTCAGCGACGACGCAGTGGATCGGGCCATCCAGCAGGCCGACCACCTTCTCCGACATCTCGTAGTAGGTCACAGCGGTGTCGAAATAGGAGAAGTAGTTGACATTGTTGACGTGGGCGAACGCGTCGTTGTCCATCCAGCGGGTCGTCTGGTGGTGGAACCAGCGGTAGTCGGCGCGTCTGCCGGGCGGATGGCGGCTCATAGAGTGGGCGGTCCTGGGTCTGTGGAAGCCTGTTCCCATACAAGAGCCACGCGCCATTGGACAGCGCCGCTGTCCGAGGCTACAGGGCGCGCCGTCGTGACGCGACATCCGGTCGAGATCGGGGAGTCGCTTGTATGCCAGGGCGCGCGGGTCACCGCCGCTCCAACAACAACCCGCCGCGCAAGGCTGGTTCGGCGGGACCAGCCAGGCGCGGCTGCCGAAAGAGTCGCCCGTGCTGCGTCGCTTTGTCCTGAGTCTGCCGGTCCTGGCCCTGCCGGCCGTCGCCCGTGCGCACGCCATCCTTGAAAGCAGCATCCCCCCGCTCGGCGGCAACGTACCGGCCGGCCTGGTCGCGCTGCAGTTGCGCTACAACAGCCGGATCGACCATGGCCGCTCACGCCTGACGCTAACCCGCCCGGACCGCGGCCGGGAGGTGCTGCCGATCCTCGCCGATACGCCGCCGGATATCGTGGCGGCGCGCGTGACGCTTTCGCCCGGCGCCTATGTGCTGCGCTGGCAGGTCCTGGCGGTCGATGGGCATATCACCCGCGGCGACCTGCCGTTCACCGTGACGGCGCCCTAGCGCCATGGAACTGCTCGTCGATCTGTTCGGCTACCTGTCGATCGTCATCCACGGCCTGACCATCCTGTCGCAATCCATGGCTCTTGGCGGCGCGCTGTTCCTGGTGCTGCTGGCGCGGCCGCTGGCGGACGGGCTCGGGGCTGCCGGACCGGGTATTGCCGCGGCCACCGCGCGCATCGCCGGCTTCGCCGCCCTGGGCCTGTTGCTGACCGAGGGCGCAACCGTCGCGCTGCAGGCAGCCGTCCTGACGCAGACCGTCGACCTGCCGCTGTCCAATGTGCTGGCAGCGCATTTTGCCGTCGCCGGGCTGGTGAAGACGGCTGCCGCGCTGGCCCTGGCGGTAAGTCTGCTCGGCCGGCGCGCGCGCACGCCATCCTGGTTCCTGCTGGCGC
This sequence comes from Pseudomonadota bacterium, assembly GCA_018240405.1. GTDB lineage: Bacteria > Pseudomonadota > Alphaproteobacteria > Acetobacterales > Acetobacteraceae > Rhodopila. The sequence goes on from JAFEFW010000043.1 coordinate 2,211, forward strand.
TGACCACTGTCGTGCTGGCGGCCGCCACGCTGACAACCCATGCCGCCGCACGCCTGGACAACCGCCTGCCGCTGCTGCTGGTCGAGGGGCTGCACCAGCTTGGCGCGGCGATCTGGATCGGCGGCATACCCTGCTTCCTGCTGGCGCTGGCACGCCTGCACGACAGCACGGCGTGGCGGCTGGTCAGCGCCCGATTCTCGCGCATGTCGATGGCCGGCGTCGCCTGCATCGTGGTCTCCGGCGCGACCATGAGCGTGCTGTATATCGGCGACATTCCCGGCTTCTACGGCACCGCCTTCGGCGTCATGGTCGGCGCCAAGATCATCCTGTTCCTGATGCTGCTGGCGCTCGGCGGCATGAACTTTCTGCTGACGGAGCGGCTGCGGCGCGATCCGGCGACGCCGGTAACGCGCCTGCGGCGCTTTGCCGAGGTCGAGTTCGGCATCGGCGTTGCCATCTTCTTCGCCGCTGCCTCGTTGACGTCGGTGCCGCCTGCGATGGACCTGCCAAACGACCGCGTGGCCTGGGCTGAGATCGTTGCACGCAATGCGCCGGACTGGCCGCGGCTGAGCACACCGGACCATGACTCGCTGGCCCTGCCGGCACTGCAGGCGAAGCTGGATATCGAGGCGGCGGACGCCCGGCCGCCGGCTGCGTTCGTCCCCGGTGCCGGCGAACTGCCGCCGCGCAACGCCAATGACATTGCCTGGTCGGAGTACAACCACCACTGGGCCGGGCTTATCGTCGTCGGCGTTGGCCTGCTGGCGCTGCTGAACCGGGCGGGAGTCGGTTGGGCGCGACACTGGCCGCTGCTGTTCCTGGCTCTGGCGGTATTCCTGTTCTTCCGCGCCGATCCTGAGAACTGGCCGATGGGTGACAACAGCTTCCTCGAAAGCTTCCGCGATATCGAGGTGCTGCAACATCGGGCCGCGACGCTGCTGCTGGTCGCCTTTACCTGGTTCGAATGGCAGGTTCGCGTCGGCCGCTACAAGGGCACAAGGGCGGAGCTGGTGTTCCCGCTGCTTTGCATCGTGGGTGGCGTCCTGTTGGTGACGCACAGCCACGCCATCGCCAACATCAAGGAGCAACTGCTGATCGAACTCAGCCATACGCCGCTGGCACTGCTGGGCATCACCGCCGGCTGCGCCCGCTGGCTGGAGATCCGGCTGAATCCGCGTGAGAACGCCGTGGTCTGGCAAATCGCCGGCTGGACCTGGCCCGCGGCGATCCTGCTGTGCGGCCTGATCCTGCTGGATTATCGGGAGGCGTAGGCGGGGCAGGCACCGTCTGCTACGCTGCCGTCATGTCAGACGACCTGTACGACCGGGATATTCTGCATTGGTCGGAACAGCAGGCCAGCCTGCTGCGTCGCGTGGCCGGCACGGAAGCGGCGCCGGGCGTCGACTGGGCGCACGTGGTGGAGGAGATCGAAGGCGTGGGCCTGTCAGAACTGAATTCCGTCCGTAGCTATCTCCGTATCATGCTGGTGCAGCTGCTGAAGCTGCACGGAATGCCGGAGAGCCCGATGGTCGGCGACTGGCGTGCCGATGCCATCGCCGCGCAGCAGGAGGTGGTGCAACGCTTCACGCCATCGATGCGCGAGAAGATCGACCTGGCGCGGCTTTACGCGGAGGCGTTGGCGCAGGTCGAGGAGGGCGAGGAACCGCTGCCATTGCCACTGGATTGCCCGTACTCGCTGGACGACCTGCTGCGCGACAAGCGCGCGGGGCTGGAGGCAATCCTGAACACGGCGTCCGGCACCCGGTCTCGGTGAGGCGCGATGCCGGACGACTTGTATGATCGGGATATCATGATCTGGTCCGAACAACAGGCCGACCTGCTACGACGCGTCGCGCGGGGGAGCGGGTGAACGGTGTCGACTGGGCGCACGTCGTGGAGGAGATCGAGGACGTGGGCCTGTCGCAGCTGAACGCCGTCAGCAGTTTCCTGCGGCAGATGCTGGTCCATCTACTGAAATTGGCTGCCTGGCCGGACCATCAGGCGGCGCAACACTGGCGCGAAGAGGTTGCGGCCTTCCAGGCGGAGGCCGTGCAGCGGTTCGCCCCTTCAGTGCGGCAAAGACTTGAACTGCCGGGCATCTATCGGATTGCCCTCAAGCAGATCCGGGCCTTGAAATTGGATCGTGCTGCGCCTGACTGGCCCGCCACATGTCCACTCGACCTGGACTTGTTGCTCACCGGAGAGATCGACGACATGGAGCGCGTGCTGGCCGCCGCCGTCACCCGGGGCTGACGCTGCGACGCACGGTTGTTCCCGGTGCCCCGCCGCTGGCGTATCCTGCTCCCAATCAACACCGGGAGCGTCCTATGTCCAAGCTGTTCGGCATCATTCCGCCCACCGCCACCCCGTTCACCGCCGACGATGAGATCGATTACGCCGCCGCCCGGACACAGGTGAACTGGCTGATCGGGCAGGGCGTCCATGGCCTGGCCACCGGTGGCTCGACCGGCGAGGGCCATACGCTGGACATCGACGAGTTCCGTCGCCTGATGGCGGAAACCACGCAGGAAGTCGCCGGCCGCGTGCCGGTGGTCGCCGGCATCATCGTCGACTCCACCCGCGACGCGATCCGTCGCGGCAAGGCGGTGGCCGACCTGGGTGTCGCGGCACTGCAGGTGACGCCGGTGCACTACCTGTTCCGCCCGACCGACGACGCGATGGTCAAGCACTTCCGGGCACTGACTGAGGAAACCGGCTTGCCGGTGATCATCTACAACGTGATCCCGTGGTCGTACCTCTCGCCGGCGCTGCTGTGCCGCATCATGCGGGAGGTGCCCGGCGTCATCGGCGTCAAGCAGAGCGCCGGCGATCTCAAGCTGGTTGCTGATCTGATGACGATGATCCAGCCCGGCAACCTGATCTTCTCCGCCGTCGATGCGCTGCTGTATCCATCCTTTGCGCTGGGTGCACATGGCTCGATCGCGGCCATCCTGACGGCGGCGCCACGGGCCTGCGTCGATCTGTGGGACGCGGTGCAGCGCGGCGACCACCGGACCGCGTTGACGCTGCACACGCGCCTGCTGGCGCTGTGGAACGCCATGGTTGGCGACAACCTGCCAGCTTGCACGAAGTACGCACAAACGTTGCAGGGCTGCCCGGGCGGCCTGCCGCGCGCGCCGATGCCGCCGGCGAGCGAGGCGCAGCAGGCGGCAGTCAGGGCCGCGCTGCGCGGCGTGCTTGGTGAGGGGCGCCTGGCGGCGGAGTAAGTTCGGGCGACGCGCCGCCAGGCCGACGCAGTAACGGCGCGACTCCACAACCAGGTCCCGAACACACGGCGCTTGCGACCCAGGCGCGGCGGGTCCATCGTCCCCCGATCTCGACAAAGCTAGGGAGGAACCATGATGGCCAAGCTGCTGTCCCGACCGCCGGAGCGTCTGCATCACCACGCCTATGTGGTGAAGGACCAGGAGAAGAACCGCCAGTTCTTTGAAGATGTCCTGGGTATTCCGCTGACCGCCACCTGGTGCGAGAAGCATTTCAACGCCTGGGTGGGACGCGAGGTCGCGTTCTGCCACACCTTCTACAGCCTGGGTGACGGCGGCGCGCTGGCATTCTTTTCGTTCGCCGACGACGAGGTCTACCGCAAGACGCAGGCCGAGAAGCCCGCCGAGATCCCCAACTTCGATCACATTTCCTTCAAGGTGGATGCAGCAACCTTCGAGGAATTGGTGGGCCGGGTGGAGGCCGCCAAGCTGCCCGTGCGGGTAACCGATCACGGCTATTGCAAGTCGATGTATTGCACCTCTCCGGACGGACTGATCATGGAGTTCACGATCGATCCGCCCGATGCCGCGCGCATCGATGCCATCCGCCGCGCCGACGCGCACAGCGAGCTGGCGCGTTGGATGGCGGGTGACCATCAGGTGAATAACGATCTGCGCGCTCACGCGGCGGAGTAGAGCGGCGGTAGCGGTCCGCCACTGACCGCGACCAGCCGATGCCACAATAAGGAGCCAGCCATGGATGTCGTCAGCTTCGATGTCGCTCTGCAACAGCAGGCCGAAGGCATCCTGGCCAAGTGCGTAGCCTGCGGCGCCTGCGCCGAGGTTTGTCCAATGCCGGCGCCGGCTGGTTTGGACACCATCGACCCGCAGGCGCTGACGGCCGGCGTGCTGACCCTGCTGCGCGGGGATACGCACCCGGAAGCCGCGCGCTGGGCGGAGGTTTGTTCCGGCAGTGGACACTGCATTCCAGCCTGCCAGCACGGTGTGAACCCGCGCCTGATGCTGGCGCTGGCGCGTCTGGCCCGCCAATCCGCCGCGGCGCCGGCGCAACGGCGAAAGACCGGCTTCGACCGGTTCGGCGCAATGACCAAAGGCGTGCGCGTGCTGTCCCGCCTGCAACTGTCGCCGCAGACGCTGTCCCGCTTCCGCAGCGACGACGACGCGGACTCGGTCGAACACCCGGAGGTGGTCTTCTACACCGGCTGCAACGTGATGAAGACGCCGCACATCGCGCTGCTGGCCCTCGACATCATGGACGCGATGGGCATCCGCTACCGGGTCATGGGCGGACCCTCCGCCTGTTGCGGCGTGCTGCAGTTCGGTGCAGGCGACCTGACGACATCCGGCCGCGTCGCCGGGCGCACGATTGACCGCCTCGCTGCAGCGGCGCCACGGGCATTGTCCTGGTGCCCGACCTGCCAGATCCAGCTGACCGAGATCGCCGCCCCGGCGTCCGGCCTGGACCTGTCGATGACGCCGTTCGTTCGCTTCCTGGCCGAGCGCCTGGATGATCTGCGCCCTCTGCTGCAGCACAAGGTGAACCGGCGCGTGGGGCTGCACGAGCATCCCGGCAATGCCGGCGTGCCGGAAGCGGCGCAGGCCATTCTGCGTGCCATCCCCGGCCTGGACTTCGTCGACCTGCAGCAGCCGAAAGTCGGCTACATGTGCAACAAGTTGTCACCGCTGCCGGCATTTAAGCAGGACGTCCATCGCCAGCAGCTTGCGGATGCCGCTGCCGCCGGTGTCGATACACTGGCCGGCGTCTATCACGCCTGCCACCGCGAACTCTGCGCGCATGAGCGCGATTGGCCGTTCGCGGTGGTCAACTTCCTCGAACTGGTTGGCGAGAGCATGGGCCTGCAACGGCCCGACCTGTTCAAGCGCCTGAAGGTGATGCAGGACGTCGATGCGATCCTGCAGGAGGCGGCGCCGACGCTTGCGGCCAACGGACTCGACCTTGAGGAAGCGCGCGACGTGATCCTGCGCGACCTGCTGGGCGAGCAGCCGCTTCCGCTTGGGCGGACGGCGTGATCAGGTCACCGGCTTCAGCCGGAACGCGCTCAGCGGTTCTTCGGCATACGAGCGCTGGCCGCGGACTGTCTGTGCGGCCCGATCCAAGTCGGCAACGATTGCCTGGAGCTTAGGCAGTTCATCGGCAGCAACGCGAAGTCCAACGGCTCTCACACGAGCCTCAAACGAAACGTCGGACATGGCGGTCTCCTGTCGAGTGATGCGCCTGTAACGATACCAACCCACCTATAGCGCATATAAATGAACGCGAAAAGCCGTCGAAATTGCACGCAATTTCTGCTGCCTCCGGTTGAAGACCACCGAGCGGAGCACACTTCTCCGCTCGGTCTTTTTTGCCACTTCGTTACTGTCAGGCAGCCAACGCCGGCCGCTTGGAGCGCCAGTCATGCGCGGTTTCGTAGGCGTGGCCGGCCTGAAAGACGGTGGCTTCCTGGAATGGCTTGCCAACGATCTGCAGGCTGACCGGCAGGCCGCCTTCGCCGTAGCCGCTGCAGACGCTCAGCGCCGGCAGGCCGGTGACGTTGAAGGCCATGGTGAAGTTCGGCTTCTGCAGCATCAGCCATTTCGGCACTTCGGTGATCTTCGGGGCCTCGCCTGGGGCCGACGCGGTGATGATCAGGTCGAGATCCGCCATCGCTGCCTTCATCTCCAGACAAAGTTCGCGGCGGCGGCGCGTGGCCTGCACATAGTCGGACGCCGACAGGGTCGCGGCCAGCGCCAGGCGGTCGCGCATCAGTTCGCCGTAGTCGTTAAAGCGCGTCTTGAACCATGGCTCATGGATCGTATAGGCCTCGGCGCTGAGGATCACCCAGCCGGCGGCGTTGTAGTCCATCATCGGTGAAACCTTGACGTCGACGACCTCGGCCCCGGACTTGCGGAAGAAGTCGATGGCGCCTTCGATCCCCTTGCGCGTGGCGGGGCTGACCGGGTTGTCCTCCTCATAGAAGTGGCGGATGACCCCGATGCGCAGGCCCTTCACGCCTTTGCCCAGGCCGGCCGTCATGTCGGCAACAGGACGATTGGCGCTGCCCGGATCCAGCGGATCGTGACCGGCCATCGCCTGCAGCATCAGCGCGCAATCCTCGACCGTCCAGGTCATCGGGCCGGTGTGGTCCAGCGTGTTCGACAGCGGCAGCACACCGCGGCGGCTGCACAGTCCGTAGGTTGGCTTGATGCCAGCAAGGCCGCAGAGCGCCGACGGACCGCGGATCGAGCCGCCGGTATCGGAGCCGGTGCCACCCAGCACAAGGCCAGCCGCCACCGCGGCGCCGGTGCCGGAGGAGGAGCCGGCGGTGAAATGATCGGGGTTCCAGGGATTGCGCGCCGGCGGCCAGGGCAGGTCGAAAGACGGGCCACCAATGGCGAATTCATGCGTCGCCAGCTTGCCCATCAGCACCGTACCGGCGTCTGCCCATTTTTGTACCACAACGGAGTCTTCCGTGGGCACATTGTTTTCGAGCAGCTTTGAATGAGCCGTCGTACGGATGCCGGCGGTGTTGTAGATATCCTTGTGGCCGATCGGGATGCCGTCCAGCTTGCCCTTCAGGCTGCCGGACATCATGCGCGCCTCGGCGGCCTTGGCGTCGGCCATGGCGCGCTCCTCGGTCACCAGCAGGAAGCTGTTCAGCTTGCTGTCCAGCGTCTTGACGCGATCGAGGCAGGTCTTGGTCAACTCGACCGGGGACAGCTTTTTCGCCGCGATCTGTGACGCGGCCTCGGCGATGGTCAGGAAGCCGGTCATCACTTCACCTCGGCGTTGAACATGATCGACATCTCAGCTTCGCGAGGCATCTCCGGATGCGCCCGAGCGACCATTGCCTGCAGCAACGGATAGACGGAAAAGAGTTCGGTCTTCTGCGCGTCTGATAGTTTCAGCCCTGCTCGATCGAGCACGGCGCCGAATTCTTCCTTGGTCATTGAATAATGCTCCTCTCCTGCGGCGCTTACGGTGACGCCGGTTTGGGTGGACGTAAAGGTTCAGGGTGGCAGTGGCGGAGCCGGCTGCTGCCGCGATGTTGTCAGTCAGCGTTGAGCGAGCCTTCTGATCCGATCATGGCGGGCCTGCGTCCCATAAGCGTTTGGATAAGCTGCATCGGAGGCCGGACGATCCGGCACAGACGGTCCACCGTCATGGCGGGCGAAGGCCGCCACGACGACAAAGCTAAGGCCGCCATCAATAAGTCTATGGTAACGCACATGGGGCCTGCGCACGCCAGGACGGTGGACGTGCAGTGTGCTCACGTCAGCCATTACGCTCGCACCGCACGCTCCACAACGGACGCTCACGCCGGTACGGCCTCCTCCACGCGTACGCACCGCGCCATGTGCCCGGTTTCATCCGTCACCACTGGAATGTCTCCCTGCCGGCAGGCATCGACAGCGTAACGGCAGCGCGGTGCGAAGGCGCAACCCGGTGGAAGGTGCGCCAGGTTCGGCGGGCTGCCGGGAATGGTCTCCAGCCGCGTGCCGCGCATGCCGCCATGCACCGTCGAAGCGAGCAGGCCCTTGGTATAGGGATGCAACGGTTGGCGCATGATCTGCCGCGTGGTGCCGGTCTCGGCGAAACGCCCCGCGTACATCACCGCAATCCGGTCGGAGATTTCCGCCGCGGCACCGACGTCGTGGGTGACGAAGACGATCGCCATCCCAAGTTCCTGTTGCAACTGTCGCAGCAGCAACAGGATCTGGATCTGCACCGTCACGTCCAGTGCCGTGGTCGGTTCGTCCGCCAGCAGAACGGATGGCGAGCAGGCCAGCGCCAGGGCAATCATCGCGCGCTGGCGCATGCCACCCGACATTTCGTGCGGATAGTTTTTCAAGCGCCGCGCTGCCGACGGGATCTTCACCTGCTCCAGCAGCCCAAGCGCCCGCTTCCAGGCGGTGTCCTTTGAGCAGCCTTCATGCTGCACGATCGTCTCGGCGATCTGTTCGCCAATCGTATAGACCGGGTCCAGGGCAGCCATCGGTTCCTGGAAGATCATCGAAATGGCGCCGCCACGCACCTTGCGCAGCTCTGCCTCCGGCAGTGTCAGCATGTCCCGGCCATTCAGCCAGATTCTGCCGTCGATCCTGGCATAGCCGGGCAGCAATCCCATCATTGCCTTCAGGCTGACGCTCTTACCGGAACCGGACTCGCCCAGGATGGTCAGGGTTTCGCCGGCGTTCAGTGAAAAATTCACGCCGTTTACCGCGGCGACGTCGGTGTCGCGGCGGGTGAAGCGGACGGTGAGATCCTCTACCCGCAGGACCGGCCCTTGCACCATGCTGCCGTCAGGCATGTCCTACCTCCGTCGTGTGGTGCTTCGGCGTCTGTGCCTCGGGAACGTGGCAGGCCACGACATGCGACGCATCGGCATCGCCCGCGACCGGCGCCAGCAACTCCGGCACCCGCTCAGCACAGCGAGGCTGGGCGAAGGCGCAGCGCGTACGGAAGCGGCAACCGGATGGTGGATTGATCGGGTTCGGCGGATCGCCGGTCAGCGGCATTTCGGTCGTGCGCCGGTCCGGATCGAGCGTTGGCTTCGAGGCGAACAAAGCGCGCGTGTAGGGATGCCGCGGGTGGCGATAGATCGACTCCACTGGCCCGGCTTCGACAACGCGGCCCAGATACATGACCATGACGCGGTCGCTCATATACTCGACGACGTTCAGGTCGTGGCTGATGAACAGGTAGGTGAGGTTCAGGCTCTCCTTCAATTCGCCCAGCAGATTCAGCACCTGTGCCTCGACCGACTTGTCGAGCGCGGCGACGGCCTCATCCAGGATCACCAGGCGTGGCTCCAGTGCCAGCGCCCGCGCAATGTTCACCCGCTGCCGCTGGCCGCCGGACAGTTCGTGCGGGTAACGGCGTGCGTATTGCCGCGGGTTCAGGCCAACGCGATGCAGCAGCATTTCCGCCCGGTCGATCGCCTCACGCCGCGGCGTGCCGTGCATCCGCGGGGCGTAGGCGATGCTTTCGACCATGGTCATGCGCGGGTTCAAGGACGTGTAGCTGTCCTGGAAGACCATCTGCATCTGTCGGCGCATGTCGTTGACCGATATGCCGCGGCGGTCGCCGACGGCGTCGCCGTCGAAGATGACGTCGCCGGCGTCCGGTTCGATCAGGCGCATCAGCAGGCGCGCGGTGGTGGATTTGCCGCAGCCGGACTCGCCGACGATGCCCAAGGTTTCACCTTTGCGCACCGAGAATGAGACATCGTCCACCGCCTGTACGGTTGCGGTCTGCCGGTTCAGGATGCCGCCGCGGACCGGGAAGTGCTTGCGGAGGTTCTCCACCAGCAACAAAGGCTGGGCCGGACCGCCGCGGTCTCGAGGATCGAGGGGTATTTGCAGGGCAGCACTCATTTATTCAGCCTCACATCCATGGCGCTGCGGAAGCCGTCGCTCATGAGGTTGAAGGACATGGACGTAATGAAGATCATCAGGCCGGGCAGGGCCGCGACGTAGGGCTGCACGTAGATTGCCTGCCGCAGCGAGTTCAGCATCAGCCCCCATTCCGGCTGCGGCGGGGTGACGCCGAGGCCGAGGAAGGAGAGACCGGCTGACAGGATGATCGAGACGCTGATCAGGCTGGTGGCATAGACCAGGATCGGCCCCAGAACGTTCGCCAGCACGTGGTGGCGGATGATCTGCAGCGTCGTCGTGCCGGACGCACGTGCGGCCTCGACAAAATCAAGGCCACGCGCCTGGCTGGTCACCGTCTCGGACACGCGCACCATTGGCGGAATGAACACGACCGCCAGGGCGATGATCGAGTTCGACAATCCGTTGCCGAGCAGGCCGCAGATGGCAATGGCGAGCAGGATGGAGGGGAAGGCGTAAAACACGTCCATCGTGCGCATGATCAGTGTGCCGACGCGGCCGCCGGCGTAACCGGCCAAGACGCCCAGGAAGCCGCCGGCAATCAGGGCGATAGTGACCGGCAGGATTGCCGCCAGCAGCGACATGCGTCCGCCGTAACAAAGCCGGGTCCAGAGGTCGCGGCCGGTTTCATCCGTGCCGAGCCAGTGGCCTGGCGTGCCAATCGGCTTCAGGCGCGTCATGATGCTGCCGGCATAGGGGTCATAGCTGGTGACCAGCGGCGCGCCGAGGGTGATGAACAGAATGCCCAGGATGACCAGCGTGACCGCCATGGTGACCTTGTCGCGCAGCAGACGGCCTGCCACGGATTTCCAGTAGCCGGGCGTGACGCCACCCACCGGCATGTCCGGCGTGGTGATGGCGATTTCGGTTTGCAGTGTTGAAGACATGCGGGCGTCGTGCCCCTGCTTGATTGTTGTTGCGCTCATCGGCGGATCCTCGGATCGATGGCGGCCTGTGCGATATCCACCAGCAGGTTGAGCATGACGAAGAATGCGGCGAGCACGAGGATTGTCGCCTGCAGCACGGGAATATCGCGGCGGAAAATGGCAAGATTCAGCAGATTACCGGACCCAGGCCAGTTGAACACGGTTTCAACGAGGATCGAACCGCCCAGCAGGTAGCCGAACTGCAGGCCCATCAGGGCGAGCACAGGCGGGGCTGCGTTCTTGCAGATGTGGCGGATCACCGGCCAGCGGGCCAGACCCTTGGCCGACAGGGCACCGACGAAGTCCTGGCCGATGATGTCCAGCACCGTTGCGCGGACGAGGCGGCCGATGACGCCCATCGGGATCAGCGACAGGGTGACGACCGGCAGAACCAGATATTCAAGCCGCTGATAGAGCGGCAGCGAGTCATCGCCCATACCCTGCGCGGGCAGCCAGTCGTGGAATACGGCGAAGGCCAGGACCAGGACGATGGCGCACCAATAGTGTGGCAGCGACACGCCGACGGTGGCGACGGCCGAGAACAGCTTGTCCGGCCACCGCCCATGGTTCAAAGCCGAGACAAGGCCCAGCAGGATGCCCATGGTGAAGCCGAGCATGGCAGCGAGGATGGCGAGCACGAAGGTGTTGCCTAGGGCGGTGATCAACTGACCCCAGACTGGGGTGGCGTTGAAGACGGACAGGCCGAAATCGCCTTGCACCGCGCGCAATAACCAGAGGATGTACTGCATATACAGAGGTTTGTCGAAGCCGAAGGCTGCTTTCATCTGGGCAATGACTTCGGGAGAGGCCTCGGGGGGCATCAACATGTCGATCGGATTGCCGGGCACGATGTGCACAAGGCCGAAGACGACGAGGGAGACGCCGAGGAGGATGGGAATAGCCTGAAACAGGCGTCGGACGACAAAGAGAAGCATGCGGTTCGGGATCTCCGATGCCAGTGGGGGGCCGGTGAGGCGGCCTGCTTAGGTGCAATGCAACATCGCGGCCAACTCACGCGGCCATGGCCAGTCAGCAGCACATTCAGGAGATGTATCCGCCCACTCAATGGGCAGTCTACGAAGAATCCGCCGCGCTCAGGCCCAGGATGCAAAAAGACCATGCATACAGAAAAGGCTATTGCACACGATCAGATCGAATTGTAGCGTTCATTTGCCGACAATGGCTAATTCTCAGGCAGAACAGGAGACGCTGATGCACACATCCTCGATCAACCCGGATGTCATCGCCCGCGCCACGCAGCGCCGCGGCAGTGTGCGTGTGTTCGACACCATCGATCCCACGCGCACAGCACATGTCGTCGTCGACCTGCAGAACGGATTCATGGCGCCCGGCGCCATCTGCGAGATCGGCACTGCACGTGAGATCGTTCCGAACGTCAACAGGATCAGTGCCGCGCTGCGCGCCGCCGGCGGGCTTGTCGTCTATATCCAGAACACACTGGATGCCGAGGCGATTCGCACCTGGAGCACCTACCTCAACTATTTCTGTTCCCCCACGCGCCGGCAGGCCATGATCGAAACGTTCACACCCGGCGCAGAAGGGCACAAGCTGTGGCCGGAGCTCGAGGTGTTGCCACAGGATCTGATCGTCCGCAAATCCCGCTTCGGCGCTTTTGCCCCTGGATCGTCCGACCTGCACAATATCCTGTCAGGACGTGGCGTTGATACGCTCATCATTACCGGCACCGCTACGCAGGTCTGCTGCGAGTCCACCGCGCGCGATGCCATGATGATGAACTACAAGGTTTTCTTCATCGAAGACGGCAACGCAACGTTCAACGACCAGGAGCATAACGCGACGCTGTCCGCCATGGCACACACGTTCTGCGACGTGGTCTCCAGCGACGTGATCGTTACCATGCTTGGTGATGCGGCTTCGAAGCCGGCAACGAAGCTGGTGGCATAGGCTTTGCAGCACTGTCTCGCGGCATTCACAACTGGCGAGACAGTGCATGGAACTGACAAGGCGTGGTCTCTTTGCGACGGCCGCGGGCGCGGCCGCGCTTCCCATCGTGCCGGCTGCAGCGGCGCCCGCGCAGGTTCTGCGTATCGGCATGACTGCCGCCGACCTGCCAACCACGCATGGGATTCCAAACAACGGCGGCGAGGGGTTCCGCTTCCTTGGGTTTCCTGCCTATGACTCGGTGATCAACTGGGACTACACGCGCACGGAGAAACTCGCCGACATCGCACCCGGCCTCTTCACCTCCTGGCAGATCGACAAGGCAAACCCGTTGCGCTGGATCTGCGAGGTCCGGCAGGGGGTCAAGTTCCACGACGGGTCCGACTGCAACGCCGACGCCATCATCTTCACGTTCGACCGGATCTACAACGACAAGGCGCCGCAATACGACCCGCCGGCCGCGCCGATCGTCAAGGCGACGGTGTCGATGATCGACAAGTACGAGAAGGTGGACGAAAAGACGATCGTCATCACGACGAAATACCCGTTCAGCTTCCTGCCCTACCTGTTGACCCGCATCCTGGTGGTCAGTCCCGCGCAGTGGGCGGCCGTGGGCAAGTCCTGGGCAGAGTATGCCAAGAAGCCATCAGGCACCGGTCCCTTCAAGATCACCAAGGTCGTTCCGGGTCAGTATGCCGAAATGACACGCAATGAGGACTACTGGGACAAGACGCGCATACCCAAGCTGGAGAAGATGATTGTCTATCCCATGCCGGAAGCGACCACGCGCGTTGCAGCGCTGCGGTCCGGCCAAGTGGACTGGATCGAGGTGCCGCCGCCGGATTCCCATCCGTCCCTGAAGCAGGCTGGCTTCAACATCAGCCTGTGGCCCTATCCGCACACCTATCCCTACCTGCTGAATTGCGAGGAAGGCTCGGCGTTCAAAGACGTGCGGGTGCGGCAGGCCATCAACTATGCGGTCGATCGGGAAGGGCTGTGCGCCTTGCTGAACGGCAGTGCCAAGCCGGCGGCCGGCCTGTATCCGCCCGGCGATCCGCTGTTCGGAAACCCGAAGGAGAATTATAAATACGATCCAGCCAAGGCAAAGGCGCTGCTGGCTGCCGCCGGCTACGGGCCGAACAACCCGGTGAAGGCAAAGATCATGATCTCGACGTCGGGGTCCGGACAGATGATGCCGATCCCGATGAACGAGTTCATGCAGCAGAATTTCAAAGCTGTCGGCATGGACATCGACTTCGACGTGGTCGAATGGGGCACCATGCTGGTGGCGGTGCGCAGCGACCCGAAGTCGCAACAATCGCATGGCGTACAAGGTATCAATATCAGCCTCAGCTTCACCGATCCGTCGTCGATGTTCCGCTACTACGCCTCCGACAGCTTCTCCCCCACCAACTACAACTGGGGGCACTGGGACAACGCCGAAGCGACTGCGCTGCTGCGCAAGGCGCAGGCGACCTTCGATCCGGAGGAAGCGAGCAAGCTGCTGGCCGAGGCACACAGCATCGTCGTCGACCAGGCGCCGTGGCTGTTCATCGTCCATGACCTCAACCCGCGTGCGCTCAACAAGAAGGTCACGGGCTTCAAGCCGGCACAAAGCTGGTACCAGGACTTCACCCAGATCACGATTACCTGAGGATTATCTATGGAACGACGTCAATTCCTTGCCGGGGCTGCCGCGGCGGCCTCGCTCCCGGCGCTGTCCGCAGCGCCTGCAAGGGCCGCCGGCGGCGGCACGCTGCGCATCGCCATGACAGCGGCCGACCTGCCGACATCACACGGCATCCCCAACAATGGCTTCGAAGGCTTCCGGTTCCTGGGGTATCAGCCGTACGACGCGCTGGTGAACTGGGACCTGCGCAACAATCCGGACAAGCCAGCCGAGATCAAGGCCGGCCTGTTCACGGCCTGGCGGCCGGATGAAGCCAACCCGCTGCGCTGGATCTTCACCGTCCGCAAGGGCGTGAAATTCCACGACGGCAGCGACTTCAATGCAGACGCGGTGATCTTCAACCTGCGCCGCGTCTACGACGACAAGTCGCCGCAATACGACGCCACCGCCTCACCAATCGTCAAAGCGGCGGTGTCGATGGTCGCCGGATTCGAGAAGGCCGACGACGATACCATTGTTATGACGACCAAGTATCCGTTCAGCTTCTTCCCCTGGCTGCTGACGCGCGTGCTGATGGTCAGCCCGGCACAGTGGGAAGCTGTCGGCAAGAATTGGGCGGAGTTCGCCAAGAAGCCGTCCGGTACCGGTCCGTTCAAGATCACCCGCGTCGTACCCGGCCAGTATATCGAAATGGTGCGCAACGACGACTACTGGGACAAGGACCGTATCCCCAAGCTGGACAAGCTGGTGGTACTTCCCATGCCGGAGACGACCACCCGCGTCGCCGCGCTGCGCTCCGGCCAGGTGGATTGGATCGAGGTGCCGGCTCCCGATTCCATTCCGTCATTGAAACAGGCGGGTTTCACCGTCACCACCCATCCTTACCCGCACACCTGGCCCTATGTGCTGAACACCGAGGAGGGCTCCGCCTTCAAGGACGTACGCGTCCGCCAGGCCATCAACTATGCGATCGACCGCGAGGGCCTGTGCCAGATGCTGAACGGCATCGCCAAGCCGGCCGTCGGACTCTACTCGCCTGACAGCCCGTTCTTCGGCACGCCGACGCAGCAGTACAAATACGATCCCGCGAAGGCAAAAGCGTTGCTGGCCGAAGCCGGCTATGGTCCGAACAACCCGGTGAAGGCGAAGATCATGATCTCGACCTCGGGGTCCGGGCAGATGCTGCCGATTCCGATGAACGAGTTCCTGCAACAGAATTTTGCCGCCGTCGGCATGCAGATCGACTTCGACGTGGTCGAATGGGGCACCATGCTGGTCGGCATCCGCAGCGATCCCAAGGCGCCGCAGTCACACGGCGTGCAGGGCGTGAACATCAGCCTGAGCTGGGTCGATCCCTCAACGATGTTCCGCTACTACGCCAAGGACAGCTTCTCGCCGACCAACTACAACTGGGGTCATTATGACAGCCAGGCTGCGACCGACCTGCTGAAGGCGGCCCAGGCCACCTTCGACCCGGCCGAACAAACCAAACTTCTGGCCAAGGCGCACGCCCAGGTGGTTGACGATGCCGCCTGGCTGTTCATCGTCCACGACCTCAACCCCCGAGCCATGTCGAAGAAGGTGAAGGGCTTCACGCCGGTGCAAAGCTGGTTCGTGGATCTGACACAGATCACGGTGGCGTAGGTGAAGGCGAGGGGGCTCTGCCCCCTCGACCCCCGCAAAGGGGCACGCCCCTTTGGATCCCCGTCCATGGGGGGAATGGAGAGAGGGGGCGATCGTGCCGGTTGAAACCGCACCGTCGCCCCCTCTCTCCATTTCCCCCCAATTGATTGGGTTCTAAGGGCGTTACGCCCTTAGCGGGGTCCAGGGGCAGAGCCCCTGGCCTTTACTTCGGCCGCCGCGATCTCGTGCCAAGTTCGCGCTCCAGCGCGGCGCCGACACGTAGCACCAGGGCGTCTTCGAATGGGCGGCCACCGATCTGCAAAGACAGCGGCAGGCCCTTTTCGCTGTAGCCGTTGCAGATCGACAGCGCGGGGCTGCCGGTGGTGTTGAACGGGCGGTTGAAAAATGGCTGGAAGCCGGACGCCATAGAGTCCTCGCCGATGGGGCGGGCGGGGCAGCGGGCAGTGGGGAATACCAGCACGTCGACGCTCTGCATCGTTTCAGCGAGGGCGGCCACCAGTTTGGCACGCTCACGCTGGGCGTTGATGTAGTCCGCTGCGGAAATGAATGCGCCAGCCATCAGCCGGTGCCGGCCGTAGGCGCCATAGAGTTCCGGCGTATGGCGCAGCCAGTGCTGGTGGATCGCGTAGGACTCGCTGCGCGAGATCAGGCTGGCAACGTCCGCGTAGACTTGGAACGGCGCCAGCGTGACGTCGGTGACGGCGCAGCCCATGCCGCGTAGCGCAGTCAGGCTGGTTTCCAGCATCGCGATCATTTCGGGATCGGTCAGCAAGTCCTTTTCGAAGAAGTGCCGCACGACGCCGACGCGCAGGCCCCGCAGCGACGTGCTAATCCCGGCGGTGTAGTCGCAGACGGGCACATCGGCACTGGCGGCATCCCCGGCGTCGTGCCTGGCCAGCACGTTCATCATCAGCGCGCAGTCCTCGGCGGTCCAGCACATCGGGCCGGCGTGGTCCAGCGAGAAGGACAGCGGCAGGATGCCGCGCCGGCTCAGCAGCCCGTAGGTGGGTTTATGGCCGGCGATACCGCACCAGGCGGCGGGGCCGCGGATCGAGCCGCCGGTGTCGCTCCCCATGGCGCCCAGCGCCATACCGGCGGCGACGGCCACGCCGGAACCGGAGGAAGAGCCGGACGGATCGAGCGAAATGTCCCATGGATTACGCGCTGGCGGCCAGGGAAGGTCGAACGAGGTGCCGCCGATGGCGAACTCCCAGGTGGCCAGCTTACCGGTGATCACCGC
>JAFEFW010000440.1 GCA_018240405.1 Pseudomonadota bacterium
GCGATGCCTTTCTTGCGAACCTCTTCCTCGCTCATGCCAACCGTCGAAATTTCCGGCACGGAGTAAATGCCATACGGGAAATAGTCTGGTGCTGGCGGCATGGCGATGTTGAACGCATGACACGCCGCAATACGCCCCTGCTCCATCGACGTCGACGCCAGGCTCGGGAAGCCGATCGCGTCGCCGGCGGAGTAGATGTGCGGCACCGCTGTCTGGAACGTTGCCGGATCGACCTTCAACCGGCCGCGTGAGTCCGGTACCAGCCCGCACACCTCCAGGTTCAGCGAGTCCGTCGCGCCGACCCGGCCGGCGGCATAGAGCAGCAATTCGGACCGGATGCGGCGGCCGTTTTCCAGCACGGTCACCGGCCAGTCATTATCGAACTCTATCGACCTGACCTTCGAGCCAAACCGGATCGCCATTCCACGGTCACGCAGCTGATGCGTAAAATCCTCGATAAGTTCATGATCGATGAAGTCCAGGAAGGAGGACCGGGATTCCACCAGCGCCACGCCGACATCCAACGCACTGAAGATTGTCGCATATTCAACGCCGATCACGCCGGCACCGACCACGGTCAGGCTCCGCGGCAAACGCGGCACGTCGAGAATCTCATCGCTGTCCAGCACGTTGCTGCCATTGAACGGCACATCCGCGGGACGATAGGGCCTTGTTCCAACGGCGATCAGAATCTTGTCGCCGTCCACCCGACGCAGGTCGCCGTTGTCCAGCGTCACCTCGACCGTGTGCGGACCGGCAAAGCGCCCGTTGCCGAACATGGTCTGCACCCCGTTGCGGGCGAACTGGTGCTCCAGCACATCGACCTCATGATCCAGCGTCATGTGCAGGCGCGCCATCAGGTCGTTGGCGGTGATGTCCTTCTTGACGCGATAGGCGCGGCCGTAAAAGCCGCGTTCACGCCAGCCCGTCAGGTTCAGCACGGTCTCGCGCAGCGTCTTCGACGGAATGGTGCCGGTGTGGACCGATACGCCCCCGACGCGACGCCCTTTTTCAACCACAAGCACAGAGCGGCCGATTTTCGCGGCCTGGATGGCGGCGCGCCGTCCGGCCGGCCCGCTGCCGATGACAATGAAGTCGTAACGGGACATGCGTGCATGTTGCACTGCAAAATGTCGAAGCGGAAGCCCCTTTCGCCGTCGCACCGGCAGAAAAATGCTGCCGCATCCGGCCCGTGTTGACGCGCGCTGCGGGAGCGCTCAGGCTTGACGGCAACCAAGAGGGAGGGAACCTGGCCATGCCATTGCCAGCCGACACCGACGTCTCAACGCCGAAGTATCTGCGCGACAAATACGCCATCGTGGGCGTGGGTGAGACCACGTTCACCCGCGGATCCGGCATGACCACGCGCGCCCTGGGCACCTGGGCGCTGCGAAACGCCATCGAAGATGCCGGCATCAAGGCGTCCGACATAGACGGGATGCTGTCCTATTCCAACAATGACAGCACACCCGCCACCTTCATGGCCGGCGACATCGGCGCGCGCCTGAATTTCTACATGGACTGCTATGGCGGCGGGTCGTCGACCGAGGCGCTGATCGGTATCGCCATCGGCGTCATGGAAGCCGGCATGTGCAATTGCGTGGCGGTTTTCCGTGCGATGAACGGCTTCTCGCAGGTGCGCATCGGCGGCACCGGCGCGCGGGCCGCGGCACCGATCAACGGGGACGCGATCCACGGCCGCGGCTATGGCTGGCAGAGCGCCGGGCAGATGTTCGCGCCATCGTTCATGCGGCACATGCACGTCTATGGCACGAAGCCGGAACAGGTGGCGATGGTGAAGGTGGTCCATTCGGAGCACGCATCGAACAACCCGAAGGCCTACTACAAGAAGCGCTACACGGTGGACGACGTGATCAGCAGCCGGATGATCTGCAAGCCACTGCACCTGCTGGATTGCTGCGTCGAGACCGACAACGGCACCGCCATCATCATTACGCGCGCTGATCGCGCCAAGGACATGCGCCACACGCCGGCGCTGATCCGCGGCATCGTCGGGCGCTGCAGCAAGCCGCGCATGGACATGCACTACCAGCACGGCCCGATCGAGCGGGTCGGCGGCTACTATGCCAAGGACATCCTGTGGCCGAACGCCGGCGTCGGGCCCGAGGATATCGACGCCACCGGCGCCTACGATGCGTTCACCTTCACCTCCATGCTGCAGTTGGAGGATTACGGCTTCTGCAAGAAGGGCGAAGGCGGCGACTACGTTTCGTCCGGCATCACCCGCCTCGGCGGCAAGCGGCCGAACAACACCTCGGGCGGACATCTGTGCGAAGGTTACACGCACGGTATGAACATGGTGATCGAGAACGTGCGCCAGTTACGTCACGACGTCGACGACTCCTGCCCGATCGGGCCGGACGGCAAGCGCCAGCACACCTACGACTACCGCGAGGGCGGCTGCCGGCAGGTCAAGGACATCGAAGTCACGGCCAATCTGGGCTGGGCCAACCCGATGACGACATCGGCGATGGTCATGCGGCGTGGGGCGTAGCGTGTGATCGTCGGAGGCGGCAACGCCGGAAACGTGAATCACACGCATATCAAACCGCGCGTGTGATCGTCGGAGGCGGCAACGCCGGAGACGTGAATCACA
>JAFEFW010000441.1 GCA_018240405.1 Pseudomonadota bacterium
ATGGCTCCAACGCAGGCCGATCTCATCGCCGAGCTGCAACGGACGATCGCCGGCCTGCGGCAGGAGCGGGACGCCGCGCTCGCGCGGCGGCAGACGGAGCAGGACGAGCGCCTCGCCCAGCAGGCCGCGACCATAGACGTGCTGCAGGCCATGGCCGCCTCGCACGGCGATCCGCAGCCGGTCTTCGACCTGATCGTCCGCCAGGCACGCCGCCGGCTCGGCGTCGAGGCCGTCGTGCTGTACGAATACGACGGCACCACCGCCGATATCCGCGCCGAGGACGGGGCCGAGGCCATGTTCGGCGCCGCGGCCTGGCGCGCCTACCGCGCCGAATGGCCCCGGATCCCAGACCGCGGCTCCCTCACCGGCCGGACCATCCTGGATGGCGAGGCGCTGATCATCCACGACATGACGCAGGAGCCCGGTGTCTCCGACGCCGTCCGCGCCCTCGGCTACCGCGCGCATGTTTCGGTCCCGTTCCTGCGCGACGGCAAGGTGATCGGTGCGATCGCCACCGGCAGCATGCGGGCCGCCGAACTGTCGGCCAGCCAGCACCAATTGCTGCAGATTTTTGCCCAGCAGGCGGTGATCGCCATCAGCCAGGCCGAGACCTACCGTGCGCTGGACGATGCGCTGGACCGGCAGACCGCGACGGCCGAGGTCCTGCAGGTGATCAATGCCTCGCCCGGCGACCTTGCACCGGTGTTCGATGCGATCCTGGACAAGGCGCTGCGCCTGTGCGGCGCCGAGTTCGGCGGGCTGTTCACCTGGGATGGCACCGAGGCGCGCGCCGTCGCCATGCACAGCTTCCCGCCGGCGTTTGAGGCGTATGTCAAGGCGCTGGGACCGGTGACGACGCTGCCGCCGATGGTACGGCGCCTGATCGAGACCGGGCAGCCGCAGCAGGTCGCTGATGTGCGGGCGGGCGAGGGCTACCGCTCCGGCCACGGCCTGTCGCGCGCGCTGGCCGATCTGGGCGGCGCGCGGTCGGTGCTCTGGGTGCCGCTGTTCCGCACCGGCGCGGTGGTCGGTTATGTAACGATTTACCGCAAGGAGGTGCGGCACTTCACCGACAGGCAGATCGCCTTGCTGGAAAGCTTCGCGGCGCAAGTGGTCATTGCGATGGACAATGCCCGGCTGCTGACGGAGCAGCGCGAGGCGCTGGAGCGGCAGACGGCGACGACGGAAGTGCTGCAGGCGATCAATGCCTCGCCCGGCAATCTGCAGCCGGTGTTCGACATGATGCTGGAAAGCGCCATGCGGCTGTGTGAGGCGGCGTTCGGTATCCTGTCGACCTATGACGGCACCCGGTTCCATACCGCGGCGACGCGCGGCGTGCCCGAGGCGTTTGCAGAGTATCGCCGGCACAATCCGCCGGATTACGGACCGGATACCGGTCCGGGCCGGGTGGTGGCCGGCGAGCGCCAGGTGCATATCCTCGATCTGAAGGCCGAGGAGGCCTACAGGCGCGGCGAGCCCAACCGCCGTGCGCTGGTGGATCTGGGCGGCGCCCGTACCTCGCTGCTGATCGCGCTGCGGCGCGACGACCAGTTGCTGGGTTTCATCCAGATCTATCGACAGGAGGTGCGGGCGTTTTCGGACAAGCAGACCGGTCTGCTGCAGGCCTTTGCCGGCCAGGCCGTGGTGGCAATGGAAAATGCCCGCCTGCTGAGCGAACTGCGCGAATCGCTCGCGCAACAGACTGCCACGGCCGAGGTGCTGGGCGTCATTAATGCCTCGCAAGGCAACCTGACACCGGTGTTCGACGCCATTGTCGACAAGGCCATGGCGATCTGCGGCTGCACGCTCGGGGCGTTGGGGACCTTCGAGGGCGACGTTTGCATCAACCATGCGATACGCGGCTTTCCCGATTGGCTGGTCCGTCAGGAAAATGCCTGGCGGCATCCGGCCACGGCGATGCAACGGGCGTTACTGGGCGGCGCACCCTATTACCATGTGCCGGACCTGCGCGCGGCGGTGCCGACCCTGTATCCGGATGGCCGTGTTCCTCAGGTCACCCGTTTCCTCGTGGACGACGCGTCGGTGCGCAGTGCCCTGACGGTTGCGCTGCGGGCCGAGGACCGGCTGCTTGGCAACATTGTTGTCTGGCGTCCGGATGTGCGCCCATTCTCGGACAGTGAAATCGCCCTGTTGCAGAACTTCGCCGCGCAGGCCGTCATCGCGCTGGAGAATGCCCGCTTGCTGGACGAGTTACGATCGGCGCGTGACACCGCCGAAGCCTCGCTGCGGGACCTGCGCGCGGCCCAGGCGAACCTGATCCAGGCGGAGAAGATGGCCTCGCTGGGCCAGCTGACGGCTGGGATCGCGCACGAAATCAAGAACCCGCTGAACTTCGTCAACAACTTTGCGTCGCTGTCGGTGGACCTGCTGGACGAACTGAAGCAGACCGCCGCGCCCGGCTTTGCCGCTCTGGATGATGGCACCCGAGCGGATGTGGAGGACCTGGCGGACACGCTGACCGGCAACCTGCGCAGGATCGAGGAGCACGGCAAGCGCGCCGACCGCATTGTTCGTTCGATGCTGGAACATTCCCGCGCGTCATCCGGCGAACGCCGCAAGGTGGACCTGAACGCGCTGCTCGATGAGGCGTT
>JAFEFW010000442.1 GCA_018240405.1 Pseudomonadota bacterium
TGGGTCCCGGCCGGCAACGATGAAATGCGCAAGCAGTGTGAGGCGTTCGGCAAGGCCAACCAGGTCGAAGTGCAGGCCGACTTCATCACCTCGGTCGGATCCAAGAATATCCTGACCATTGCTGCCGAGGCGCAGGCCAAGACCGGTCATGACATCCAGCAGTTCCCGGGCTGGGAAGTGCAGAATCACGCCGATAAGCTGGAACCCGTCGATGACGTGATGAAGCGCCTGACCGCCAAGTTCGGCCCGACGGCGGAGATCAGCGAGTATCTGTTTACGTCGGGCGGCAAATGGCGCGCCGTGCCGTTCTCCTCCGGCAACCAGAACAAGGGTCCGTGCGGCCGGATTTCCGTATTGAAGGAAGTCGCCGGCCTGGATCTGCTGAAGATGTATCCGGCCTCCGCGCCGGCCACGGCGGACGCCGACAACTGGACCTACGACACGATGCTGAAGGCCGCCGAGGCCTGCAAGAAGGCCAATATGACCTTTGCCATCGGCCTCGGCACCACGCCGGACTCGGTGGACACCGCCGGATCGCTGTTCGCCGCGTTCGGCGCCGAGGTGATCACCAAGGACGGCCAGATCAACGTCAATTCCGACAATGTCCGCCAGGTGCTGGAATACGCACAGCAACTGGTGAAATACCTGCCGGACGATGCCGTCAGCTACGACGACGCGTCCAACAATCGCGCGCTGATCGCCGGCAAGACGGCGCTGATCTGGAACCCGCCCTCCGCCTGGGCGGTGGCGCGGCGTGACGCGCCGGCGGTGGCGGCGGATTGCTGGACCTTCCCGGCGCCGAAAGGCCCGAAGGGCCGCTTCCTGCCGATTGGCGCGTTCTCCCTGGGCGTCTGGAACTTCAGCCCGAACAAGAGCGCAGCCAAGGAACTGATTGAGTTCCTGTCGCAACGCGAGAATGTCGAGAAGCGCTGCGCGGCCAGCCTGGGATACGATGTGCCGCCCTTCGCCAGCATGACCGACTTCAAGATCTGGGATGACGTCGAGCCGCCAAAAGGCACGGTCTACCACTATCCGATCCGCGAATCGCATCACCAGAAGAACTGGATCGCGGTCGCTCCGGCGCCACCAGAGGTCGCGGTGCAGATCTATAACCGCGGCACGCTGCCGACCATGCTGGCCAAGCTCAAGACCGGCTCGTCCATCAAGGACGTGCAGAACTGGGCGGCCGACGAGCTGACCGGCTTCGTTCGCTGACACGGCGTTTCGGTGCGGCGGGCCGGCCCGTCGCACCGGAGGCCTGACTGCGTCGGCCTGGGCGGCTGAGACCGCTCCAGCAGCCCCGCGCCATGGCCCCCCTTCCGCTTGCGCCGCCGTGCCTGGATGACAGGACGGCCGGTCCGGCTTGTGGAGCGGTTCGCGGGCTTCACCCAACGTTTGCCGAGACATGCCGCTGGCCGTGGCTGGGCGCATGCGCGGGTCACGCGGGGTGCGGGCAAGGCCGGCCGTGACAAGAGGAAGGACCGCACGGTTTCGCTGCCGGGGCCGCTTGTGTCTGACTTCCGGACCGATCGTATGACCATCACAAAGAACTGCTGACCGGCGCGCACGAGCAGTCTGAAACCGCAACATGCAAAGCGCGTTCTGCTTCGGCTTCCTGACATGGGCCGTCGCAGGCGGGATGATATTGTCGATGTGCAATTCGGCGTCGACGCGCCTGCGGCTGGTCAGCATCGAGGAGCGCCGGCTCACGCCGGACCACACCGCACGGCATCAGCATGAGCGCCGGCACACACCGTGTGCCCGAACCGATCGCTGATCCGCCAGCCCATTGCCATGGAGGCCTGACACCAATGCTCGGCCGCACGCTGATCGTGTTTAACGCCCGCTCCGGCGCGCTGTCTCGCGAACAGAAGATGGAGACGTTGCACGGCGCTTTGGACCGCCACGGCCTGAAGGCCGACATCCGGCCCCTTGATGGCGGGGGAGAGATCAGTGCCGTGGTGGCCGATGGCGTGAAGCAGGGGTATGAGACGGTTGTGGTTGGTGGCGGCGACGGCACGCTCTGTGCCGGCGCGGCATCGCTGGTCGGCACAGGGCGAACCATGGGCGTGCTGCCGATGGGCACTTTCAACTACTTCGCCCGCAGCCTGGGCATTGACGGCGATATTGACGCGGCTGTGGCCGTGCTGGCCCAGGGACAGACACGCTCGTTCAACGTCGGCGAAGTGAACGGCCGCACCTTCCTGAACAATGCCAGCCTGGGCATCTATGCCCGCATCCTGGAGCAGCGGGAGGATCTTTACCGGCGCTGGGGGCGCAGCCGGATCGCCGCGCACATCTCTGTCCTGCTATCCCTGACCCGCGGCCGAGCGCCGCTCTCGCTGCGGGTAACGGTCGATGGGAGTCCGAAGCGGTTGCGGACGCCCATGGTCTTCATCGCCAACAATCCGTATCAGCTTGCCGAATTCGGCCTGGCCGGCGCGGAATGCCTGGAACAAGGGTGCTTCGCCATGTACGTCGCGCCCGACTGCCACCCGATCGCGCTGCTCGGCCTGGCAACAAAGCTGGTCTTTGGCCGGCTTCGCGCCGATCGCGATTTCGAACTGATCTGCGGCAAGGACATTCTTGTCGAAGCCG
>JAFEFW010000443.1 GCA_018240405.1 Pseudomonadota bacterium
GCGCCCGGCTTCTCCTCATAAGGCCTCGGCAGGAGACACACCTGTTCGGCAAGACGCCGTGGCGCCGACCAACCGGCCTGGGCAGTTAGAACACCACCACCGACCGGATCGACTCGCCGCGCCGCATCAGGTCGAACCCCTCGTTGATCTGCTCGAACGGCAGCACATGCGTGATCAGGTCGTCGATGTTGATCCGCTTGTCCATGTACCAGTCGACAATCCGCGGCACGTCCGTACGCCCGCGAGCGCCGCCGAACGCAGTGCCCATCCAGATCCGGCCGGTGACGAGCTGGAACGGCCGCGTCGCAATCTCGGTCCCGGCCGGCGCAACGCCGATGATCACCGACTTGCCCCAGCCACGATGCGCGCATTCCAGCGCCTGGCGCATCACCTTCACATTGCCGATGCATTCGAAGCTGTAGTCGGCGCCGCCTTTCGTCAGGTCCACCAGGTACGGGACCAGATCCCCCTGCACCTCCTCCGGATTGACGAAATGTGTCATACCGAATTTTTCTGCCATTTCCTTGCGGCGAGGGTTGATATCGACGCCGACGATCTGCTCCGCACCGACCATGCGCAGGCCTTGGATCACATTCAGGCCGATGCCGCCCAGCCCGAACACCACTGCCCGGCAGCCGGCTTCCGCCTTCGCCGTATTGATGACTGCGCCGATGCCGGTGGTGACGCCGCAGCCGATATAGCAGACCTTGTCGAACGGCGCGTCCGGCCGGATCTTCGCCAGCGCGATCTCCGGCAGAACCGTGTAATTGGCGAAGGTCGAGGTGCCCATGTAGTGGTACACTGTTTCTGACCCGCTGCGGAACCGCGACGTGCCGTCGGGCATCACCCCCTTCCCCTGCGTCGCGCGGATCGCCACGCACAGATTGGTCTTGCGCGACAGGCAGTATTCGCACTGCCGGCACTCCGGCGTGTAGAGCGGAATGACGTGATCGCCCTTCTTCAGGCTGGTCACGTTCTTGCCGACATCAACGACGATGCCGGCGCCCTCATGGCCGAGGATGGACGGAAACATCCCCTCGGAATCGGCGCCGGACAACGTGTATTCATCGGTATGGCAGATACCGGTGGCCTTGATCTCCACCAGGACCTCGCCCTCACGCGGACCATCCAGTTCGACGGTCTCCAGGCTTAGGGGCTTGCCGGCCTCACGGGCCACCGCGGCGCGCACTTGCATTCTTGGTCTCCATTCCTTCGGTGGCGGCATGGTGCGGGCAGGCCGGCGCCGGATCAAGCCGGTCCGGCGCCCCGCCGGCGCCGGGGCTGCGCACAGAACACGATTTGGTGAACGCGGCAACCGGTTCCAACCGCGTTGCGACGTGCAATGAATGCGCCGCCGCCGTGCCTGAAACGGGTGCTGGCGATGCTGGACGGACCCGCTGCGCAACATGTCGCTTGCTGCTCGAATCCTGTTGCTGATCGCATTGGCGATGGCACCGGTCATGGTGGCCCAGGTCTACACCCAGGTCGAACTGCAGTTCGCGCGGGAGGCCGACGACCGGTCCGACGCCATCCGCTACGCCCGCCTTGTATCCAGCGATGCATTACGGGTCGTCGAAGGGATGAAAGGTATCATGACGGCCGTTCGCGAGACGCCGTTTGTGCGGGCCTTCGATGAGGCGCAGTGCCGCGACTACCTGGCCAATCTGGCGCGCCGCTATCCGCAGATCTTCAATATCACGCTGATCGATGAGAGCGGACAGCCGATCTGCGCCAACACGCCGAGCGCCCCGAATGCGACCGCGCGGGACAGGCTGTATTTCCAAGAGGCGCTGCGGACCGAGGACTTCGTTATCGGGGACTATATTGTCGGACGCACGATCCCGCAGCCGCAACTCCCGGTCGCACTGCCGTTCCGCGACGATGCCGGGCGCCGGCTCGTACTGTCGATTGGCATCGATGTCGATTGGCTGCAGCGGCACTTCCACGAACTGGACCTGCCGCCTGGAGCGGCCCTCTGGCTGACTGACCGGAAGGGCATCGTCGTTGTGGCGCCATCAGCCTCCTCTATTGGCTTTCCCCTGCCAGCCGACCTGCAGGCCTCCCGCACCACGCAGGAAGCGGCGTTTCGCTATCAGGACACCAACGGCAATCCGCACATGGTCGGCGTCGTGCCCGCGGTGGCCCCGCCGATCGGCCTGTCCGTCGTCGTCGACCTGCAACAGCAGCCGCTGTCCCTGCTGGCCGCGGCCGAGGTTCGGCGGGACCTGATCGTTCTGGCCGTTGCCATACTGGCTGCGATTGTCCTGGCCACAGTCGGCACCTGGCGGCTGGTCAGCCGACCGCTGCAACGCCTGACGGCAGCCGCCCGGCAATGGACCGCCGGCGCCTATGATGTGCGGGTCAACCTGCCCGACCGGAGCTCCGAGGTTGGCCGCCTGGGCGCTGCGTTCGACCAGATGGCGGACGCGATCCAGACCAACCAGCGCGCGCTGCAGCAAGCCAATGAGACGTTGGAGCAGCGCGTGCTGGCCCGCACCGTCGAACTGTCCGCCGCCAACCGCCAGTTGGAAGCCGAAATGGCGGAACGGCAGGCCGCCGAGGCCGCCCTGCGGCA
>JAFEFW010000444.1 GCA_018240405.1 Pseudomonadota bacterium
GTGGCGTCCCGCCGGAGTGTGATGTGCGATGCGGCTTGTATTTCGCCTGATCTGCCAAGCAAGTTTTGCTGCGGCGCTGTTGGCCGCCACCGCACCGGCCTACGCCGGCGGCGTGGCGTTCGTGATCAACTCCCGCGGGCCTTCGATCAGCCTGGTCGACCTCACGGCGCAGAAGGAGGTCGGCCGCATCCCCTCCTTGCGCGAGCCGCACCACCTGATGCTGACGCCCGACGGCAAGAGCCTGCTGATCGGCGATACCGCCGGCAACCAGATGATGTTCGTCGACCCCAACACCGGCGATGTGCAGAAGCGGCTGCCGATGTCGGACCCTTACCAGTTCGCCTTCTCCCCGAATGGCAAGTTCTTCGTCGTCTGCGGCCTCGCCCGCAATCAGGTCGACGTCTATGACGGCAAGACCTTTGCCTTGCTGAAGCGCTTTCCGGTGACGGCGACGCC
Organism: Pseudomonadota bacterium; assembly: GCA_018240405.1. Classification (GTDB taxonomy): domain Bacteria; phylum Pseudomonadota; class Alphaproteobacteria; order Acetobacterales; family Acetobacteraceae; genus Rhodopila. The sequence continues at coordinate 457 of JAFEFW010000444.1, forward strand.
GAGCCATTTGGCGTATTCGCCGGATGGGAAGTGGGTGTTCGTCAGCCTGCAGGATAGCGACAAGCTCGCCTCCTTCGACCTCGATACGCTGACGGAGCGCTGGACGGTGCCGACCGGCACCACCCCCGCCGGCGTGCTGTGGCTGAACAATGAGGTGCTGGTGGCGAACATGGGCACCGACTACGTCGCCCGCATCGATCCGAAGACCGGCAAGGAGATCGGCCGCATCGTCACCGCGCGCGGCGCGCATAATCTGTTCCTGTCACCGGACAGGAAGGTGCTGTGGGTGAACAACCGGGAGGGCGGCTCGACCTCGGCGGTGGATGCGGCCACGCTGACGGTGAAGCGCACCTACAAGCTGCCCGGTGGGCCGGACGATCTGGACTTCGCCCCGGACGGCAAGATCTGGTTCACCCGCCGCTTCGCACAGAGCGTCGCGATACTGGATCCTGCGACCGGCGACTTCCAGGTGATCCCGGTCGGCCGTTCACCGCACGGTATCTGGCTGAACCCGAAGGCGACGCTACCAACGCAGGTTTCCAGCCGGTGACATGAGCGACCCGTTCGACCTGGCGGCCGGCTGGCTGCAGGAACATCTGCTGATCCCGATCCTCTACCGGTTCAGCCTGATGAACTGGGAGGATGTCTCCTACAACTACATCCTGTTCGCGCTATATGGCGCGGCGCAGGTCGCCGTCACCTTTGCCATCTGCATGCCGCTGGAGAAATGGCGGCCGGTGGAGCGCTGGGACAGCCACGAGAACGTCCTGGTGGATGTGCTCTACACCGTGCTGTCCCGCGTCGGAGTGCTGCCGCTGGTGACCTATGTGCTGTTCTACGCCGCGCAGGTGCGAGTCAGCGGCTGGATGACGGACCATGGCTGGGTGCCGCCGACGCTGGAGGGATATTTTCCATTCCTGCTCGACTGGCCGGTGCTGACGTTCTTCCTGTACGCGGTCATCCTGGACTTTGCCGAATACTGGCGGCACTGGCTGTCGCATCAGTTCCGTTGGTGGTGGGCGCTGCATTCGCTGCACCATGCGCAGCGGCAGATGACGTTCTGGTCGGACGACCGGAATCATTTCATCGATGACCTGATCGCCTTCGTCTGGTTCGGCATCATTGCGCTGCTGATCGGCGTGCCGCCGATGCAGTTCCCCTTGCTGGTGCTGATGCTGCGCTTCCTGGAGTCGCTGTCGCACGCCAACGTGCGGCTGTCGTTCGGTGCGATTGGTGAACGGCTGCTGATCTCGCCGCGCTTTCACCGTGCGCATCACGGCGTGCTGGCCGCGGGGCAACGGAGCTGCAATTACGGCGCGGTGCTGCCGTGGTGGGACATGCTGTTCGGAACAGCCGATTTCTCGCGCGATTACGTTGCGACCGGCGATCCCTCGGGCGAGGAGGCGCTGGCGACGGGGTCGTACTGGCAGCAGCAATGGGCCGGGCTGCGCCGCTTCGGGCGCGCATTGGTCCGGCGCCCGGAGCGGCGGTCACTGCGCGTGGGGCACTGAAGGGGGCAGCACCGGGGGTTCGGAAGCGCCCGTCGGGCCCTGGTGAAGCAAGCACGCCCGCGTTACGTGGGCCGGCACAACCGGTCAGATAACCCGCTGCACAGCCGCCCGGACAGAACGACGGTCACGCTGTCGCCCTGCGGCGCGCGAAGCCACCATACATCAACATGAAGCAATAGTTGCAGGCATGTCAGTGCCAGAGGTTGCACGAAGAACCAGCGTGAATCGGCGTTCATCGGCGTTCATCGGCGGTTCGATCATGCACATGCACAGCGGTTCAACCACAGATGAACGCCGATGAACGCCGATAGGCGGGTGCTCATAAAGCCGGCTTGCGTGCTCCTGAATGTCGTCGCGGTGCCTATGGAGTCAGGCGTGTCACGCAGGTTTCCAGCGTGCCCAAGCCGACTCTATAAGCTCAGCCACGCCTTCCCAGTCAGGTGCGTCAACCGCAGCCCCTACCAGTGCGGGCAGCCGCGCATCCAGCGCCGCCGGAATGTCCTATTCGACGGTGAGTTCGTCGGTCGTCCGATCATGTCGCCGCAGGCGACGGACGAGCTTCATGAGTGGACCCTCCGGTGCGGGATAGGTCGCTTCTACAAGCAT
>JAFEFW010000445.1 GCA_018240405.1 Pseudomonadota bacterium
TAAGGGCGACATCGGGTCGCCGCGCTCGTCCGGTTCAACCAGCTTCAGCAGATCCGCCACCAGATCCGGGTCAGTCGCGGTCAATGGCTTGTAGCCTCCGCCAGGTCTGCGCACTCGTCCGGGCGTCAGCAGGCTTGCCGCATCCAGCTCCTTCAGACCACGCCCAATTGTGCTCGCCGCTATACCTGTTGCCGCCGATACTGCGGCGATACCGCCGTATCCCGCCGCTCGCGCTTCCGCCGCTGCCAGTAGGCGCCGGCCTCGCTCGTCCAGTTCAGACGACACAGCGGCAAAACGTGCGCGAATCGGAGCCAGGTCGATCATCCGCAGACACTACGAGCCGCGTGATGGCGCGGGAATCCAGTCCCGCCCATACGGCGTCAGCCGATTCACTTATCTCCTGACAGGTCCTTAGCGTTCTCGTTACCTTGGCCTCCGTTGTAGGAAAGCGGCCCCAGGAATTGATCATGCCTCTGTCGGATCTTGCGCCCGAGAATTACTAAATGATCGGCGAAGCTTTGGCCGGGCCGCTGCGGCCATGAATGTTCATGGTTGCAGGCGTGGGCGTTGTCCCTGTCGTGCTGTCATCCGGTCTGTGGCCGCTTGCCGCTCTGCCAGACGGTCGCCCTGACGCAGGATCCCGACGAACTGCGAGACACGGTTCACGGCCGCCTGTTCACGAACCCCAGGCAGCTGCACCGCGCCTGGCCGGCCTTCGGCTCGCAGCATGGCGCGGACGCCGTCTGCTCTAAACCGCTGCTCCACCGCCGCACGGAACGCCTGCAGTTCGGCACGCAGGCTGGCATCGCCCTGCACCACCTTCCACGCCGCCAGCCGACCGGCATCGTCCTTCTCTGCCGCGACAGCGTTGACCGCGGCCTCGGCCTGCGCGGACAGGCGTGGGATGCCGGTTGCATCCGCCGCCAGCTGTGCCTGCACGCCCTGACGATACCGCTCCGCTGCCGCCCGCTCCGCCTCGCCGATGCGGCTCAGGCTGCCCGGCACGGCGCTGGCGACGCGCAGCGCCACCACACGCTCCTGGCGCGCAGCACTGCCCGCGAAGAACCCGGTCGTGCCACGTAGCTCCCCAAGCTGCTCCGGCACGTTCGCGATCCGCGCCGCAGCGCTGGCAAAGCCCTCCCGCTTGACCAGCTCGTCGAGCCGGGCCCGGGCCGCCAGCGGGTCGCGGTAGCCGCCGCGCAGGTAGTCCATCAGCGCCTCGCGCTCGCGCTGCACGCCCGGGTCCGCCACCACCACGGCACGCACGCTACCGCCGTCCAGTCCGCGTCCCAGACTGTCGCGCCCGTCCGGCGACACGCGCGGCGCAATCAGCCACTGGTCGGCCGACAGGCCATGCCCCGCTACCTGGCGCGGCCGTGACGCTGCTGTGGTGTCGCCTGTCTTGTTCTGCCTGGCCTCTCGCCGGGCCGCCTGACGCCGATCGTCGCCCGTCGCGTTACGCTCCGGCGCAGGCGCCACGGGTGTGTTGCTGGCAGCGGTGGCCTTGGCCTTTCCTGCTTCCTCGGGGCTCGACTGCTGTGACGGGTGAAGCTCGTCCGCCGTTGCCCAGGCCACCGAGGCTGCGCGCACCTCGCCGCGCGCCATCTGCCAGGCCAGCTGACGGGCATCGCGTGCCGTCTCGGTGGCGACGAACAGCTGCGCGCTCTCGCGCTGCCGCGTCAGCGCCACATAGCTTGCCGCCGCCCGCCAGTGCTGCGTGTGCAGCAGATACGTGTGGTCCAGCGTCTTGCCCTGGCCCTTGTAGATCGTCCCAGCATAGCCGTGCCGAAACCCTTCGAACCCGTCCGCCGCTGACCAGCTGACGATCCTTCCGGCTTTCCCCGTTGGCGCGTCCAGCCGCACCGCCACCTCACCGGTCCTGGCATCCAGCCCGATCAGCGTGCCGACGGTGCCGTTGTAGATGCCGAGCTTCTTCGCCGTGTCGGTGAACTGCACCCGGTCGCCGACGGCAAACGCCGCCGGCCCGTGCTTCGTCGCCAGTGTGACGTCGCCGCTGCCCAGCTCACCGCGCTCACGCCGCACCTGGCGCAACGCGGTGTTGAGCCGGTCCACCTCCTCGTTGGTGTAGGCGAACACGAACCGGCTGGCCTTGGGGTCCTGAGCAGTGTCCGCCTTCCACCGCTCCACTAGTGCCGTGCGTGATCCGTCCTGGTCCGGCCGCCAGGTCACCGCGCCGTGGTGGTCGAACGCCGCCACCGCGGCATCGAACTGCCCCTCCGCCAAGTCCCGTGCTGCCTGGCGCTGCCAGTCAACGCGCTGGCGTGTCACCTCGGTCAGAGTGGCGGATCCGTGCGCCTGGCGCAGCTCCGTGAACAGCCCGCCGCGCTCGATCGAGGCGAGCTGGCGATCATCCCCAGCCAGGATCACCTTCGCGCCGGCATTCCTGGCCTCGGCGAGCAATTCGCCGGTCACCCGCGTGTCCAGCATCGCCGCCTCGTCCACCATCAGCACGGTGCGCTTATCCCAGCCGAGGCTGCGCCCGTTCTTGAGGCGGAAGAGGGCGGCGTGCACCGTGCCGGCCTCGCCGAATCCGTCCGTCT
>JAFEFW010000446.1 GCA_018240405.1 Pseudomonadota bacterium
CTGGGACTGCGGCAGGTGTCCCGGCTTCTGGTGCGGTGCGAGTGGAACCATCGATCCACGGCGTTAGGAACAGGACGCTTAGGCGTTGGCAATATTTGCCTATAAGGCAACAGAATCCCCGGACGGGGACAATGACGCGCCTATGCTTGCTGGGATGGTTCTTTGTCGTCGCATAAGGAATCAGAAAAATCACAGACATACGGAAATCCACATAGATAACCGCACGCAACATCTGTGATTGTTTTACTCGCTACACTGCTCGAGCCCCAGTGGCGTGTGTGTCCCTGATCCCAGCCTCGGCGGTGGAAACGTCCTGCCGTTCCAAGCCGTTACGTGCCCACTGGAAGCCCGCCTCGTGTCATAACGTCCGAGCCTCTTCCCAAAGTTCCATCCCCACCCGGGTCAATCCCACTCTGGCCAACCCCGCCAACCCGAGGCAAACTACCCGCCAGTAGGAGAGGACCAAGATGGCAGAACGAACCTTACGCGGGAAAACGGCGATCGTCGGTATCGGCGAGACGACCTATTACAAGTACGGCCAATCCCCCGACAGCGAGTTCAAGCTCGCACTGCAGGCCTGCGTGAAGGCGTGCGAGGACGCCGGCATCAGCCCGCATGACGTGGACGGTTTTGCCTCCTACGGCAATGACCGCTCCGAGGCCGGCCGCCTGGCCTCCGCGCTTGGCATTAAGGAGTTCCGCTTTTCCAACATGTTCTGGGGCGGTGGTGGCGGCGGGGTCTGCGGCGCGGTCGGTAATGCCGCAGCGGCGGTGGCCACCGGCATGGCGGACTGCGTGATCGCCTTCCGCTCCCTCGCCCAGGGCCAATACCAGCGCTATGGCCGCTCTGCCGGCGCGGCGGTCGCCACCGGTGACGATGCGTTCCTGTTCCCGTACGGGTTGATGTCGCCGGCGCAGCGCTTCGCCATGAAGGTGACGCGCTTCATGCATGAGCACGGCATCAAGCAGGAGGCGCTGCGCGGCATCTCGCTCGCCTGCTACCACCACGCGCAGAAGAACCCCAACGCGGTGATGCGCGGCCGGCCGCTGGATGAGCAGAAATACGACGATTCGCGCTGGATCATTGAACCGTTCTTCCATCTCTACGATTGCTGCCAGGAGAATGACGGTGCCGCCGCGGTGATCGTCGTTTCGGCCGAGAAAGCGAAGGAGATGAAGAACAAGCCGGCCTACGTCATGGCCTGCGGCCAGGGCTGCGACCATCGCAGCGCGGCGCCAGTGCATAACATGCCGAACTATCCAAGCTCGCATTTTTCGAAGATTGCGCCTCGGATGTATGAAATGGCGAAGATGGGCCCGTCCGATATGGGCATCGTCCAGTGCTACGAAAACTTCACCGGTGGCGTGCTCATGAGCCTGATCGAGCATGGGCTGGTGAAGGCCGAGGAAGCCAACGAATTCCTGGTGAAGGAGAACCTGATCGTAGAAGGCGGCCGGATGCCGCTGAACACATCCGGCGGCAACCTGGCCGAATGTTACATGCACGGTCTGGAACTGGTGATCGAGGCGGTGCGCCAGATCCGCGGCACCGCGATCAACCAGGTGAAGAAGAACGACGCCGCGATCGTCATCGGCGGACCGATGGTTACGCCGGTCAGTTCCATTATTCTCGGTTCGGAGGCCACGCTGTGAGCGGCACCTATCTCCCCACCGGTCTGGCTGTTCCCGGCACCGGTCCCGATGGCCTGGCGGAGCCCTACTGGCAGGGCACGCGTGAGGGCAAGCTGCGCATCCAGAAGTGCGGCGGCTGCGGGTCGTGGCAATGGGGTCCGGAATGGATTTGCCACCGCTGCCATTCCTTCGACCTGTCCTGGCAGGAGATCAAAGGCAAAGGCCGGATCTACAGCTATGAGCGGCCGCACCACCCGGTGCACGCCGCGCTGAACGGGCATGGGCCGTACATCGTCGTGCTGGTGGAACTGCCCGACTACGGCAATGTCCGCATGGTCGGCAACCTGCTGGGCGATCCGAAGCAGGAGGTGAAGATCGGCGCGCCGGTCGAGGCGGTGTTCGAACCGCATGAGGAGGCGAACCCGCCGTTTACGCTGGTGCAGTGGAAGCTGGCGTAACGGGGGTGGCGACCGGGGCGCGGACGGCGCCCCGGCGTAATGCAAGGCGAACCTATCCGCAGTTCGCCGATCTGCGGCTTCGGATCATCTGAAACCGAGTGAGTCGCGCCGGTGCTCGACGTTGTCGGGTGCCGGCGCCTGTGCGTTGTGCGGCCACGATTGCGGCTTTACGCGCAGGCGCCAAGGGCCGTGGAGTTGGTCTTTGCATCCGCTGCATGGACCGTCGCACCGGCCGCATCGGTCGAGAGGATCCTCAGCGCCTCTGCGCGATGTTCAACCGGTGCCGTGGCCGTAAGCCGTGCGCGCAAGCGCGATAGGCGAACAAATCCTCACAAAATCGTGAGCTTCCCCAGGCATTGCTAACATACCAACCAGTCGGTATGGTTTCGGCTATGGGACATCCGATATGACACAAGCCGCCGCCCGACCCTCCGCCCGCGCCAAACTGCTTGACGCCGCCATTGCCGTGAT
>JAFEFW010000447.1 GCA_018240405.1 Pseudomonadota bacterium
GCCGGCACCCGGCTGAACCGGGCGCAGTATCCCTCGGATGTCATCGCCCTCGTGGTGCTCTGGCGGCTGCGCTACAAACTCAGTCTGCGCGACCTGCCGGAGATGTTCCTGATCCGCGGCATCGTGTTCAGCCATGAGGCGGTGCGCGACTGGGAAGCCAAACTCACGCCGGCGCTGGCTGAAGGTCTGCGTCGCCACCGCCGCGGCAAGGTTGGTCGTGGCTGGTACGTCGACGAGACCTACATCAAGGTGAACGGACAGTGGCGCTATCTCTATCGCGCCATTGACCGCAACGGCGCGCTGGTCGACGTGATGTTCAGCGAGCACCGCGACATGGGTGCCGCGAAAGCGTTCTTCCGATCGGCCAAGACAGTCACCGGCGTCACGCCAGAGCGAGTAACCACCGACGGTCACGACAGCTATCCCCGAGCGATCCGCACGACGCTGGGCGAGGGCGTGCAGCACCGCACCAGCCGTTATCTCAACAATCGGTTGGAGCAGGATCACCGCGGGAGCAAAGGCCGCTACCAGCCGATGCGCAGGTTCAAGTGCCCGCACTCTGCCGGGCGGTTCTGTCGAGGCTACGACGAATTGCGTAACTTCCTCCGTTTCCGCCTCCGCCCCCATCATCATGTTTCCGCCAATCACCGCAGACTGCAATTCCTCCGTCGCTCCGCTACCGTCATGAACATCTTGACGGCCGCCTGATCGCACCTGTTCGTCCATCCGACCTCAGATTATACCTTCTGGCGTGAACGCTGAGAGAACCCTATTTCTACGTCACAGCTGTTCAAAGCCCGTGCGCCGAGCGCCGTAAGTGCAGTATCGCCCAGGGGTGGGGCGCCAGGTCCCCGACTTTGCATCGCCATGTTTCGCGCAGCAGCCCGCAACCTCCAAGATCATACCGGCGCCGACGACCCCGAAACGTCTGGAGGCAGCCGAGCGTCACGTCTCTCCTCGGGGAGAAGCCCTGCCGCAGCTTCGTGCGCGTCGGCCAGACTACGTTCAAGTGCTGCAACCTGGCCTTCCCGACGGTCCGCGATCTCCCGCGCGGTCGCAGCCAAGTGGCGGAAGCCGACCATCGCGGCCGCGGACGCAAGAGCGTGTGCCTCGGCGTCACGTCGAGCCGTGTCACCTGACAGCACCGCCTCCCGTATGGCGTCCACGCGCGATCGGGCTTCGTTCAGACCTGTCCGCAGCAAGTCCCGCGCCTCGTCATTGCCGATATCACTCACCAACCTTGCGAACGCATCGCGATCCAGCGCTTCGTGGGCCTCGTCATGTGCCACATTCGTCGGCGCACGCAAGGTGCCTGCCACGGCGCGACCAACGATCGTCCGCAGTTGAGCGTCCGTGAATGGTTTGCCAAGAAACCCATCCATGCCGGCGTCCAGACAGGCCTGCTCGTGGTCGCGGAAGACGTTTGCGGTGACAGCGACCACCGGAATTTCGCCTGCGGGCGGCGGCAACGCACGGATGGCACGGGTGGCGGCCAAGCCATCCATCTCGGGCATCATCGCGTCCATCAGCACGAGGTCGTATGGCACCGTGCTGACTGCTTCCACGGCCTCCGCACCACCCGCAACGCAATCGACCCGATGACCCATTGTTTCGAGCCGTGTCCGCGCGACCAGTCGGTTGGTTCCATTGTCCTCGGCGACGAGAATGCGGAGCCGACGCCCGGGCAGGTATTCCAGCGCTGGAGCTTGCTCGGGCACCGTAGCTGGCGACGGATTGATCCCAAGCAGGACGTCGAAAGAAAAGCGCGTACCGCCGCTTAGGTCGTCGTCGACCGAGATCGTGCCGTTCATCCGTTCGACGAGCCGCTGGCAGATCGCCAGCCCAAGTCCCGTGCCGCCGAACCGGCGCGAAATCGACGAGTCTGCCTGAGAGAACTTCTCAAACAATGACGTCCGCTGATCGGCCGGGATGCCGATCCCGGTGTCACGTACCGCGAACCGCAGCCTGACCCTATCTTCCGATTTCGGTTCGGCGCAGACGGAGATTTCGACGCCACCGGTGTCAGTGAACTTCAGGCCGTTATCAACCAGGTTCAGCAGCACCTGGCGCAGCCGCCCAGGATCGCCGATCAGGTGTCGGGGCGTGGCGGGATCGACATGAGTGGACAGGGAAAGTCCTTTCGTGTCCGCCTTGAACTGCAGCAGATCGACGACGCTTTCCAGAACCTGTCCGAGATCGAACGGAATGGATTCGAACTCCATTCGGCCCGCCTCAAGCTTCGAGAAGTCCAGAATGTCGTTGATAATTCGCAGCAGATTGTCAGCCGCGTCACGCAACGTTTCGGCGAAGTGTCGCTGCCGGACGTCCAACGGGCTGTCCAGCAACAGACCGGCCATGCCGATGATGCCATTCATCGGCGTACGGACTTCGTGGCTCATGACCGCCAGAAAGTCCGAGCGCGCGCGAGACGCAGCTTCGGCGTCGTCGCGCGCCCGCGCCAGATCGCGCTCGGTGCGCTTCCGTTCAGTGATATCAGTGAAGGTGCGCACAGCACCTCCTCCCGGGAGTAAATGCGTCCGCACCTCTAGCACG
>JAFEFW010000448.1 GCA_018240405.1 Pseudomonadota bacterium
CTCGCCGAGTCGCGCCCACATGCTCCACATCATGAAACTCGCCGTCGGCGTCCGTGACATCGAGGATTTGCGCGCCTGGCAGGCGGAGCGGGCCCGGACCCACCCGCCGCTACGCCACCGTACCCGCATGGGCCCCAAGCGGCGGGAGGAGGTGCTGGACGGCGGCTCGATCTATTGGGTGATCAACGGCTCCATGCTGGTCCGCCAGCGCATCCTGGACATCATCGACGATACCCGGGACAACGGTGAGGCGTGTACCGCGCTGGTGCTTGATCCCGCGCTGGTGACCCTGGCCGGGCGGCCGACGCGACCCTTCCAGGGCTGGCGCTACCTCGACCCGGATGATGCCCCGCCCGACATGGCGGCGATGGGTCCGGCGCACGGCATCGACCTGCTTCCGCCGACGCTGCGACGTGAGCTGCAGGCGCTATGCCTGCTGTAGCAACCGCTGGGCACTGATATCGTTGACGTTGCACCGGACACAGCCTCGGTGCAGAACTCCCAATAATGAGCAACGTGCACGTCATCGGCGCCGGTATGGCGGGTCTGGCGGCAGCGCTGACCCTCACCGGGGCAGGGCGGCAAGTGACGCTGTACGAAGCTGGACCTGCCGCCGGTGGTCGCTGCCGCTCCTATCTGGACAAGGAACTCGGCTTCCGCATCGACAACGGCAATCACCTGTTGCTGTCCGGAAACGGCGCTGCGATGGAGTATATCAGGGAAATCGGGGCCACCGACCGGTTCAACGTGCCGCGTCGGGCGGCGTTTCCCTTTGTCGACGCGAAGACGCGGGAGGAATGGACCCTGCGGCTGAATCGGGGCCGCATTCCCTGGTGGATATTGTTCAACAGCCGCCGCGTGCCGGAGACCCGCCTGTCAGACTACCTGGAGTTGCGCGGCATCGCCCGGATCAGGGACAACACCACGGTTGCGGACGCGATGCGACGGGGCTGGTTGTACTGGCGGCTGGTGGAGCCGCTCGCGATCGCCGCGCTGAACACGCGTCCGCAAAAGGCGCTCGCCAGCCTGCTCGGCGCCGTCATCCGCGACACGGTGATGCGCGGTGGCAAGGCCTGCATCCCCTGGCTGCCCAAGGAGGGCTTGTCCGAGGCGCTGGTTGACCCGGCGATTGCGACGCTGACCCAGCGCGGGGCAAAAATCCGGTTCAACCACCGCATCGCGGAAATTCGTAGTGATGGCGGCCGCATTATCTCGCTGCGTGGTCCCGCCGGACCGGAACCGATCGGGCCGGCGGATTCAGTGGTACTAGCCGTGCCGCCCTGGGTGGCTGCGGACCTGCTGCCGGGGCTGGAGGCGCCCGATGCCTACGAGGCGATCCTCAACATCCACTTCGCGATTGAGGCGGGGCCGGACGCGCCCGTCTCGGAAATCGGGTTCGTCGGCATTACCTCAGGCTTGGCGGAGTGGGTGTTCGCCAAACAGGGTCATGTGTCGGTCACCATCAGCGCGGCAAACCATCTCGTGGATGACGATGCCGCGGTTCTCGCTGCGCGGGTCTGGCCTAATGTGAAGCTCGCGCTGGGCATGCCGATTACGGCGTACGACGAGGGAGACAAGCTCCCACCCTTCCGTGTGGTCAAGGAGCGCCGGGCCACCTTTGCCGCGACTGCGCGGCAGAACGCACGGCGACCGGGTCAGAAAACCACACTCGCGGCCAATCTGGCACTCGCGGGCGACTGGACCAGTACCGGGTTGCCGGCCACGATCGAGGGCGCGATAAGGTCCGGCCGATTGGCTGCCGAGGCCCTGCTGGATGCCTGAACGCCAGTTCACAACGACCGATAGGATCTGATGGCCCTGGACGCGATCATGCCGGCACCGCGCGATGACGCGGCGAAGCCGGTGAACGATTCGGTTGTCGCGGCAGCGGTGGAACGAGCGGCCGAGGCCTTGATCAGGCTGCAGAAGCCGGACGGCCATTTCGTGTTCGAGCTTGAGGCCGACGCCACCATCCCGGCTGAATACGTGCTGCTGGAGCACTTCCTCGACCGCATCGACGAACCCCTGCAGCAGAAGATCGGCGTCTACCTGCGTGCCATCCAGGGTGAGCACGGCGGTTGGCCATTATTCCACGACGGCGCGTTCAACATCTCCTGCAGCGTAAAGGCCTATTTTGCACTGAAGGCGCTCGGCGATGATCCCGACGCGCCGCATATGCGCCGCGCGCGGGAGGCGATTCTGGCCGCCGGCGGAGCGGAACGGACAAATGTGTTTACACGCGCCCAGCTGGCGCTGTTCGGCGAAGTGCCGTGGCGGGCGGTTCCAGTGATGCCGCTGGAGATCATGCACCTGCCACTGTGGTTCCCGTTCCACCTTTCCAAAGTGTCCTACTGGTCTCGCACGGTGATCGTGCCGCTGCTGGTGCTGATGGCGCTGAAGCCACGTGCGGCGAACCCGCGTGGCGTGCATATCCGAGAGCTGTTCCGAGAGGACCCGGAACAGGTTCGCGACTACATCCGCGGTCCATATCGCTCTGCCTGGGGCCGCTTCTTTAAGGCTGTCGACGTCCTGCTGCGTGCCGCGGACCC
>JAFEFW010000449.1 GCA_018240405.1 Pseudomonadota bacterium
TGGCTGGCGTTGACGCGGATGGACAAGGACAGCCCGCAGCGGCGCACCCGGTTTCTGGCAACGATCCAGTCCCGCCTCTCGGCCTGGCGTTGACCGGCTAGAGCACTTTCACCCTGACTGTGCAGGGTGAAAGTGCTCTAGCTTATTGTTTTAGCGCGGGATTCACGCCCTGTCGACGTTCCGCCCACGGCGATCCCGCGCCAACTATCCCACCGTAGCCGCGTGCGATGCGTCGCCGCGCCCCGACAAGACCGGTGAGGCGGCGAACTCGGCCGCGAGGAACTCCACCATCGCCCTCACTTTAGGCGCCACCAGCCGCCGCGACGGATAGACCGCGTGGATGGGCAACGGGCTCGGTTCAAACGCATCGAGCACGATCTGCACGCGGCCGGTGGTGATCTCGTCGCGAAACAGCCAGACGGGAACAACGCCGATTCCCGCTCCGGCAATCACCCCTTCACGCACTGCTTCGGAATTGTCCGCCCTGAAACGGCCGCTGACGGTGACCACGATCGGCCCCTCCGGCCCGTCGAAATGCCACCGGCTTCCGGTCGCAAGCCGCGTGTAGACGATGCAGTCATGCCGCAGCAGATCGGCCGGCGTCGCTGGTATGCCGCGGCGGGCGAGGTAAGCGGCGGAGGCGACCGTGGCGCGCCGTGTGGTGCCGATGCGCCGCGCGATCAGCGACGGATCGTCCAGCACGCCGACCCGCACCGCCAGATCCAGCCCGTCCGTGACCAGGTCCACAAAGGCATCCGATAGCGACAGGTCCACCGTCACGTCCGGATGGCGGTCCAGGAACGCGGCAATCCGTGGTGCCACGTGCAGCCGGCCGAAGGCGACCGGCGTGCCGACGCGCAACAGGCCCGTCGGATGCCCACGCCGGCGCCCGACGCTTGCCTCGGCCTCCGCAACGGCTTCCAGCGCTCTGCCGGCCTGCTCCAGGAACTGCCGCCCGTCGTCGGTCAGCGTCATGGAGCGGCTGGAGCGGTTCAGCAGGCGAACGCCCAGATGATCCTCCAGCGCAGCGATGGTGCGGCTGATCGTCGGCTGGGTCTGGCCGGTCTGCCGAGCGACCTCGGAGAAGCCGCCTGTTTCGACGACGCGGTGGAACAGGCGCATGGCGGTGAGCAGGTCCATCCCGGCTCCTCATCTATACGTGCGGCGTATGGGGACTATCCGGACGATACGGGTTCTGCTGCCGCTGTGCATCGGTCATATCGGTCCGGCGTTCCTAGTCATTCTGCCTTGGACGTGTCCGGAGCCCGCGATGTCCGCCTGCCTCGAGCTCGCTGTCCCGGCGCCCCGGCGCTGGCTTCCCAACCCGCACAGCGAGGTCTTCGGGATCGCCTGTGGTGCGACCCTGGCGTTCGGCGCCGCGATATCTTTCGCGGTGGCGCGCGCCGGCTTGCTGGGCGGGCTGGTGACGCTGGACCTGATCCTGGTGCGGTTCCTGGTTGCCGGCATCGTCCTGTTCCCGGTGCTGCTGCGCGCCGGTTTGTGGACACTGGGCGGGATCGGCTGGGCGCGCGGCCTGGTCTTGCTGGTCACCGGCGGACCGCTGTTCGCCCTGCTGCAGACCGGCGGCTATGCCTATGCGCCGCTGGCCCACGGCGCGGTGATCGCGCCGGCCGCCGTCACGATCTTCAGCACCGCCATCGCGGCCGCGTTCCTGCGGGAGCGTCTGACCCGCGCGCACATCGCCGGCGCGGCGCTGGTGATCACGGGCATCGTGCTGATCAGCGCGCACGGCCTGCGAACCGAAGCGGGGGGACAGGCCTGGATTGGCGACCTGATGTTCCTCGCATCCAGCATCCTGTGGGCGGGCTTCACGGTCCTGGTGCGCTACTGGCAACTGAACGCCGTGCGCGCCATCGCCGCGATGTCCCTGCTGTCGCTGGTCGTCATGCTGCCGCTGTACGGCGCCACGTTGGGCTTCGGGCGCTTGCTCGCTGTGCCGCTGGGGGCTTTGGCGCTGCAGGGCCTGGTGCAGGGCGGGCTGCAGGGCTCGATCGCTGTCGTCGCCTACAGCCAGTCGATTCGCGTCCTCGGCGTCAGCAAGGCCGTGCTGTTTCCGTCGATCGTGCCGGCGATCTCGGTGCTGATCGGCATTCCGCTGCTGGGGGAGATTCCTGACAGCGTGCAGATCGGCGGGTTGATCCTGGTAACCATCGGCCTGCTGGCTGCCGTCGGTGTCACGGGGCGGGGCGGCCGGCGGAAACACGTGACGTTATATGTAACGAAGGAGGGTCATGATGACGCTTGAAGCCAAGCTCGCCGCGACGCGGGAAGCCGCGGCCAAACGCATTCCGCCGGAGCTGCAGGCGATCATGCATGATGCGACGGAGCGGCTGCGCAACTCCGGCATCCTCGATATCGTGGTGAAGCCCGGCGACGTTGCAGCGCAGTTCGCGCTGCAGGACCAGAACGGCCGGATGGTTGCCCTGTCCGCGCTGCTCGCCGCCGGGCCGGTCGTCATCAGCCTGTTCCGCGGCTTCTGGTGACCCTACTGCCGGCATG
>JAFEFW010000044.1 GCA_018240405.1 Pseudomonadota bacterium
GTCGGCGGCGCGGCCGCAGCGGCGATCGCGCTCAGCGGCGCGTCCGGCCTGGCCATTGTGCCGGTGATGTGGCTTGCGCTGGCCATTGCCCCGGGGTCACGCGGCAGACGGATCGCCGGCTTCCTGCTCATGACCGGCATCATGACGGCACTGCTCGTGCCCTGGTTGTATCGCAACTTCCTGATTTTCGGGCACCCGGTGCTGAACACGAATGGCGGCTTCAACCTGTGGATTGGCAATAACCCGAACGCTACCGGCCACTTCATCTCGATCACCGACACCCCGCTCGGTCCCGGCTGGCAGGATCGGCGCATGTCGGAGGGCGAGTATGCCACCGACCGGCTATGCGGCGAGATGGCCCGGCAGTGGATTCTGGCCAACCCAGTTACCGCCTTCTGGCTTGCGCTACGCAAGCTCTGGCTGTTCTGGACGCTGCCTCCTTTCGCGACCGATCCCGGCACGCCGGTCGGCTTGCTCGAAGGCCTGATGCGGCGGATCACTCTGGCGCAGTATGTTGGAATCGTCGCCCTGGCGGTTTATGCGACCGTCGCCGCGGCCTGGCGCCGCAACTGGCTGGTGGTGCCGTTGGTGCTGGCCGTGTTGCTGTACATGGGTATTCACGGAATCTACTACGTGATGCCGCGCTACCGCCTGCCGGCGACCCTGCTGCTTGCCATCCTGGCAGGGGGAGCGGTGCAGATGCTGCTGGCGCGCTATTGGCCGTCGCTGGCACGGCGCCTGCCGGAGTGATGGCTGAGCATCTGACGGCGATCAACGGAGCGCACACACCGCACCGTTGTGTCGACCAGCGCGCGGAGGCGGCGTAGCCCACCGTGTGATGCCGGAGCCTGGCGTCCGAACGGCTCAATCGTAGACCGAGGCCGTCTCCGCCCTCCTCGTCAGCCGCGCGAGATCACCACAATCCCTGCGATGATCAATGCAATCCCGGCGATCCGCATCAGCGTCAGCGACTCACCGAACAGCAGCCAGCCGATCAGGGCCGTGAAGACGAAGCCAAGGCCGACGAACGGATAGGCCAGGGATACCTCGGTCTTCGACAGCACGCCCAGCCACAGCACCGTGCCGATGCCATACAACGACAGACCGCCCAGCACGCCGGCGCTGAGGAAGACCGCCAGCGCCGCGTCCAGCGGTGAGCCGCCAGCCAGCGCCTGCTTCACGCCGGCGGATGACATGCCGACCTTGAACAGCACCTGGGCGATCGCCGAGAGCGTAATGCTGAGCAGGATGAGCCCAAGAACCGGCAGCGTCATCGCTCACCCCATGCCCAACGGCAACGACTTGGCGGCGATCAACACGGCGACCATCGCGACGCCAATGGTCCAGGATACCCAGTCGCGCGCTGCGTAGATGATTGGATCGTGGTGCATGTAGCCGCGCGCGCCCGATAGCCACATCCGGCATTGCCAGAACAGCATCAGCGGCACGACCAGCCAGAGCAGCGTCGGCGATCGGTAGACCTGCCCCGTCGCCTCGGCCTGCACGAACAGCGCCAGCACAATGGCAGAGGCAAAGGCCGCAGCCACGCCGAACAACTGCAGGATTGGCACATCCGCCGCGGTATAGCCACGCCGGGCGGCCTTTGAGCCGCCAGCGCTGGCCACGCTCATGAACTCTTCAACCCGCTTCAGCAGCGCCAGGCTGAGGAACAGAAAGCTGGAAAACCCGAGCAGCCAGAGGCTGAGACGGTGTCCGGTCGCCTCGCCGCCGCCATACAGGCGGATCGTGTACAGCCCGGCCAGCATGAACACATCCACCAGCGGCAACTGCTTCAGGATGATTGAGTAGCCGACTGACATCGCCGCATACGCGCACACCACCCAGACGACATGGCCGAGCGCCGCCAGGCCAAGCCCCACCAGCAGCAGCACAGCTGCCACGGCGATCCCCACGGTGAGCGGCACGGTGCCGCTGGCGAACGGACGGAACCGCTTGCGGGGATGCGCGCGGTCTGCCTTCAGGTCCAGCAGGTCGTTGACCATGTAGATCGAGGACGCTGTGGCGCAGAATGCTGCAAACATCAGCAAGCCACCGATCCAGGCAGAGACCTGGCCCAGGGCATGCGCGGTCAGGATCGGTACGAACACCAGGATGTTCTTGACCCATTGATGCGGCCGCATCGCCCGCAGCAGTTCCGGCCACAGCGACGGCCGGTCGTCAATCACGCGTTCGACCGGCAGCGTGTCCCGAACCCGCGCGGCCACCGCACCCGGCGCGTTCACAACCACGGCGGAGCCAGCCCAGCGCCAGACTGCCAAGTCTGACGCATCGTTGCCGGCGTAGGCGAAGCCGCGCTCCCCGAAACGCTCGACCAGCGCCTGCGCCTTGGCCGGACCTTTCAGATTGTGTCGGTCGTCGGAGGCAACAACGTCGTCGAACAGCCCGACATGACGCGCAATTCCCTCCGCCACTGCTCTGTTGGTCGCGGTGGCCAGCACCAGCATCCGGCCCGCCGCCTTCTGCTCGCGCAGCCAGGCCAGCAGTGGCTCATTGTACGGCAGCAGCCGCGGATCCATCCGAGTCTGAGCCGCCACCTCCTGCTTGAACGCGGCTTTACCCCGCAGTAGCGCCGGCGCCAGGGTAACTATCGCCGCGGTCGGTGCCAGTTCGCACAGGCTCTCCACGAGCGTGTCGCTGCGCACCAGCGTGCCGTCGAGGTCGACGCAAAGCGGCAGCGCCCGCACGGCAGTCTGACCGTGGTCGACCGTCAGCGACATGCGATTGCTATCTCCGGGCCAGGCCAGGATGATCCGCTCTGTGCATTGCGACCCGGCGTCCCAGGCGCCAATCCACCGGGTGCTGCATCCTCGCCACGGCCCGGCCGGCGCGGATCATGACGGGGAGGAAATGGTCGCGACCCACGGTTTGCGCACATGCGATGCTACGCCTCGGCCGGCGCCAGAACGCGGGTTGGGCGGAGTGGGGTTTGATCGCGCAGGGCGGTGCGGATATCGCGCCAGGTCGATACGGTGCCGCCGAGATCGGTGGTGAAATAGTCGTAGAACTCATCCAGCCAGCGCAGGAACGTCTCCAGATCGGCCTGGCTCTTGACATAGGGCGTATTGCCCGGCTCCAGCGACGGCGTGTGGTAACTGAGGACAAACACCTTGTGGCCGCCGTCGACCATGACGCGGGCGAGACGCTTTGCCTCTTCGATGGTAATGCCCTCCGGCGTCAGCTTGATACGTTCCAGCAAGCCCAGGCGCGCGAGCACAGACGGCACCCCGGCCCATTCGCTCTTGCGGTTGAACAGGGCCGTCTTCAGCCGGGTCGGGATTTCCGTGCCGCGGCCGACCAGCGTGGCGGATAACGGCAATTCGAGCACCTGGCGATGTTCATCGATCCAGAACGGCCGCGACGTCATTTCCCAGAAGTCGGGGCCGCCCTGTCCACCGAAATCCCAGTAGGGCACGACGCTGCTGTCGGCCTCATAGCCAAAATGGCACAGCAGCCGCCCGGTATTTGGGCCGACCCCGTAACGGCCCGCGCGGAAGATGCGCGGCGGCTGGCCGAATGCAGCCTGCAATTCCTCGGTCAGGCGCTGGATCTTGGCAAACTCCAGCGCCCGCGGCAGGTTTCCGACGTAAGAATTGTGCAACGACACGTATTCGACATAGGGCGGTGTCACCCATGGGTGAAGTTGCGCTCCGATGTCGCAGGCGCCGGACCGCAGGAACTCCCGCAGAGGCGCCCGGCCGGCATCCTGCGAGGCGACCGGGAAGTCGACCATGTAAGTCGGCACGACGCCATAACGCTCAAAGACGCGATGCGCCAGATGCTGCGAGCGCATCGAGGTGACATCCGTGCTGGACCGGGAAAATGGGCGATTCCAGTCGAAATCTTCCTCGGCGTCGATCGTGGTGATCAGCACCGGCTTGGTGAAGTGCCGGTCCGGCGCCGGCGTGTGGCAGGCGCGGTCGAGGATCGACGCGCGCAGGTTCGGCGTTTCGTAGTGATCCGCCTCAAAGGGAAAGGCGACAAATGAGTCGTCGGACTCAGCCTCTGGGCCGGATGCCTTACTGCGCTCAAACAGCCGCCGGATCGAGCGGCGGCTGTCCAGCACCCAGAACGGCATCGAGGCGATCGCCACGTGCGCCAGGTTTCGCAGGCTCCAATGCTCCCGCAGCGCGGTACCCAGCAGCCGGCGGGCAGCCGGCAGGTCGCGCTCGAACAATGCCTTGCAGCCGAAGTCGAAAATCATCTGATTGCGTTTTCGTTCTGCCTTCTGCTTCGGCAGCGGCAGGCGAGCGGCAATGTCGTCAATATTGTAGAGCGACGCCGCCAGGAACCGCTCCGAGTTTGAGGAGATGCCGATCCCGCGCGTGTAGTGCACCAGCACCTTCGGGCAGGTCACGATGCGCCAGGACGAGGCAGCAAGCCGCATCCATAAATTATAGTCCTCGACGCTGATCAGTTCCTTGGCTTCGTTGAAGCCGCCGAGTTCGTCAAAGGCCGCCTTGCGCAGCAGCACCGCGGAATTGATGATCCAGTTCCGCTCCCAGAGATCGTTGAAGCCCAACAGCGCTGGCACCACCTCATCGCGGTGGTCAGGCAGGCAGTGGATCATGCCGACATCAGGATCGGTGGCGCATGCGAGTTGCAGGCGCAGCTTGTCGGGGAACCACCAGTCGTCGGCGTCGAGCAGCGCCAGCCACTCGCCCTTGGCCTCCCGCGCCCCGCGGTTACGAGCCGAGGCGGGTCCACCGTTCTCCTTCCGGATCAGGCGCACTGGCGGCCCGAAGCTGCCGGCAACCTCGGCCGTACGGTCGCGGGAGCCGTCGTCGATGACCAGGATTTCCAGCGGCTGGTGTGTCTGCGCCAGGACGCTGTCGACCGACCGCGCCAGATGCGTGGCGGCATTATAGGCCGGTATCAACACGCTGACCGTCGGGAGTGGGCATTCAGCCAAGGACAGTATCCGCCTGAACAGTTTGGTACATATCGATGATGGCCCGCGTCACCGTCTCGGCCGAGTAGTGACGTTGGACGTGCTCGCGCCCTGCCTCTCCCAGCTTTCCCCCCTCATCCGGTTGCGCCAGGCGCAGAAGTCCGCGTGCAAAGGCCGCTTCATTGCTCAGGTCGCAGTATAACGCCCCCGGTCCGGCTATGGCACGGAAATCATTCGTATCGTTGCACAGCACGGGAAGACCGGCCGACAGCGCCTCCAATAAGACGATGCCAAACATTTCGTGCAGCGAAGGCAGGACGAACGCATCGGCCGTCCGGTAGAGGTCCGGCATAGCGTCACGCGGCACATCGGGCAGGAATCGGACCCGCGGGCCGAGCAGCGCGGTGCCCTCACCGATCAGCCCGTCGGTGTCGGCTTCCCGGCTGCCGGCAATCACCAGAATTGTATCGCGGGGAAGAAACGGCGTCGCGGCACCGAACGCTGTCAGCAGGGAGTCAATCCGCTTGTGCCAGCGCCGGATGGCAGCGCAACACAGCAGGATCACACCGTCGGCAGGCAGGCCGAAACGGGCGCGTGCGGCTGGTTTGTCGCCCGGGGCGAACTGGGCCGTATCGATGAAGTTCGGGATGGTAAACACGCGCTGACCTGGCGGCCGCTGCACCGCCCAGTCATCGGCCGCACCCCGGGTCAGCAACTGCAGCCAGCGGAATCGGCGCATCACGGCTGGCCCTTCCCCCGTGCCGTTGGCATAGATCACCCGCGGCCGGGACAGCCCCGCCCTGTGCGCGCGGTCCAGCCACAGCGCAATCAGCGGGTCCTGAACGTGGAGGATGTCGAAATCGCGCCGTATGCGCTGCCACAGCGACAGGGAGAAACTCGTCTCCTCGGCCTCGTACGCGGAACCTAAGCCATACCGCCAGCCGCCCAGATGGCGAAACGCTGCCGCCACGCCTTGCGCCCCCCTTCCGGTGCGGCGCAGCGTGGGCAACGCGGTCACACCTTGCATGGGATGGCCGCCGAATAGAGATACCGCGACACCCGCCCCACGAAGCGCCTGCGCCAGATCCGCGGCCCAGGATTCGATCCCACGCTGGATGTGGCCAAGACCGGAGCAGGCGACTGCAACACGCAACGGCGTCGTCATCCGCGCGTGGGCCGGAACGGCAATCGGCCGTCGAGCAGCGCCAGCCAGAAGCGGGGATGCCGTCCCAACAGCCATCGGAGCAGCCAAGGGGCCCGGCGCTCGGGCTGGTATGGGCCACCAATGCCAAGCACTCCATCCCGCAATCCGGACAGCACCGCCTCGATTGCCGCCGGTTGGTCCGGCATGCGGGCGATCTGCGCGAGCCGCTGGCGCAGAAACCACAGGCTCGCCTTCCGCCGCAGCACCGGCGGCGGCAGCTTGCGCCACAGCAGCAGGTAGTTGCGGGTCATGAAATAGTGCAGGTAGGGCGGCACCGCACCCGGCGTCTCCACCGGCTGCTTGAACGTGTGCAGCACCACGGCGTCCGGCACGGCGATCGCCTTGAACCCGGCTGCATGGCAGCGCAGCGAGTAATCGACGTCCTCAACATAAGCAAAAAATTGTGGGTCCAGCAGGCCAACAGTCTCAATCAGCGCGCGACGCACCAGCAGTGCCGTGCCGACAAGAATGACGTCCTGCGGGTGCTCCCGCAGCCACCGCTGGGCGGTCGTTGGATCCGCGGTCTGGGTGGCAATCCGTGCATCCGGATCGAAGCGCGCCAGGCAGATTTCCGGTGCATCGGGGCGGTCCATGTCGTGCAGCACCGGGCTGACCAGGCCAATCCGGGGATCCGTTTCGGCCGCCGCCACGAGCCGTGACAGCACGTCCGGCGCGGTCACCGCATCGCTGTTCAGCAACCAGACAAAATCGGCGCCGGTTTCCATCGCTCGGCGCATTCCCGCATTGACGCCGCCGGTGAAACCCAGATTCTCTGGGTTGATTACCAGATCGATGCCGGGTTCGGCCGCCGCAACCCGCGCCGCCGATCCGTCAGTTGAGCCATTATCGACGACAATGACGGTGCGGTTCGCATAGTCAGTTGCCCGCAGCGACTGCAGGCAGCGGAGCGTCGTGTCCGCGTCATTCCAGTTGATGACGACGATGGCCACGCGAGGCATGGTGGAGCCAACAGGGACGTCGCGGCGGCCGTCTACCGTCATGACCGGCCTTGTGCCCGCCACCCGTGACTGTCACACGCAAAGTCACGGGCGCCACGCCCAGCCAAAACAAGATCGAATCCGTTGGCGGAACTCAGCGTCAAACGAGGATCATATGACAGGCTGCGAACCGCCTGCTCTTTGCCGGTGCGCCTGGACACAGACATCGGCGGCGCCCTGTCCTCACCCGACGGCGTGGTGAGGTGCCCGCTCTGCCAGCAATTGCCGGAAATAGGCCGCCGTCCTCGCCAGACCCTCATCCAGCGGCACGGTCGGCTTCCAGCCCAGCACCTGCCCGGCCAGGGTGATATCCGGGCAGCGCTGGAGCGGGTCATCCTGCGGCAGTGGACGGTGCACAATGCGCGACGACGATCCGGTCAGACGGATCACGCGTTCCGCCAGTTCGCTAACCGGAATCTCATGTGGGTTGCCCAGGTTGATTGGACCGGTCACCTCCCGGCCGGTGTTCATGATCCGGATGAAGCCTTCGATCAGGTCGTCGACATAACAGAACGCACGCGTCTGGCTGCCATCGCCGTACAGCGTAATGTCCTGGTTCTGCAACGCCTGGACAATGAAGTTGGAAACCACCCGGCCGTCGTTCGGATGCATCCGTGGGCCATAAGTATTGAAAATCCGGACCACCTTGATCTGCACATCGTGCTGCCGCTGGTAGTCGAAAAACAGCGTTTCGGCGCAGCGCTTACCCTCGTCGTAGCAGGCGCGCGGACCCAGAGGGTTAACGTTGCCCCGATAATCCTCGGTCTGCGGATGCACCGTCGGATCGCCGTAGACCTCACTGGTCGAGGCCTGCATGATCGTCGCGCCGACCCGCTTCGCCAGGCCCAGCATGTTGATGGCGCCAATGACCGAAGTCTTGGTCGTCTGCACCGGATCGAACTGGTAATGGATCGGCGAGGCTGGGCAGGCCAGGTTGAAGATCTGGTCCACCTCGACATACAGCGGAAAGGTGATGTCGTGCCGCATCATCTCAAAATGCGGATTGCCCATCAGGTGGGCGATGTTGTCCTTCCGGCCGGTAAAATAATTATCCACACACAGCACATCGTGCCCGTCCGCCAGCAAACGCTCGCACAGGTGCGAACCCAGGAAGCCGGCGCCGCCGGTGACAAGAATACGCTTGCGGGTCAGTGACATGCAGTGTCCTTTTTGGCTGGGGAGGCTGTTTAAGAGGTTCGGTAGGGGAAGGGAACGGAAATCGCTTGAGGAGCGACCGCCGATTGCCGTAGCAGACGCCGGCACAGTACGCGCCCGTGCGCAACGAGGATTGATGCGCCTGTCTCAACATTCGGCGTCGCGTTGACCGTTACCGCCGGCGGCCCCATTCACACGCCGTCCAGACGAGGCAGCGCCACCGCCGAACGGCGGGCCGCCGCGTGACGTCGCAGACCCGGCGACAGGCAGAGGCGCCACATTCCATCGCGCGCAGGGCGGCGATGGGGGCTGGCTGGATCATCGCATGGCGGGTGGCGACGCGGAATATCGGCCTGGTCAGCACCCTGATCCTGGTCAGGCTGTTGGACCCGTCCGATTTCGGCCTGATTGCCCTCGCCACCGGTTTCATCACCTCGATCGACGCGCTGTCCGCCATCGGCGCACAGGACGCGCTGGTCCGCAGCCCGAAGGTCGACCGCGAACTGTATGACACCGGCTTTGGGCTGACGGTGTTACGCGGCGCCGTTACCGCCCTGCTGGTGGTTGCAATTGCCTGGCCGGTCGGGTGGTTCTTCAGCGACATGCGCCTGACCGTGGTGATGCTCGCCCTCGCCGCCGGTACGCTTATCACCGCGTTTGAGAATATCGGCATCGTCGATTTCCGCCGCGACCTGACATTCCACAAGGAATTCCAGATGCAGGTGTGGTCGCGTGTCACCGGTGCCATGACCACCATCGTCATTGCCGCCATCTGGCAAAGCTACTGGTCACTGGTTGCCGGCGTGCTGGTCTACCGAACTGTCCGCCTGGTCCAAAGCTATACGATGTCGGCCTACCGCCCAAAGTTCAGCCTGGCCGGCTGGCGGCGGATTATTGGCTTCTCGCTGTGGACCTGGGCACAGACGCTGGTCTACCAGGTGCGCGACCGCTCGGACAGCATCGTTATCGGGCGGCTTCTGGGCGCCGAAAAGGTCGGTGAATTCACCGTCGGCATGGAACTGGGCCTGCTGCCCTCTACCGAACTTGTGGAGCCGCTGGGTCGGGCGCTGTTCTCCGGTTTTGCGTCGCTGCAACATTCCGCAGCCGCGCTGGCAAACATGTTCGTTGGCGCGGTTGCCGTCGGCCTGACCCTGGTGCTGCCGGCCGGTGTCGGCATTTCGATGATCGCCGACCCGATGGTTCGCTTCGCACTTGGGGAGAAATGGGTTGCCGCTGTGCCCGTCGTCCAGATCCTGGCGCTGGGTGGCGTTACGTCCATCATGACGCAGGCCTGTGCAAACCTGCTGAACGCGGTCGGCCGGCCCTCGGTGACCTTCTACGTGGTCGTCACCTCAACATCGGCAAAGCTGGCTGCGCTGGTGGTGCTGACACCGCTGTACGGGCTGACCGGCGCCGCGGTGGCGCAGTTGGCCGCCATTTTCGTCGACATCGTGCTGCTGCTGGCTATGACATTACCGTCGGTCGGCGTCGGTATCCTCAGCCTGTTGAGCCGCACGCTGCGCCCGGCCCTCGCCACCACCGTCATGGTCGCGCTGCTCTGGTGGTTCGGCATGGCCTGGACGCCCAGCGTCGGAGCAGGCGGATGGGATGCGGGCATGGACGCGATCGGACGATCGGCCATCGGGGCCGTGACCTATGGCGTCACCCTGGCCGTGCTGTGGGTCGCCGTTGGACGGCCGGATGGTGCGGAGCGGTTTGCGCTGTCGCTCTGCGGTACGATCGTCCGGCGCGTGTTCGCTCGTACGCCGGCGTAGGCTCCAGGAACCGACCGGTCAGACCGGCAGCTTCAGCGGGCGGCCATCGCGGAAGTGCGGCACGAGCTGCTGTTCGAACAGTTTCAGTGCTGCACCGATGGCCTGATGCATGTCCAGGTAACGATAGGTGCCCAACCGGCCGCCGAAAATCACGTTGGGCTCAGCCTCGGCCATGGTACGGTAGGCGTCGTAGCCGTCCTTGTCCGCCGGCCGGTCGATCGGATAGTAGGGGTCGTCATCGCGGCCGGCAAAGCGGGAAAATTCGCGAAAGATGATCGTCCGTTCCTGCTGGTAGGGCCGCTCGGGATGCAGGTGACGAAACTCGTGGATGCGGGTGAAGTCGACGTCCAGGTCGGGATAGTTGACAATGCTGGCGCCCTGGAAGTCGCCGACTTGTACAACCTCACGCTGGAAATCGAGCGTGCGCCAGCCCAGGACGCCGGCACGGTACTCGAAGAACCGGTCGATCGGACCAGTGAACACGATTGGCACCGATTGCGGCAGCTCGTCGCGCAGCGCGAAATAGTCCGTCTGCAACAGCACGGTAATGCCGTCGTGTCGCAGCATCCGGTTAAAAATCTCGAAATAGCCAAGTAACGGCAGACCTTCGTAATCATCGGCAAAATAGAAGTCGTTGAAGGTCAGCCTCACCGGCAGGCGGGTAATGATGTTCGCCGGCAGCTCCCGCGGATCGGTCTGCCATTGCTTCGCCGTATAGCCCTTGATGAAGGCCTCATACATCGTTCGCCCGACCAGGGAGATCGCCTTCTCCTCCAGATTGATCGGATTGGTGATTCCCGATGCCGCAACTTCCTCGGCGATCAGCGCTTTGGCCTCGGTCGGGCTGAGAAAGCGGCCGAACAGGGTCGATAGCGTGCCGAGATTCATCGGCATGGTGTAGAACCGGTCGCGGTGGCGGACGACGACCCGGTGGCGGTAGTTGGAGAAGCCGGAGAACCGGTTGACGTAGGTCCACACCGCCTCACTGCTGGTATGGAACAGGTGCGAGCCGTAGCTGTGCACCTCGATGCCGGTGGCCGGATCGATCTCCGACCACGCGTTGCCACCGATATGGCTGCGGCGCTCGATCACGCAAACCTTCAGACCCAGCTCGGTGGCACAGCGCTCTGCGATGGTGGCGCCAAAGAAACCGCTGCCGACAATGACAAGATCAAAGGCAGAAAAATCGGGCAAAGCCTAGCGCTCCGGCTGGTTCAATGGTGCGCCGCGCTCGATCAAGGCGGCTAAGACGGCAGCTCGGCCTCCTGCTCGTAACGACCCACTCGAA
This sequence comes from Pseudomonadota bacterium, assembly GCA_018240405.1. GTDB lineage: Bacteria > Pseudomonadota > Alphaproteobacteria > Acetobacterales > Acetobacteraceae > Rhodopila. The sequence goes on from JAFEFW010000044.1 coordinate 11,330, forward strand.
CGAAAATGGGTCAACCGAGATGGGTACCGGCGTCTCCCCCTGATCAAGGCCCGGATCGAGCCCCGGACCGAGCCATTGATGAAGTGACGATGGCTGCGCGTGGCGGTGCGCGTAGCATTCCGATCCGGCGATTTCAACACATTCGCAAGGTTTCTGTGGCAAACCCCATGTCTGGAAGCGGCATTTCCACTACCGCCAGCCAATAGGGTATCAAGCGAGCCGACCATGAAGAAGGCCTGTTCCATGGCGTTGCCGCCGTACCGGACAATCTATCTGCTGTGCCACGCCCATGTGCGTACTGGTGGTCCGGAGGCCATTCACCAGCTTGGCCGCGCCCTGCGCGACCTCGGCCACGATGCCCGCATCGTCTATATCAAGGGCGGACTCCTGCCGCAGTTTGAGCCGGGGTGGATGCGGTTTCCCGTCATCGATGATCCGACGCCGCCGGCCTACGCGCATTACGCGGTGCCCGGCACCTGGGATGTGGAGGACGCGCCGGACGTCGCCGTTGTGCTGCCGGAAGTGGAGCCGGTGTTCGGCTTCCTGTTCAAGCAGGCCATTCCGCATCTTTGGTGGCTGAGCATCGACCACGGCCTGAAACCGGTTCAGGCCATCAACGGGTTTCAGCGCTTCCATGGCACGCGCTTTATCCACCTGTGCCAGTCCTACTACGCGCTAGCCTATCTCCGGCAGCATGATCTGTATGGGCTGCCGCTATTCGACTACACAGCGCCGGAGCACACGGATGCGGCTGCGTCGGCCGCCGCCACGTTCCGTCAGGACCGCATCGTATACCCGGCACGCAGCGCCTGGTACGCTCAGTACCTGCGGAAATGGACGCCCGATCTCGACTGGCAGGAAATCAAGGGCTTCACGCCGGCGCAGGTGCAGGAACTGTTCCTCACGTCGAAGGTCTATGTCGATTTCGGCGGCCATCCGGGGAAGGACCGCATGCCGCGGGAGGCTGCGCTGCTGGGATGCTGCGTCATGACCGGCCGCAACGGAGCGGCGGATAATCCATTCGATGTGCCCATCCCGGAGCGTTACAAGTTCCGCGGCCGGCGTTGGCAGGTGCCGGCGATCGCCAGGGCGATCCGGGCGACGCTGGCCAACTACGAGCAGCGGAACGGCGACTTCGCCATGTACCGCCGTATCATTTCCGGCGAACGCGCCGAATTCATCGCGCAGGCCCAGCGCGTGTTTGGAACGGGCACACACGCGACCGCCAGCGCAACGGCGTCTCAACCAGCCTTGCTGGGCGTCAATTCCTGAGAGCGGAACAACCGAGCCGCCAGAACCGTCGCCAGGTTGCCAATCACGGCCGGACCGGCAGCGAGAAAGCCGCTGACGACGCGCCACTCTGGCATCCGCCCGCTCTTGACCATGGCCAGCAGGATCGTCGCGACGTCATCGGTGGCCTGCTTGTATTTCGCCTGTATCGCTGCGGCCTGATCACCGGCCGGAATCGAATCGCGGACCAGGCGGCGATAGTAGTCGAAGTAGTCCATTGCAACGCGCAGCGACCGGTCAGACTTCCAATCGTTGATCTGGTTGAAATGAATGCCAGGCCCATGCGTAACGTGCACTTTAGGGCTGAATGCCACACGCGGTGAAGCCAGCGCGACGTCGAGGAACAAGTGCATATCCTCGCACAGGTTGTAGGTGGGGCGATAGCGAAGATCGGCGAACCGGCTGCGGCGCATGACCACTGTGGAGGAGCAGAACTGCCCGTGCCGCAGCATGATCGGGAGGAAATCGCCACGGATCGCGTAAATCTGCTCGGCGTCGTCAAGCAGCGTATGATCCTCGGGCGAAAATCCTTGCACGGCAAACCGCGGCACCGGCTCGCCCCCTTGCTCATTGGCGAAGAAGAAGTCGTAGCCTTGCCGAAGCGCCTTCACCGCCGTGGCCAGATGATCCGGATCCCAATGATCGTCGGAGTCCAGGCGAGCGATCCATGTAGCCGTTGGCGGCACCGCGGCGAGTCCGGCGTTGCAGGCGCCGGCGATGCCGGCATTGGCCTGCCGGACCAGGGTAATTCGAGCGTGCGGCGGCGGTTCCAGGCCAGCCAACTCGCCGTCGACCGGAACCGGAGAACCGTCATCGACGATGATCAGTTCAAAAGTCGGGGCATTGCGCTGCGCAAACACCTTTTGCACGGTCCCGCGCAGAACCCCCGGCTGGCGCTGGAAGTATGGAACGACAATGGCAACTTCCGCGGTCATGTGGCCCCCCTGGCCGCGCTAGTTACGTCACTCCCATAGAGGATTGCAACGAAGAGCGACAGCGCAAGCCCGGGATCCCAGGCGTTGACCGTTGTCGGCAACTCCGATGACCTCAGGCGGCGAAGCCGCGTGGCCGTATCCCCGCCCGCAGCCACGTCACGAGCGAATAGATGTCGAACACCGGCAGCCCCAACTCCGCCTGCAATGTCCTGGCGTAAGGCGGCATATTTGTACATTCCAGAACGATGGCGCCGATGTCCGGATGGCGCAGGATCAACCGCCGTCCGGCCTGCAGGATATCCTGGCAGGCCAGATCGATATCGAGGTCCTGCTTTTCGGCCAGGATCAGCACACGGAAGAACTCCCGCCCGTCCTCGGTGCCGACGAACGGCGTGTCCGGTGGCACCCCCGCGGCAGCCAGGTGCCGCGGCGTCAACGACTGGGCGGACACGGTGATCACGCCGACACGCTTGCCCGGCGGCAGCATCGCCTGCACCCAGGGCACTTGCATTAATGAGCTGGTCGCCACCGGCACACCGACATGCGCCGCGATCTCGGCCTGGAACAGCGACAGGAAGCCGCAATTGGTGGTGATCGCTTCGGCGCCGTCGCGGACCAGTTCCGCCGCCGCGTCAAGGAAGTCCGGCAGCAGACCGGCGGCGCCATCAAGCACCACTTTTTCGGGGCTGGCGCCGCGCACGACGCGATACAGCACCGGAAACGGCCATGTCTCGGCATTGCCCATATCGCCGGGAATGCGCGGGAAGCGCGCCTCCAGCATCAGGATGCCAAGTGGTGCACCGTAAATAGCCTTACCGCCCCGCGCGATCGTGCCCATCCTTGCTCCTTCCTGCCATCGCGGAGACAATAACGGTCTCCCGCGATGAAAAGGAAACGCCGTGACCGATGCTCCCTACACCCAGGCTGACCTCGACCTGCTGGCCGAGTGGGATACGCCGACCATCTGCAACGGCCTGGAGATCACCAACCCGGAGCGCCGTGCGTTCGGCTACACGGTCGAGCCGATGGTCTGCATCAACCCGAAGGCGAAGCCGATCGTCGGCATCGCGCGGGTGGGCATGATCCGCTCCACGGAGCCGCCACGTGGGAAGGTTACCGACCGGGCAGACTGGTACGATTACGTCGCCCGCACTGATTTTCCAACCATCGCGGTGATCCAGGATATCGATGGCCGGATCGGCTACGGCGCTTATTGGGGTGAGGTGCAATCCAATATCCACAAGGCGCTGGGCTGTCTGGGCTGCGTCACCAACGGATCGTTCCGCGACATGGACATGTGGGCGGAAGGGTTCCAGATGATTGGCGGCCGGGTCGGACCGAGCCATGCCTGGGTTCACATGGTGGATTTCGGCAAGCCGGTGAATATTTTCGGTATGCAGGTCGGACACGGCGACGTCATCCACGCCGACTACCACGGTGCGGTGGTCGTGCCGGCCGACGCGGTGCGCAAGCTGCCTGCGGCAATCGATCTGGTGTCGCGGCGCGAGAAGGTGATCCTGGATGTCTGCAAAGCGCCGGATTTCACCCCGGCGAAGCTGCGTGAAGCGCTGAAGCGGTCCGGAGAGATTCACTAGCGAACCACGTCGCGACGACGTGGCGGGGCCATCCTCGGCCGCTTGGATGGCATGACCGCGTGCTGTGCTGCTCTGCTGGGCATCAGGTTGAGGTCCAGCAGGAGCCGCACGCCAGCCTGACATGCCCTGTGCGGCCCGGGTGTAGTCCGATCGACGGCGCACGGCGCCGAAGAGGCAAAACCAGCGCCGGTTTCGGGAAAGTGTCGCGCGGCAAACCAACGTGGCGCGTTCCACGGCGGACCAGGCATCGACCGAACCACGGGTCGTGGCAACATCGCCAGAATTTTGTGCGGCACCCGTTGTGCGGCGCGACGTCGCCTCGGCCTGCCTCGTGGTTGCTGCGGGCCAGGCACGGGTTGCGGCTGATGCATATGCCGTAGCCCGACCCGGCGTCGGATTTGTCATTGGATAGGCCAGCCTCCCGGACCTGGCGTTGCATCGCAGCAATATCGGCTCTGGTCTGGCCACGGGCGGCGCATGCAACGCAATGCAACAAGTACAACAAAACCAATGCGTTGATGAGTAACAGTGGGCAACAATCCTTGATTCGCCTCGACCGCGCCTATGCGGCTATGCAGCATTGGGATTGTGCTGGAACGAAACCCGATGGACCGACTGATCACCTTCCCTGCGACTGATGCAGGCGCCCTTGGGTCCCGCCAGCGGACGGTGAAGGCTGCTATCGACTGTATTGGAATCGGAGTCCATTCCGGCCGCACCATACGACTGGTGATCCGGCCAGCCGACGCCAATCACGGGATTGTCTTCCACCGCACCGACCTGAACCGCCTGATCCCGGCCCGCTATGACACCGTTTGCGACACACGCATGTGCACAGTTGTCGCCGATCCGGCCATGCCGTCCGCCCGCGTTGGCACCATCGAGCATGTCATGGCCGCCTTGTATGGGGTCGGGATCGACAATGCGCTGATCGAGGTCGACGGTCCGGAAGTACCGATCCTGGACGGCTCCGCCGGCCCTTACCTGTTCCTGTTGGACTGCGCCGGCAGCGTTGAGCAGGACGCACCGCGCACTGTTATAGAAGTTCGCGCACCGGTCCGTGTCGCCGCCGGTGACGCCTGGGCGGAGTTCCGCCCCCTCACCCCGCTCGGCCGCAACGCCCAACCCGTGCTGGACATGGAGCTGTCGATCGACTTCGCCGCTTCGGCTATCGGGCAGCAGTCCTGCGCCTTGCAGCTGACGCCGGACAGCTTCCGCAGCCAGATTGCCGAGGCACGCACCTTTGCCCTTGCTCCGGACATCGAGCAATTGCAGGCGGCCGGCCTGGCCCAGGGCGGCAGCCTGGACAATGCCATTGTGGTCGATGGTGACCTGGTGCTGAACCCGGGCGGCCTGCGGATGGAAAACGAGTTCGCCAACCATAAGATGCTCGACGCAGTCGGGGATCTGGCACTGGCTGGTGCCCGCTTGCATGGCCGCTTTGTTGCCCACCGCACCGGTCACACCCTGAATAACCGCCTGCTGCGCGCCCTGTTCGCCAGCGAGACGGCGCGGCGCGAGCCGGTTGCTGACGCACTTTCGGTCGCTGCCTGACGCCGATACGAGCGGCCGTATTCGCCTCCTGCCACGCCGATGATATAAGCCGCGGATGATCCCGACTCGTCCTGGGCGATCCCTCGCCGCTGCCCTGATCGTTGCGGCGTCGCTGCTCTCCGCGTGCAGTGGCTCGAAGAGCAACGCCCCAACGGTCCCTACCGGTACCGCCGAGGAAATGTACGCCAATGGCGTCGACGCCCTCAACAGCCGCCGCTTCTCGACGGCCGACGACCAGTTCAACGCCGTCGAAGCCAACTACCCCTACTCGTCGTGGGCGGTGAGCGCGCAGCTGATGTACGGCTACTCGCTGTACATGCAGAACAAGTACACCGACGCGATTGGCACGCTGGACCGCTTCATCCAGTTGCACCCGGCGCATCGGGACATCGCCTACGCCTATTACCTGCGCGCGTTGAGCTACTACGAACAGATCGCCGACATCCAGCGCGACCAGAAGGGTACCGAGATGGCGATGAACGCGCTGCGCGAGGTGGTCAACCGGTTTCCCGACACCTCCTATGCCCGCGACGCCAAGCTGAAGATCGACCTGTGCGTCGATCACCTTGCCGGCAAGGAGATGGAGATCGGCCGCTACTACCAGAAGCAGCATCTGTATGAGGCGGCGATCGGCCGATTCCAGCGGGTGGTCAATGACTACCAGACCACTAACCATGTGGCCGAGGCACTGACCCGCCTGACCGAGGTCTATCTTGCCCTCGGTCTGCCGGACCAGGCGCGGAAGACCACAGCGGTGCTGGGCTACAACTATCCCGGCAGCGACTGGTACCGTGATTCCTACAATCAGCTTGTCCGCAACGGCATCGCCACCGGCAGCGAGATTCCCGAAGATGAAAAACCACCGCAAGGCTTCTTCAGCCGGATGTGGAATTCGGTGTTTTAGCCGCCGCGGCGCGACACATATCATCGCGGCATGCTGACCGCGCTTTCCATTCGCGATGTGGTGCTGATCGAGCGGCTGGACCTCTCGTTCGAACCAGGCCTGACGGTGCTCACCGGCGAGACCGGCGCCGGCAAGTCGATCCTGCTCGACAGCCTGGGCCTTGCCCTCGGCGCGCGGGCCGAAAGCGGCCTGGTGCGGGCCGGCATCGACCAGGCCTCGGTAACCGCCTGCTTCTCCCCACCCGCGGGGCACGCGGTTGCCGCGGTGCTGCAGGAGCATGGGCTGGAGGCCGAGGAGGACATCGTGCTCCGGCGCATTGTCGGCCGCGATGGGCGTTCACGTGCCTTCATCAATGACCAGCCGGTTGGCGTTGCCCTGCTGCGCCGGATTGGCGGACTGCTGGTTGAAGTGCAGGGCCAGCACGAGCAGATGAGCCTGGCGGATCCGTCGATCCACGCCGGCCTGCTCGATGCATTTGGCGTCGCACCCCGGCTGCTGTCCGCCGTGGCCACGGCATGGCGCGACTGGCGCAAGGCGCTGGAAGCTTTGGAGATGGCGAGAGAGGCGATCGCCCAGGCCGAGCGCGATGAGGAGTATCTGCGCCACGCTGTCGATGAACTTGCGGCCCTGAAGCCGGAGGCGGACGAGGAGGAGAAACTTGCCCAGGACCGGCACCGGCTGCAGCAGCAGGAACGCCGCGCCGAAGCAATCCACGCGGCACTGTCCGAACTGACGCCGCGCGACCGCCGTTCCGCCGGGCCGGCCGCTGCGCTACGGGCGGCCTCCCGCGCACTCCAGCGACTTGCGCCGCCATCTGCTGGCGCCGGATCGCAGTCCGAGGCAGCGTACAACCCGGCCGATCCAGCCATCGCGGCGCTGGAACGGGCCGAGGAGGCGCTGGCCGAAGCCGAAACGCTGCTGACGCGCCTGGCCGCAGAAGCCGACGCTGATCCGCGACAGTTGGAGCAGGCGGAGGAGCGGCTGTTCGCCTTGCGCGCCGCGGCTCGTAAGCACGGTGTGGCGGTACCCGACCTGCCTGCCCTCCTCGATACGCTGTCCGGCCGGCTGGGGGCGCTGGAAACCGGTGCGGCCGAAGTGATCGCCCTGGAGGCAACGGCGCGGCAGGCGCGGGACACATACTTGTCGGTGGCGGCTGATCTGTCCGCCGCACGCGCGGCGGCGGCGGCGAAACTGCAGAAGTCCGTGGCGCGGGAACTACCGCCGCTGCGGCTCGACAAGGCGCGCTTCGTCGTCGAGGTCGAGCGTTCTGGCGAAACCGGCTGGGGACCGGCGGGCATGGACCAGGTACGGTTCCTGATCGCCACGAACCCCGGCCAGTCGCCTGGCCCGCTGGCGCGGGTCGCCTCCGGCGGGGAGCTGTCGCGGCTGATGCTGGCCATGAAGGTGGTACTGTCGGCCGGATCGGCGGTGCCGACGCTGGTGTTCGATGAGGTCGATTCCGGCATCGGCGGGGCTACCGCCGCCGCTGTGGGTGAACGGCTGGTGCGGGTGGCGGAGCAGGTGCAGGTGCTTGTGGTCACGCACAGCCCACAGGTCGCGGC
>JAFEFW010000450.1 GCA_018240405.1 Pseudomonadota bacterium
GGAGGCCGGCGTTCAGGTCGAAATTCCAATGGAAAGCCGCGTCGGCGCGATGCTCGCGAGCGTTCGGCGCACGATGACCAACGGGCGTGCGGCCGAGTGCAAAACTGCCACCCAGGTCGCGGACCATCACGCTGACTCGCTGCCTGACCTCGACGCGCCCCGACTCGATGCCCAGCCTGATGAAGGTATTGTGTCCGGCGTTCGCCCCAGGTTCGGATAATGGCTCCAGAGGCTTGCGCCGAAGCAGAGCAAATTCACCACAGACCCAGCCCGCGAAGATGGGCATCCGCGACTGCACAGCGGCGGGCGACGGGACGGCGTGCGAATCAAACTCCGTGAGAAACAGGCAGCCTTCAACAATCGTCCAGAAGCAGATATAGCCGCGGTAGTTGGCTGTGTTCCGCATGCCGGCCCTGGCAATGGCGTCACCGATGTCATCATGCACGACCCACCAATAGGACAGTGGGTCGGCATTCATGACCCAGACATCCCCCTCATACCGGAGCCAGTCGCGCGCCTGCGCGGTCATTTCGGTATCACATGCAAGGGATTGGGCGGAATGCGATTGCCGTCAGTGCCTAACCGCGATCCCGTGCCGCTTCGGCCAGCACCTCACGCGCCAGCGGCAACATCGCGTAGTCCACCATCGCCCCGCGATACGCTACCGCTCCGAGACCCTTTTTCTCGGCATCCTCGAAGACGGCAATCAGGCCGGTGTAGTAGTCGACCTCCTCCTGCGTCGGCCGATACACCGCGTTGGCGATCGGCACATGCGTCGGGTGCATCACCGCCACGCCGGTGTAACCGAAATCGCGCGCCTTGCGGATCAGCGCCTCGACGGCGGCGTGGTCATCCTGGTGTGTGCCGAAAATCCCCGCCATCGGATACATCGCGCCCGCCGCCCGGCTGTCCAGCACCAGCTTCGAGGCAAGGTAGTGCTGCTCCTCGCCGCCCGTCGTCGCCCGGAAGCCGAAGGCCCGCGCGAAATCGCCTGACACCGGCCCGGAGATGGCGCCGTGGATGCCGCGCACGCGGGGGGAGGCTTTGGCAAGGTGGTAGGCGTTGTACATGCCTTCCGCCGTCTCCGGCAGGACCAGCAGGCCGACGCTGCCGTGTGCGACGCCAGCCTTGCCTTCGGCATAGCTGATCAGGTCGTGCAGGCGACGGACTTCCTCGGCAGTGGCAACCTTCGGCGGCACAAACGCCGTCAGGCCGTCGCAGACCGCGGCGGCGATCTCGGCTTCGGTGCCGTCATACAGTGGCTGGATACGGACGAAAGCGGCGACGCCGGCATCACGCAGTTCGGCGATCTCGCTCTTGAGGTACTCCATCGCCTGCGGCTTGAACTGCGGCGGCACGGAATCTTCGATGTCGAGGATGACGCCATGCGGCTTCACCCGCAGCGCCTTGCCGACCCAGTCGCGGCGATGGGCGGGCACGAAAAGGGCGGAACGGATGGGCCACATGGGACGAGTCTCTCCAGGTTGGGGCGTGGTGCCCGATCAGGCGGCGATTTAAGCAAAGCTTCGCCGCCGGGCAACCAAGGCGGTCCGCGCAATCCGGTCGTGCGCGGAATCCAGCCGCCGTCGGTGCTGTCTCCGCGAAGCCGCCCCAGGCGGCACAGCGCTGCGGGTAAGGAACGAGCCTGACGTCAGAGACAGCGCAGGCCAAGGTGCCGCTGCATCGGCAGAAAGTCTCCTCTGTCGTGATGGAGCAAAACGGCATCGTGCTGGATGCAGAATGTGCCGATCAGCACATGGATACTGCTCCGAATGGTAATACCGAGGCCACGCAGGTGCCGGTAGTATCGAGCGGCGGCAACCGCCAGCATCCGACCGCCAAGATCGACGATGTCGAATTTGCACAGGTGACGCTCGATCCTGCCGGCGACGGCTTCATCACGGGCGCCGCGCAGAACCTCCAGCAACACCAGATCGGGCACCACAAGGTTCGCCCGCATCGGGTCCAAAGCGCGCAGTTTCATGACAGCCGGCGTGTCTTCGTCGCGCAGATCGCCGATCCAGACGGAACTGTCGACGACGATCATCACACCCGGTCTGCGCGCATGGCGTCGAGATCGCCCTCCCAGCCGAGGCCGCGCAGCTCCTCGATCGCCTGCTTCTGTTCATGGGCACGGATCAGGCGCCGCAGGGCCTCCTCAATCGCGCCTTTCTTTGTCCGCTGTCCCGTCACGGCCATGGCGCGCTCGATCAGCGCGTCGTCCAGATCGATGTTGGTTCTCATGCCGGATCCCAATGTGTATTACAGCGCCGCTTTTATACACATTGCGCGGCCTCGGCGCTGCCACTTGCGAGCCTCGGGTTCGCGCGTGCCGACAGTACCGAATACAATGCCTGCGGCGTCTGGCATCTTGTCGAGGTCAATCCCGTAGCAACCCTGTCACCGAACAGGGCAGCCCCTTGCCCCTGTCAGCGGGCTCGCGTTTCATGGCGCCGACCCGATCGCGGGGTCGCCCAACAACACCAGGGGAAACGGACGATGCGGCC
>JAFEFW010000451.1 GCA_018240405.1 Pseudomonadota bacterium
AGATTTGAGCTACCTGGCGAATCTGTGCCACAACTGCCGCGGCTGCTACTACGCCTGCCAATACGCGCCGCCGCATGAATGGGGCATCAACGTGCCCAACACGCTGGCCGAGGTGCGGGCCCAAAGCTATGCGGAATATGCCTGGCCGCCGGCCTTTGCCGCTGCGTTCAACCGCAACGGCACGATCGTTTCACTGGTAACGGCACTGGGCATCGCGCTGGTGCTGTTCCTGGCCATGCAGATAAACAGTGCGGCGAATTTCTGGGGCGCGCAACCGGTGGCGCCAGGATCCTTCTACAACATCATTCCGCTCTGGGCGATGCAGGGTGTGGCCATCGCCACGTTCTGCTTTTCGCTGCTCGCGCTGTTCATGGGCTTCCGGGCGTTCTGGCGCGACGCCGGAACGCGGGAGAGAATCACACCTGGCACTGTAGGGCTGGCGCTGCATGACATTTTCACGCTGAAGAACCTCGGCGGTGGCGGCAATGGCTGCAATGACAATTCCGAAGCGTTTTCGATGCGCCGCCGCCGCCTGCATCACGCGATGTTCTACGGCTTCCTGCTTTGCTTCGCCGCCACCTGCACCGGTGCCTACTACCACACCTTCCTGGACTACCACGCACCGTACCCGCTGCTGAGCGTGCCGGTGGTGCTGGGCACCGTCGGCGGCGTCATGATGGTCATCGGCACCGTCGGCTTGTTCGCCATGAAACTGGTCGACGACCCGATGCCCTCGGTCCGCCGCCTGCTCGGTGCCGACGTTGCATTGCTTATGCTGCTGGCCATGATCGCGCTGACCGGGCTGGTCCTGCTGGCCGTGCGGTCCACCGGCGCCATGGGCCTGGCGCTGGCGGTGCACCTGGGGTTCGTTCTGGCCTTCTTCGTCATCGTGCCGTACTCGAAAATGGTGCACGGCCTGTACCGCTCTGCCGCACTGCTGCGCCGGGCGGCGGAGCGGAACATGAAGGTGCTGGGCGGAGAGTGATCAGCCCGTCCAGGTGGTGACGAAATCCGCCGCCTGCGGCCGTGGGATCGGCGACGAGCCGCCGGCGCGCTTGCCGATGTAGAGGAAGCCGATGATCTGGTCGGCGGCGTCAAGCCCGAGCGCGGTCTTGACGAACGGGTCATAGGCCGGCGCGCCGGTTTTCCAGACGGCGCCGTAACCAAGCGCGGGCGCGGCCAGGATGATGGTTTGCGCGGCGGCGGCTGCCGAGGCAATCTGTTCCACGTCCGGTATTTTCGTGCCTTGCTTCAGCTTGGCCACGACGGCGACGATCGTCGGCGAGCGGAACGCCTTTTCGCGCTCGCGCGCCAGCTCGCCCGGCCCGGCGGTGGGATCGCGCCGGCGCATGGACTCGGCCATCAGGTCGCCGAACGCGCCGCGCTGGTCCTCATTGATGACGACGAACTGCCAGGGGCGCAGCCGCCCGTGGTCCGGCGCGCGAACGGCGCTGGCAAAGATCCGGTCGAGTTCCTCCGTCGAGGGGCCGGGCGCTTCCAGCTTCAGCGCCGACTCACGGCTCAGCAGCAGTTCAAGTGCGTCCATCCGGAATCCTCCTTCAGTGGCAGCGAGACAGGGGTGATGGTCTGCCAGCTTGCGTGCGATCGAGCGGACAGGCAAGAACCGAGGCGGTCGGCACGTGCAACGGGGACGGCGATGACTGTCGTCATGGTCGAGCGGGGCGGGAACCACCCGCAACTTGGTGTGCCAAATGCGAAACCGTGAGCGTAGCGCTCCTGGCCGCCTCAGCTGCGCTGCAAGCGAATGTAGCCGAGGCCATCGATCCGGCCGGTCCATCCCGGCGGAACCACCGTCGTCGAATCCATCGCCTCGATGATCGCCGGACCGGATACCGCCGCGCCTGACGCCAGCCCATTGCGCCAATGCACCGCGGCCGGAATGAAGCCGGTCGCCGGGAACCAAACCTCCCGCGTGCGCACGCGCGCCGCGGCCGGATCGTGCGGCTGCGCCAGCTTCAGGTCCGGCAGCCGGCCAATGGCCGTCAGCCGCAGGTTCACCAGTTGCACCGGCTCAGAGCGGTTGGCATGGCCATAGGTCTGACGGTGCTTCTCGTGGAAAGCCTCGGCCAGCTGGTCGAGGCTCGCGCGTGTGACCGGCCCCGGCTCGACCGGCAGCGTCAGCTCATAGGCCTGCCGCCGGTAGCGCACATCGGCAAAGCGCGGCAGCGCCCGCCGCTCCATCGGCACTGACGCCGCCTGCAGCATGGCCGTCCCGGCCGCCTCCATCGCGGCAAATGCGTCGCCGACCCGCGCGGGATCGACGCCCCCCAGGTCGGCGTACAGTGTGCGGGCGTAGTCGCGCTTCAGGTCCGTCGCTACCAGCCCCAACGCCGAGAAGGCGCCGGGGGCGGGCGGGATGATGACCTCGGGGATCGCCAGTTCCTCGGCCAGCGCCACCGCATGCACCGGCCCGGCACCGCCGAAGGCGATCAGGCTGAACTCGCGCGGATCGTGGCCGCGCTCCACCGAGACGATGCGCAGCGC
>JAFEFW010000452.1 GCA_018240405.1 Pseudomonadota bacterium
AGCGCATTCGGAGCAATGTCGGTGCTCGGCGACAGCACCGCCCAGGCCAGCACGCCGCTCTGCAGATAGCCGATATCGACGCCGAACTTGGAGATCGAACCCTTGTACTTGCCCATCTTCTTGCCGTCGACGCTGGTATAGGTGCAGTTCAGGTCACGGGTCGAACCGAACACAAACCCCCACCCGCTGGCGACATGGCAGGTCAATAATCCCGTCTTCACAGTGACTTCGGCTTGCGCCGGTGCCTGCAGGGCAAGCGTGCCCAAGGCCAGGCCGGCCGCGGCTAATGCAATTTTGCGGAACATCAGGTCATATCTCCACGGATAAGATCGACCGCGCGCGCATGGCACACGGCACTCCAGGTCCAGGCTGGACCGGTTCATGGCGAAGCCCAGCCGCCGATCCCTGGCGCGTACGCGCCGTGAACGGGCGGGGTTGCCGACGCCGCCGGCACACTGCTCCCGGCAACGAGACGATTGCAAGGATTCTGTGGTTTGCTGACATCTTTGCAATCCAGTGACTATTCAGTTGCGCGGCGATCAACGCCGGCTGGCGTTGATCCTGCTCACGCCGATCCGTCCCGGCACCACCTGACGCACCGGTAACGCTGACAAACCCCGCGCCGCACTCAACACCGCAGGAGAAGCTCATGGTAGACACACAAGGCAAGGTCGCGCTGGTCACCGGTGGCGCCCGCGGCATCGGCGCCGGCATCGCCGCGCGCCTGGCGCGCGACGGCTGGCGTGTTGTCGTGGCGGACCGCGACACCGGCGCGGCAGCCCCACCGGATTGCCGCTCCGTCGTCTGCGATGTCAGCGATGAGGCCGCGGTCGCGCGCCTCGTGCAGGATGTCAGCACGACGGAGCAGCGGCTGGATGCACTGGTCTGCAACGCCGGCTTCATGATCCGTAAGCCGATCCGGGAGCTGACGCTGCCCGAGTGGTCCCTGGTGCTGGGCACCAACCTCACCAGCACCTTCCTGCTGGCACGCGGCTTCGAAACGTTGCTGCGCGCCGCGCACGGCGCGATCGTCACCATCGCCTCGACGCGGGCGCGCATGTCGGAGCCGGATACCGAGTCCTACGCCGCGTCGAAAGGCGGATTGGTGGCGCTGACCCACGCCCTGGCCATCAGCCTGGGGCCGCAGGTGCGGGTCAACTGCATCAGCCCCGGCTGGATCCTGACGAAAGGACCGGCGCCGACGCCGGAGGAGCATGCGTTCCACCCCGCCGGTCGCGTCGGAACGGCCGAGGACATCGCCGCCCTCGCCGCCTTCCTGGTCGGCCCCGACAGCGGCTTCATCACCGGCGCCGAGTTCGTCGTCGACGGCGGCGTGACGCGGAAGATGATCTACCCGGAGTGACGCCGACAAGATCACCCAGGCGCGTCCGCGTCAGCCTCTTCCTCCAGTCTGTGGCGCAGCGCCAGCAGGACACGATGCGTGGCTTCCAATTCGCCGATCCGCAATCCATCGGCCAGCCGGTTGATCCACGGCGCCTGCAGGCGCATCGCGGCCTCGAAGGTCTGCCGCCCCTTCTCGGTCAGCACGACAAGCTGCGCCCGCCGGTGATGCGGGTTGGGTCGAAAACCGACCAGCCCCTCCTTCTCCAGGTCATTAACGATGCGCTGGATGTTTTGCCGGTTGGCGCCCATGTCGCGCGCCAGCCAGGCCACCGGTTGCGGACGCTCTGCCGCAACGATGCTGCCAAGCACCTGCCAGCGTGCACTGGTCAGACCGAGGTCGGCAACCAGCCTGTCACCTGAGGCAATCAGCCGATTGCTGAGCCTGAACAGGTCGAGGATCAGCCCGCTCAAGGTGGCTCCTTCAGGCGTTCGCGGTATCTGAGGCATGTGGTTCCATAGCTTCTTATTGACATCATGATGTCAAAATGGAATGAAGTCGCGCACGACGATGACATCATAACACCATCATGAAAGGAACATGCCATGACCCTCCTGCGCCCGCTTGATCCCGCCTTCCCAATCCAGCAACAGCTTGCGGTCGAGGCGTCCCCCGTCATTCTCGTGAACCTCTTTACCGTCGCTGGCGATGACGAGGCGGACTTCCTGCGCATCTGGCGGGACGACGCCGCCTTCATGAAGCGGCAGCCCGGCTTCATCTCAACGCAGCTTCACCGTTCGGTCGGGCCCAGCACGACATACCTGAACTACGCCGTCTGGGAATCGACCGCCGCCTTCCGCGCCGCCTTCACGCACCCGGACTTCCAGGCGAAGCTGTCCGATTACCCGTCCTCGGCGGTGGCGATGCCGCATTTGTTCCAGAAGCTTGCCGTCGCGGACATTTGTGTCGCGTGAGCGGACGGCCAGGCGGAAGCCGACGGGTGCATGCCGATCGCCGGACAAGAGGCGGCGAGGTCGTCCGGTTTTACACAGCCGCCGCGCATCCCGCCCTCCTGCCAGCCGCTTAACCCCGGCGCATCAGCGCATGGGTGAAGGAGAGGCATGAGAGTCCTGACGACAGAACGGTCCCGTT
>JAFEFW010000453.1 GCA_018240405.1 Pseudomonadota bacterium
CCGCTGCGGCCGTAGCTGGCGTAGCGGAACTGGTTACGGAACGTGACTGAATCGTTGAAGTCGTGCTCCAGCCGGACGGTGCCGACATTGACGTTGGTGCGCAGGTAGTCGCTGTCGGGGAAGCCGTAGAAATTGTTGCGGTTGACCGCGGCGGGCGAGGCGTAGAGCCAGGGCAACCCGTAATCCGGCGTGTCGTATTCCTGCAGGTGGAAGTAGTCGATGTTGAGCCGCGTCGGCGTGCCGATGCCGAAGGCGACTGACGGGGCAAAGCCGGCGCGGCGATACTCGGCGTCATTGCGGCCGGCGACACCGTTGAGATTGCCCATCAGGTTCAGCCGCACGGCGGCATTGCTGATGCCCTCGATCGGGCGGTTGACGTCCGACGTGAAGCGGTACGTGCCATCGGTGCCGATCGCGGTGGTGAAATTGGTTAGCGGCGCGAGGAAAGGCCGCTTTGTCACCTGGTTGATCACGCCGCCGGTCGATCCGCGGCCGAACAGGATCGATGCCGGACCCTTCAGCACCTCGATATCTTCCAGATCGAACGGATCGCGGTAGTAGCTGCCGAAGTCGCGCATGCCGTCCAGGTAGAAGTCGTTGCGCGCCGCAAAGCCGCGGATCGTCAGGTTGTTGCCCTGGTTTCCGGCCTCACCGGCCGACAGGCTGATGCCCGGCACGTTGCGCAGCGCATCGGCGACGGTGGAGGCGGCCTGGTCGTTCATCAACTGGCGCGGCAGCACGTTGATCGATTGCGGCGTGTCCAGCAGCGGCTCCGTCAGCTTGGGCAACGTCGGGAGCGGGACCTGATAGCCGGCGTCCTGGCCGCCACCCTGCACGGACACGGTGGGGATCTGCACGGGCTCTGCCGGCGCGGTCTGCGCCTGCGCCGCGCTGGCGAGGGAGGTTGCCAGCAAGGTCGTTCCGGCCGCCTGACGCAGCGAAGGCACAGTCGAAAAGCGCAGGCGGCGTGGAGCTGTCGGCACGTTGATCATCCAATTGCGAGTGATTCTCATTTGCGTCCTACAGCCGCAGCGTCCGGTGCGCAAGCCCCAATTGCGAGCGATTCGCATCACAGATTGAGGCGAGTACGGGAATCGACCGGGATCCCCCTGCGGTCACGGCGTGCCGCCGTGACTCGCTCCGGGGTCAGGGGATACAGTGCCCTTCTGATGCGCGATCGAACGCGCGGGCGAAGGGGAGGGAATCGATATGGCGCTGTATCACAATGCGGCTAAGCGGGCGCTGGCGAATGGCGGCCTGGCGCTGGGCTTCGGACTGCACCATCTGCGCAGCAACGCCGCGCCGATGCTGGCCGCCGCCGGCGGCCACGATCATGTCTTCATCGACATGGAGCACGGCGCCTTCACCATGCAGGAGGCGACGCAGTTGTGCATCGCCTGCCTGCCGCACGGCGTGGCCCCGATCGTGCGCGTCTGTGCCGGCGCTTTGGACGAGGCGACGCGGCTACTGGACAATGGCGCGCTGGGGATCGTGGTGCCGCATGTCGATACCCCGGCGCAGGCCCAGGCGATTGCCGATGCCTTCCACTATCCGCCGATGGGCACACGCAGCTGGGGCGGGCCGCCGCCTGTCTACGGCTATCTGCCGCCGCACGTCGCCGAGGCGCAGGCGGCCATCAACAATGAAGTCCTGACCTGCGTGATGATCGAGAGCCGCGAGGGTATCCGCAACGCCGACGCCATCGCCGCGGTGAAGGGCGTGGACGTGCTGCTGATCGGCAGCTTCGACCTGACCTCCGACATGGGCCTCGCCGGCCAGTTCCGTCATCCCGAGGTTGAGGCCTCGATCCAAAAAGTCGCCGATGCCTGCAAGCAGCACGGTAAGGTGCTGGGCGTCGGTGGCATCAGCAGCGACGAGGATTGCGCCTTCTATATCCGCATGGGCTCGCGCTTCATCACCAGCGGCAACGACCACAGCTTCATGGTGTCGGGCTCGATCGCGGCGGCGAAGCGCACGCGCGAGCTGGTTGCGGCGGCAGAGCGATCCTGACGAGGCGTGTCAGATGACAGCACGGCGCGGCCTGATGATGGCGATGATGCAGCCACCGCCGGCGATGGAGGAGGAGTTCCAAGACTGGTACGACACCGAACACTTTCCGGAGCGGCAGAACTGCGAGGGGTTCGTCACGGCACAGCGCCTGCTGTGCCTCGACGGGTTCCCGCGCTATCTGGCGCTGTACGATCTGTCCGATCGCGCCGCGGTCATGAATGGACCCGCCTATGGTGCGATCGCGCGGGACCGCTACTCGCAATGGACGAAGCGGATCATTCCGCGCATGTGGGGGCACTACAGGGCGGAAGCAGAGCAGATTTTTCCGGGTGACGCCCTGTTCGGAGCCAAGGGCATGCCGGCGCGGGTGGTGCTGTGGCGCTTCGCCGGTGCTCCGGTCGGTTCGGCTGAGGCGATCGTAGCTGGGGCGCAGGCGAGCTTTGCCGGGTCCGAGGGCGTACGGCAGTTGCGGGTGTTCCAG
>JAFEFW010000454.1 GCA_018240405.1 Pseudomonadota bacterium
GAGGGCTTCACGCAGGGCCTGGGCAACCTGTTTCAGCGCGGCGGGAACAACAACAACTCGTTCAGCATGTCCTTCAACCGCATGGGCAACGGCGCAGAGTCCGGTGCGAACATGCTGATGCAGCAGTTCATCAATGTGCCTGACGTGCTGACGCGTCTGCAGGGCAAGGCATGTGAAATTGAGCTGGTCCGCGATCTCGACTTGTCTGCGGCGTATCCTAAGCTGCGTAGCCTGATCGAAATAGGAAACCGCTAGTGAAGAACTGGATCTTTGCCATGTTGATTGCTGGTTTGCCGATTGCGGCCCGTGCTCAGCAGCAACCAGCACCGCCTAGTTATATGCTGGGGGGTCACAGCATCTTCTGGTTCCGAGACCAGCCAGACGAGAGGCGCACGGCCCTCAAATGGTGCGACCAGAACATGCCAATCAACGAGGACATAGCCACTGCCTGCCTCACCGCATACGCGTCAGAGGCTCTGTCCGACAAGATTCGCATGAACGAAATCCAAAGAAGGTTCGGTTGGGAGCAAAGCCGGTGAGCGCTACGCTCGACCACCTGCTGACGCCGCTGCGGCCGTTTTGGGACGAGCGTGGCGTCGAAGAAATCTGCATCAACAAGCCCGGCGAAGCGTGGATCTGGACCAAGGGCCGGTTCGAGCGGCGCAACGTTGATCTGGACGCCGACGACATTGAAGACTTGGCACACGTCGCCGCGGCGCAGTGGCGCAGGGATGTCACCGCACAGAGCCCGCTGTTGTCCTGTGACCTTCCAGGCAACGGCCGGCTGCAAGTCGTGCTTTCGCCCTGCGTTGCACCTGGGCACCCAAGCATCACCATCCGTATCGGCGACGAGGCGTGGCCGACCCTGGACCAGTACATTACCAGTGGTTTCTTCAACAAAACCCGCAACGTGAAGCGCAGCAGGCCCGAGGTCGATGACCAGCTTGCTGAACTCTACCGGGCGGGAGATTGGGGCGCGTTCTTCCGTCTCGCGGTGCGCGCGAAGAAGACCATCATCGGCTGCGGCGAAACCGCGTCTGGCAAGACCCGGTTCAGCAAAGCCCTACTGGGAGAAGTCCCGCACAGCGAGCGTCTCATCACCATCGAAGATGCGCCGGAGCTGCGCGGCCTGCCGCACCCGAACCGGGTCATGATGTTCTACAACAAGGAGGCGAAGGGCACTGGCGACGGCCTTGGCCCGACCGCCCGTCAGCTCATCGAGGCCGCGCTGCGGATGCGGATCGGGCGCCTGTTCCTGCAAGAGATTCGCGACGATCAGGCCGTCACCGCGTTCCTGGCGGCGCTGCTGAGCGGCCATCCTGGCGCGATCACCACGCTGCACGCGCGCAGTCCGGCCGAGGTCTTTGATCGGCTGCAAGACCTGGTCAGCCAGGACATCGTCAGGAACCTGCAAGCCAACATCGACGTCATCTGCCACTTCGACCGATGGGGCAACGACTTCTCAATGTCAGAGGTGTGGTTCAAGCCGGTCTCGACGGGGGGAATCCAGTGAAACTGCTGCTGGAGACGTTGCACGGCACGTTCGGCGCGGATCATTGCGACATCTGCCAGCGTCGCCATTCATCTTGCACGTGAGCATGATCGCCCCAGGTTTGCGACGGTCTCGTGCGTTGGGGCGAAAAAGGAACTTCATCTCCGTCCGAGCCGAATTGACGAGGCGCCGAGTGCCTAGAATGGCATTGCAGACAATCAGCGACAGCGTCGGACGGACCCTTATGTTCAGCTGCGAACAATTCGTCGACGACATTTGCATTAGGTCGTTTGGACCGGATTCGAGAAATCCGGTTATCAGCGGTTATCTGGCGGTAGCCGGCGGATCGAAGTTCGCCGGTACCGTGATCAGTCGGACGGTATCGAAAGGAGACCGTCCAGAAAGTGGGGGTGCTATGGGACCGCCCGGTCGTTGTAGCCGGGAGTTCAGAATGAAGTGGCGGGTCATATTGGAATTGAGCGGACCCGATGGGACCGTTGGCGCCCATGAGCTTTGTGGTCGCACGGCCGTGGCCGAATATGCGCCGCAACAGGTCGCATATCCACCCATCAAGGCGCTCGCGGCGTCCGTTGTGGCGTCGTCCATCTCGCCCGTCGAGACCGTGATGCTTCTGTCCGTCCGCCGGACCTGAAACCCGAGTTCGGACGATACCGGGTTGCCACAGAGGGCCGTGGCGTCACGGTGGACCTTGGCGGCTAACTCCGCATCTGCTGCAGGGTTGGGAATCATATTTAGATTTGTATCCGATACGACCGACTAACGCCACAGCGCTGCCCATGGCCGGAGCATCTGCCAGTGGGTGATCGGCGTCAGGATGCGAATGCCTAGCTCGCGCTCGACATGGTCGGCGTTGCGCGGCAGGCGTCGCTCGACCGTCAGGAAGGCCTCGCAGCGCAATGTGACGGCGTGGCACAGGAGCAATCTGTCTTTCGCGCCAAGATAACCGAATTTCGGCTCGTCCAGCCGAGCGGCGAGCGC
>JAFEFW010000455.1 GCA_018240405.1 Pseudomonadota bacterium
CGGTGTGCTGGATCTTCAAGCTGCGGTGGCCCGGCTGTTTCCCTTGTTAACGTAGGATGCACATAAGCCATTATGCGAGGTTGCCGTCTCACGGCGCTTCGCCAGTGGCGTTACGGGGCGCATCTTGTCAGGCAGATATCTCTCGGCACGGGCTGGCGCGATCGTGCTCGCTCTCCTAGCCTTGCAACTTAATCGCAACGACTAGGCGGAGCGGCATTGGCTGAGATGGCCGGTGGAACGGTCCTGCCCGACCCGTCACCGCCCCGCACAAAATAAGACATTGCGGATCCTGCGCGAAATTGATTAAGCATATAAAATAAAGCAATACCAAGATGGGGAGGCGGCGATGCGTGCGTGCGTGATCGTCCTGCTGGCCGCGCTGATGGTATCGTCAGGTATCGCTCGAGCCAGCGAATTTCAGATCACTGTGGAATCTGGCAAATTGGTCGGCTTAGCCAGCCGCGATGGCCAGGTGCGGAGCTTCAAAGGCATTCCATATGCCGCTCCACCCATCGGCCCGCTGCGCTGGCGCCCACCGCAGCCGCCAGCAACGTGGGACGGTGAGCGGGAAGCCTTCCGGTTTAGCCCAGCCTGCACCCAGCCTAGCCCTCAGCCGGGTGCGTTCTTCCAGCGGGAGTTCTTCCCAACCGCACTGCCGCGCAGCGAAGACTGTCTATATCTCAACGTCTGGGCCCCTGTTCGGACAGATACGCCGCGGCCCGTCATGGTGTTCATCCATCCGGGCGGCCACCGCGCCTGGTCCGGCACAATGCCGCACTTTGATGGCACCGCCCTGGCCCGTAAGGGCGCCGTGGTCGTGACCTTCAACTACCGGCTCGGCCCACTCGGCTTTCTGGTCCATCCTGGCCTGGACGCCGAAAGCCCCAACGGTGTGTCTGGCAATTACGGGCTACTCGACCAGTTCGCGATGCTGCGCTGGGTCCAGGCGAACATTGCTGCATTCGGCGGAGATCCCGGTCGTGTCACGATCTTTGGCCAATCGAGCGGCGGTGAGTCGGTCGCTTTCGCGCTGATCTCGCCACAAGCAAAGGGCCTCTTTCATCGCGCCATAATCCAAAGCTCCTTCCTCTGGATCAGCGCCGGCAATGCTTTCTCCCTTGCGCCAATCGCAGCGGCGCGGGATGCCGTTATCCGCATGACGACCGATTTTGGCGCCACTTCGGTTGAGGCGTTGCGTGCGATGCCTGCGCAGGAGTTGGTCGATCGGGTGAATGCCCGCCCGAGTCCGGCGGGCGTATTACCAGTGATCGATGGCTGGGTACTTCCACGTGACATCGCGGCGTCCATAGCATCCAGCCAATACAATCCGGCCGACTTGGTGATCGGCACAACCGCCAATGACGTTCGGTCCCAGCTGCCACCTGTGGCACCTGACGTGCTGCGCAAGCGAATTATGGAGCGCGACGGTGACCAGAGTGAGGCATTGGCGCAAATATACCAGGTAGGCGATGACACTGCGACCGCCACCACGACGCAGGACCGGCTTGGTAGCGATTTCTGGCAGGCCATTGCTCGAGCCGTCGCTGGACGCTTTGCACAGGATGGCCATCGCGCCTGGGTCTATTCGTTCAACCGCGCCGCACCTGGCTCTGATCCGGTGACTATCGGTGCCTACCACTGCATTGAACTGACCTATCTATTCGGCACCTTGAGCACCATTGATCGCCCGTGGGAGGCAAGCGACCACGACCTTTCCGAGACGATGGCTTCATACTGGGTGTGGTTCGCCGAAACCGGCGACCCGAATGGCCCGAATACCGCGCCATGGCCAGCTTATGTGCCTGGCTCGCAGACCCGAAGAGACTTTGGCACCCATCCGGCTTCCAACCTGCAGGAAAAATCGGCGCCACTGCTCGACGCCTACCTTCTGACGCGGATCCCTGAACCGAAACGTTAGCACCCTCGCCTTTGGCGCTAATCTGTCAACTATTCCAAAATACAGGAGAACAAATGCGCTTTCTTGTCCTCGGAGCTGGCGCGCTCGGTGGCTACTTTGGCGCAAAGCTCACACAAGGCGGTTCCGCAATCGAGTATCTTGTCAGGCCGCGTCGGGCAGTGCAGTTGGCCGCCGATGGTATCGTAGTCTCCGAAGGGGACAGCGTAATCCGAACGCCGCGAAGGCCATCGGCCCTGACCAGATCAGTGGCGCCTACGACGTGATATTGTTAGAGGATAGAGCGTCGGTTGTTATCTGAACAACGCTAAGAGCGAACGTTCAATGAACCCCGCGAGGGTTGACGGTCGCTGGTGTGGTTTATCAGCCCCGTAATGCGGCGTAGAGCGCGGTCTTTCCCACCCTGAGACGGGCCGCGGCTTCCCGCACCGTCAGTCCCTTCGCAATGATGGCTCGAGCGCGCTCGAGCTTCTCGTCGGTGATGACAGGTTTTCGTCCCCCTTTTCGGCCACGCGCTGCGGCAGCGGCTAGACCGGCGCGGGTGCGCTCCTGAATGAGGTCACGCTCG
>JAFEFW010000456.1 GCA_018240405.1 Pseudomonadota bacterium
CCTGGCGCGAGTGCTGACGGAACCGCTACACGGTCCGCCAGTTGCGGGATACATCGCTCTTGTATTCGAGCTGCTTTTCACTAGCGAATCGTGCTGCGTCCGTGTCCTTTATGACGATGGCGCGCAGAAACTCCGGATGCCGGTCCAGGATGCCGGCTATGAACACGCGCATTATCAGTCCCGGACCTGTGGTCTGCCAGATGGGCGGCCGTCCGTCGTGACGTAGTATGACACTTGTAGCCTGTGAGAGTGCATGCCCGATCAGGGGATGATTGGGTACGACCAGCATAGGTGAGTTGAGCAGGCTGATGGTGTCAGTTCGTACGAGTACGAGAGATCTGTCGGGGCAGTTTGACAGCAGGATGGACAGCGGCAGGATACTCTCCTCGTCGGCGTCAACGTAGCAACCGCCGAATCGGTACAAGAATGCTAACCTGAAATAGTCTGCTTGCATGGCCGGATGATAGCATCGTTCAAAAGCTGCTACGGCATCCGGCCCATGCCACCGGTTGATAAAATCGCATGCCGAACGGCTATCGAAGCGTCGGTAGACGAAATCCGGGTTATTCATCTGCCAGCTACGCATGCAGGCTTCGACATCCCCCGGGGCGGCCTCGTCATTCCAAAATTGGACGATCGTAGCCGGAATAAGGCACTCCGCCTCCGGCTTCACCAGATCAACGTTGATCTGTGTGTCAACCATTTCACCGGTCTCGTAGTGTATTCGTAGCGCGGCTGGTGCCCAGAGGAACTCTGTTGGCAGAGCCTTCCGCCACTCATCGCAGTATTCAAGCGCCGTGGCGGCCTGGTTGCCCATCGCATGGCTGTCGACCTTCAGTTGAAACCAGTAGTCGTCCCTTGCCTCATCAGCAACCATGTCGAGATGATAGACCGCTTCGTCGTAACGTCCCAGGGCGTAAAGCGCCGCAGCCTGCGCTGTAATCGCACCGATGCCGGCTCTACGGCCGGCGAACGGCTCATAAGCTTCGGGCACGGCTTCAGGACCGAGGCAGAACCAGACGGCATCTAGGTAGCAACGTACTGCTTCGTCGTCAGGGCAAGGTTCGGCCGACAAAAGGTTTTTCACGTGTGGTAATCGCCTTGCGGCAACGCGCCGGAACCCGATCCAGGCGAGATGGAGCACGAAGTCAGCCTCGTCGCGAGGTGATAAGGTTCCCACGCGCGGCAAGAGTGCCTTGATGCGCTCACGCTTCTCGAGGAGCGCACGGGTGGCGATCTCTACGAGGCCAGCCGCAGAGCTGTCCAGTGCCGTGCGAGAAAGGAGACGCAGCGTTGCGATGGTGCCGGTGACATCGGCCAAGTTCCATTGCGTCTCGGCGAGCTTTAAACGAAGCAGGGATTCCTCAGCTGGGCGTAAGGCACGCGATAACGCGGTCTCCAATAGCCTGAGAGCATTCAAGTGTCGGTTCTCAGCTTTGTAAGCGACCCACAAAGCGAGGATGTCGTCACCGGTCAGAGAGGATAGGCCAATCGCTTCGAAGGCAATAACCCCTTTCTGATATTGGCCAACTGTGACGTAACATTTCGCGACGAGCGAGGCCAATACCGGCCGTGGCCCATAACGGGTCTGGGCTACAGAGAGCAGCCGAAGGGCCCTGTTGCTGTAGCCCCGAGCGACAGCGATCTGTGCCATTTGCAGCAGACAAAAGAAATTGTCGGGCAGCAGCAGATCCGCGTCGGACAGCCGCAATTGCAGGTCGTGACCCGGAAACTGCCTGCGCCCCTCAAAGTAACCATGCTGGAGAAAATGCTCCCGTGCGGAGCCTTTATACCGGCCACTTTTTATAGCATCCGCCAGATCTGGGTTGGCTTCCAGATAAGATGGGTCACAGAATTCGGCAAATCTCAAAAAGTGGCGAAGAATATTTTCGAAGTCCTTGACAGAAAACTGAATGCCCAGCCCGCCGTTCACTTCACACGTCGTAGCCGCTCGGATGATAGCGTCATACGAAATGAGGAATTTAGCCGCGTCCGGCGTGCCTTTGCTGGTTGGCTCTTGGTCCATTACACCAGCCTCCTGACACGCCCACCATCGGCCGTTACTGCAACCGGCATTGTAATGTCGCTTATATGCGGCTCCGCGAACCGCCGTCAATCAGCTTACATGGGCGGCAGTACTTCACGCGGTGTAGGCTAAATGGGGTTCTGAAAGGCCTACTGGCAGTACACCGGAATAGCTTTCGCCGATTTCAGTCTCTCGTCTCATTAGAACGTGTTATGTGCTTTTATTGAGACACCGCCTAATAGAAAGGGATGGTCGATTCACGCAAAAGACTACGAGGTCTATGCTTCAACGTTGGCGGGCCTGCATTTCGTGGAGTTCGTCTGCCTCATGCGGACGAGAATTGCCCACTTCATGCAAAGTGCATAACACCCTCTAGCTAGGGTCAGGATCCATTAATTTTTTGCCACGGCTCGATGCGGCATGATTCTGGGGGTGGCGGAGGTAGCCGC
>JAFEFW010000457.1 GCA_018240405.1 Pseudomonadota bacterium
AGGTTGAAGGCCGGCAGGTACTCGTCGTCATAGCAGGGCCGCTTGCAGCGATGCATGTACCAGGGCTTCAGCGCCTCGGCCGTTGCCGGATCCTTGACGATTTCCTCGATGCGCCGGTGGATGCGCATCTGGTGCTCAATATTCTGGTTTTCCTGCCTGCGGATTTTCTCCTCGCGCGGCAGGGCGGCCAGTGCAGCCTTCTCTTCCTCGGTCAGGCCATACCCGGGCGCCGTGCTTTCAACGTGCTTGCGGATGCGCTCTTTCTGCCAGCCCGGCTTCAGCGACGCGGCCCACTGCGGATCGGTCGGGATGTCGTCACGGATGTCGATCGCCGACGGCGTGCGCTGGAAAACGTACAGTTCCTTCGCCGCCCGGCCCAGGCGCGGAATGATCTGCACGGCCGAGGCGCCGGTGCCGATGATGCCGACAACCTTGTCCTTCAGGTTGGACAGGTCGGGACCGCAATATTCGTAGTCGAAACGAGACGAGTGGAAGGAATGGCCCTTGAACTTGTCCATCCCGGCGATCTTCGACAGTTTCGGCTTGGACAGCGTGCCGTTGGCGCAGATCACGAAGCGTGCTGACATGGTGTCGCCGCGGTCCGTGCTGACGCGCCACAGCTTGGCCTTCTCGTCCCACACCGTAGACGTAACGGTCGTCTGGAACACGGCAAGGTCATACAGGTCGTAGCGGCGGGCGATCGCCTGGCAGTGCGCGAAGATCTCCGGCCCCTTGGCGAAGAAGCTGGGCGGCACGATGCCGAGTTCGTCCAGCAGCGGCATGTAGTCATAGGCGGACACATCGCAGGCGGCGCCGGGATAGCGGTTCCAGTACCAGGTGCCGCCGACATCACTGCCGCGCTCGACAATACGGATGCTCTCGACGCCCTTCTCGCGCAGCCGAGCGGCGGTGAGCAGGGCGGAGAAGCCGCCGCCGATGAACAGGCATTCGACGAAGTCGTTGATCGGCGCACGCTCGATGGTCTTCTCAGCCCAGGGATCGACCTCATACTTGGCGAGGTCGCCGGTCAACTCTGAGGTGTACTGGGCTTGGCCCTCGGGACGATAGCTGAGGCGCAGGTCGCGCTCTTCAGCAAACTTCTGTTTGACCTTGTCGTAGAATTCCTGCGGCTTGTCGGTCGGGCGCAGCGGGTTGAAGGCAACGCGGACCGCCTGTCTGTTGGGGTCCTGCACCCGGCCCGCCGGCGGCTTTTCCTTTGTTTCAGACATACTCAGTATCTTCCTCTCACAGCTTACTCGTCAGTTTAATGGAATACCCGTCCGGAGTCGATTGCGACGGTCTGGCCGGTCATCGTGTCGGTGCGGCACATGGTCACCACCATGTCCGCGCAATCGTCCTTGTCGGCGGGCTTCTTCAGCAGTGAGGTTGCGGCGTTCTGCTGCACCATGGCCGGGTTCAGGTTGGCGGTGGCGCGCGTACCCTCCAGCAGGCCGGGGGCCACGCAGTTCACCAGCGTCTCCGGTGCGAGTGCCACGGCCATACACCGGGTCAGGTGGATCAGTCCCGCCTTCGACACCGCATAGGCGATCGATGACCCGCTCGGCGACAGGCCGGCAATGGACGAAATGTTGACGATCCGCCCGCGTCCCTGCGCCTTCATGATCGGCGCCACCGCCTTGGTCAGCCGCATCGGGCCGGTCAGGTTCACCGCCATGATCTTGTCCCAGAGGTCCTCGGTCAGGTTGTCGAGATCGGGGAAGGCGACGGCCTTGTTGAACGCGGCGTCGTTGACCAGGATGTCGAGCCGGCCAAAGCGGGCGGTGACGTCGCCGATAAGCTTGTCCACGGCAGCGCGGTCCGTGATGTCGCAGCCGAAGGCGGCGGCGTTGATTTGATAGCTGGAGGCGAGCTCGCGGGCCACGCCTTCCGCCTGCTCGCGGGACTGGGCGTACATCACGGCGATGTGGACGCCCTCCTTCGCCAGGGCATGGCAAATGCGCTGGCCAAGGCCGCCATTGCCGCCGGTCACGAGCGCGACCGCGCCGTTCAGGTCCATTGTGTTTCCTCCAAGGGGCTGGCGGGAGTGTGGGGCGGGTTGGTGTGGGGTGGCAAGATGTGTGGGCCGTGCGACGAAGCGTTGTCTCGACCGGCGTCCGCCCCTATTTTTTGGTGTCGCCCGAACCCGGTGATAGACGTACGGCAACGTTCGATCGGATAACCTTCAATCCCGCTATCGTAAACGGCCAGCCCACAATTCGTGGAATGCGTCTGTCCGTGCGCCGGGCCGTCGAAGCACTGGCGATTTACCCTGGCTGGGACGATCTGCGCCGCGAATATCCCGAACTTGAGCTCGAGGACATTCACCAGGCGCTCGAATACGCGAGCACGCAATTTGGACAAGAGTGTTTAACCGCTTGCGTCCGCTTGAAGCGTTTGCTGCTCGATCAGGGCCTGTCCCGGTCGACAGCCCGATTGTTCAGCGTGGCTGATTGGGA
>JAFEFW010000458.1 GCA_018240405.1 Pseudomonadota bacterium
CCGGCACCGCAAAGACCCGCGCCCGCCGCCAGCGCCGCCGGCTCGCCAACCTGGCAGGCTCGGCTGCTGGCGCATCTGAACCGCTTCAAGCGCTACCCGCCCGCCGCGCAGATGCGCCGCAGGGAGGGCACGGCACTGGTCCGCTTCCGCCTGATGCCGGACGGCTCCGCCCAAGCCATCACTCTGCTGACGGCCAGCGGCACCGAAAGCCTCGATGCGGAGGCAACATCCCTGATCGCGCGCGCCCAACCGCTGCCACGGCCGGAGAACAGCAACCAGGCGATCGAGCTGGTGGTGCCGATCCAGTTCCAGTTGCGATAGCGCCCCCGCTACTTCGGATGCGCCAGGAAGAACCGCAGCATCTCCGTTGTGGCGTCAGGCCCTCGTGGGTCGGTGTAAGTGCCAGCCGGGTTACCGCCGGACCAGGCGTGGCCGGAGCCGCGGACCAGCCAGTGCTCGATCTTCACCATGCCATCCGCATCGCGATACAGGGTACGGCGCCAGGCATGGCCGCCGGGGGTCGCACCATCCTCGGCCTGAGCATGCAACCGGGCCCCGCCCGCCGCCTGGGCCACCACCGCGTCGCCATTGGTGGGATGTACGACGTTGTCCGCCGCACCGTGGAACACGATGGCCGGTGGCAGGCCTGATCCGGCACGTGGGATGATGCCGCGGCTGCCATGCTTCATCGCCTTCATGGCGGAGGACATGTCGTGCGCCGCGCCGCAGGGCAGGCCGGAGTGCACGCCCACCGCGGCGAACACGTCGGGATAGCTCTCGCCCATGATGGCGGCAGCGGCACCGCCGGCGGACAGGCCGGCGACATAGACGCGGCGCGGATCGACGCTGTACTGCGTCATGATCTGATGGGTGATGCCCGCGATGATCGCCGGCTCGCCGCGGCCGCGCTGCTGGTCGCCCGACCGGAACCAGTTCCAGCAGCCGTGCATATTGGCGCTCTTCACCTGCTGTGGCCAGACGACGAAGCAGGTCTGCGCCTCGGCGGCCTCATTCATGCGCGTGCCGGCAGCAAAGTCGTCGGGTGACTGCGTGCAGCCGTGCAGCATGACAATCAGCGGCACGGGCTGCCCGTGGTAGCCGGATGGGACGTACAGCTTGTAGGGCCGACTACCCTCGGGGCCGTCATAGGACAGCGAGAGGAAGCGGCTGTCCTGCTGCGACGGCGGCTTCGGTTCGAAGGCGTGGCGCAGGGCGTCGGGCAACTTGGCCCGCAACTGCGCAAGGTTGGGCGCGGCGTCGCCAAGAACGCGCTGCAGGACCGTAGATGCTTCGGTCAGGGTCTGGGGAAAAGGCAGTTTCATGAAAATCTTTCTTGCTTGAAGTGTCAGTCGATGCGGTCGTTCAGGGCGGCTCGCACCTCCGGTGTGGCATGCAGGGCGCCAAGCACACTGATGGACGCGATGGCAGCCCTGGCGAGGTCGGGCGTGACATCGGGATTGATTACGACCAGGCCCAGCACGCTGATCCGCAGCGGTGCCTGGCGCTCGCGCGCAGCCTCCAACTCCGGGCGGGTGATGCGGCGCAGGCCGAGGTCGAGCGTCCGCCGGGTGGCGGATTGCCGCAGCACCTCGCTGTGGCGGTCGAGCTGGTTACGGATGGCGGTGCGGATGAAGTCGGCGCGGTTGCCGTAGAACCCCTCACGGACCAGCAGATCGACCTGCCCCAGGTCGACGAACCCGAGGTTGACGGTCACTTTCTCGCTGTCAGGAAATTTTACCGCCATCCATACACCATCCGATGGGATGGCAGATTGTGATTGGGGTAGACTGGTTCAAGTCCGCCGCCTGGCTTGCACCGGCGTGTGAAGCATTTCAGAGCATGCAGACGTCGGCAGAAGTAGAAGAGGCTGACGTCACAGCCGCTGAGGAGGGGACGATGAGCACCGGACTGATTCTGCTGACGTGCCTGGCCGTCGGCGCCGCCATGCATCTGGTCCAATTTGCCGCGCTGACCTGGCGCGCGAACGCGCCGGACGCGAACACGCTGCCGCGCGCCTGACCGGGCGCGTCGGGCGGTTATACGGGACCGCTGATGAACGCCGATTAACGCCGATATTCATTGCGGGCGCCGGAGCCTGTGCCTCTGGCGGCGGTGGTAGTGCGCCTTCGGCGCGGGGTTGCTTCCGCAGGCGGCGCCACTCACCCGCCGCGCAGCGGCATTGACAGTCGGGCGCCACCGCCAACCGGCATCGACCCGCCCAACTTCCAGAAGCCGTCCAACGGATTAACTCACACCCTGTGAGCACGCCGTCAGCCGCAACGCACCGTTGCCGCTACCCGCGCAAAATATCGGCGTTCATCGGCGTTCATCACCGGTTCTATATCAGGCGCCACCACCCAGTCTCACGCGCCTGACCAAAGCCACAGTGGCCGTGTGGTCCACCGCAGCGAGCGCATCCGGCGGCAACGCACCTGACCAGAGCGCCAGCGCGCC
>JAFEFW010000459.1 GCA_018240405.1 Pseudomonadota bacterium
CCTGTTATCGTTTACAAGTATTGGTTGTAGGGGCGGCCGATGCGGGTCTATGTGCTCCAGTCGGAGCGTGATCTTCGGGTATACGCATTTTCGCAGTCGCTGATGCCAGGGCGCCTGCTGGCAAAATACGCGCCATGGCGATCGGTCGCGAAGGGCACGTGCTTCCCCATCGAGGACCTGAGGGAGGCGGACGCCATCGCAATCAACCAGGACGGTTACGCCGTGTTTCGCCTGGACCCGGAACCGCAAGGCGTATGATGGCATCCAAGACGGTATGGTCGCACTCGATCCTGCCGCGCTGTAGAACGTCGGCGCTGCGACATGATCACGGGTTGCTCGAAGCGGCGGCTAGATGCTGGCGGCAGCGCCCGTCAAATACGTGCCAATGCTGTTGAGGGCAGTGCTGATGTCGCCGCCAAGCAGCTGGGCCCCGGCCAGAACCAGGGCAGCAATCCCGACAACCATCAACGTGTATTCGGTCGAGCTGACCCCACGCCTGTTGCGCAAAGCGACCGCGGCGCTCCGGGGTACGATCAAGATGTCCTTAAACATTGCACGTTCCTCCGTATGACGCGTCGTGCGCTTCAGTAGGCAGGGCGGTTCAGGGATCCTGTGGCGATATCTGCAGGTTGTAACGACTATTCATCGAGCATGATCGTCGTAGTTCCGGATCGTTAGCAAGGCAAATCTAGCGAAGTGACAAATTGTTACCGCTGGAGGTGGTGCCCGACCGATGTCGGCAAAGTCGGAGCAAAAGATAGCGTGGTGCATGGCGATGGGACGCCCCCGCCTCCCCACCAAATTTCGACCACCGATGGCTCGTCGTCCGTGCTGCGGCCGCGGCCGCTGAGCTTCGGTGGTAGAAGCTGACGTAGCTGTCCCAGCGTGCCGGCTTCGAGGTGGCAGTTCAGCGTAATGGACCTACCAACCAGCCTCGGTATGGCAACTAATTTGCCTGGAAAAGCGGACGGCGAATCATGAATGGTCCAGACTAGCCAATCCCGATCAAGCGCCGGCTTGGTAGTGGAGGTGGCGTGCGTCTCGATGAGTAAGGTGCCAGCTCGGTTCCGCCCGATGACCGCATCCTCTCTTCATGCGGATCCCCCTCGACAAAGCTCAACCAATGCGGTGACGGCCTCTTGCGCATGAGGCAACGACCCAGGCTGCGCAGACCACATGCATGTGGTACGGAAATATCTCGTAGCAAACGAAAATGTGAGTCTAGGATCTTCCGGCAGATCGGAGCCAGTTTGGGGCTCTGTTCTCCCGCTTCGGCACACGCGGAAATAGAATCTCGGCTTAAACCGGGCAACGTTGAGAAGAGTGGGCTGGCGGCCACGCAATCAGGATGACGCCCGCTTAATGGCCGTAACGATCTGCAACCGTAAATCGTTAGCCGCTGCTGCGGAAGCAACTATAAATTCTCTTCTGCCCCCTTCGGAACGTCACCCTCGGAGGGACGGCCACCTTTGGTGAGCGCCCCACCTGGTGTGGGGTGCGCCACTTTGCACGGCTCCCCTATGGCGGGCGGCGTTTCACTGGACCGGACTGGCAGATGTCGCTGCGGGTTCGGGCATCTCTACGGCTCGCGCAGGTAACAACCGGCTGAGCCTTCTTGCTTATGCAAAACCATGGCGGTAGCAAATTCAATGGCCAGACCAATCCGTCGGCCAGGACAGAGCCTGCGGACACGTCCATCGTACCAGGGGCGTGTCCGCTTTTTCCCACTCTAGCCTTTGTTTGCCTATAATCAAGTCACGGAAGCTGTACCGGAGCGTCGGTGACCACGGTTCACGCGCCTC
The DNA here is from genome assembly GCA_018240405.1 of Pseudomonadota bacterium. Lineage (GTDB taxonomy): Bacteria > Pseudomonadota > Alphaproteobacteria > Acetobacterales > Acetobacteraceae > Rhodopila. Next base: position 1,803 of record JAFEFW010000459.1, read on the forward strand.
TTTGCCAGAAGCGTCAAGACCACGCTTGTCGCTTGGCAGCTAGACAGCGCTGTCCAGCAGCAAGCACTGGCTCAAGCGTGGTTCTACGGGGGAGCCAGCAAGGACCGCAAGGCGCCGCGGACAGAGCCCGCGCGTGCCGCCGCCTTCAGCGTAAGCCATAGCTCCTCGTATGCCACTACGAACGGGTTGTTTGGGGACGAGCGGTCATGGGTCAGGCCGTATCTGATCCGAAGGCTGCGTCGTTCAGCTTCGTATGTGCCAAAGAGCCGGTCCCAGATCAGCAGAACGCCGCCGTAGTTCTTATCGAGGTATTCCGGGTTACTCGCGTGGTGAACTCGATGGGCGGATGGCGTGTTGATGAGCCACTCCAGCCACCCAACCCGTGGGATTGTCTCGGTGTGAACGAAGAACTGATAGGTCAGGCTTGCCGACACCATGCCGTAGACCCAGCGGGGATCATACCCAATCCAGACTATCGGCAGATAGAAGAAGAACACTCCGGATATGACCGGCGTCCATGAGAGGCGGAATGCCGTGGTAGCCAGCATCTTCTCGCTGCTGTGGTGCACGCTATGCGATGCCCAAAGCAGACGCACGCGGTGGGAGCAGCGGTGCTCAATATAGAAGGCGAGGTCAACCAGCACGAACAGGA
>JAFEFW010000045.1 GCA_018240405.1 Pseudomonadota bacterium
ACTTCCCGACTCGTGGTGCGCAGGCGCCGCTCACCAGCAGCGACCAGGAAAACGCGCCGAGGATCACCGACGGCGAGGCCTGCAGTGCCTCCGCCGCTGGTGTGGCAAGAATGGCCGGCAGATAAAACGTCATGCCCCAGGACAGCGTCTGGTTGATGCCGAGGACCGCGCCAAGGCGGAAGCGGCGAACGGGTGACGGGGCGTGGATCGTTTCCATTTGGCCCAGCATCCGGCGACGGCGGAGTGGAAACAAGATGGACGAACCGGCCAGTCGTCGGGACAGCCGGCCCGGCTGCACCCGCGACCGGGGTGACGATCCGATCGGGCGACCGGTTCGTCGATGTCAGTCCGCTGCAGGCTCTGGACACGCATGGCGGAAACCAGCCGCCGTCCTTCCCGAGGGCACCGGCGCCATGGCGATGCGGTTCGTGTAATTCACACACACCACGTGCAAACGCCGGCGTAGAGTTCCGCCGTTACTGTTAAGCGTTCCTTAAACTCTCTCGGCCACGCTTCACCACATGCGACCGCACGCCATCGATCGCTGGCGCATGCGCGCGGGTTGGGTTGTCGTGGCCGTCCTGGCCGCGGTGTCGGTGGAGGCCGATGCGCAGACGGGCCTGCTGCCATCCCTGTTCCCCGAAGGCGTGCCGGGCTACGATACCGCGCCGGGTGTCACCGTCCGGTCCCGCCTGCATCCGAACCTGACGGCAGCGGGGTTGCGCTTCAGAGCGCTGCAGATCTTCCCGACGCTCGACATCGCCACCGGCTATGACAGCAATGTGCTTGGCAATGCCGCCGCCGGGCGCCGCGGCAGTTGGCAGCTCACGACCGCGCCTGGCATCGCTGCCAGCACCGACTGGTCACGCAACCAGATCGGCGCCGCGGCCAGCCTTCAGGCCGTCGAGTATTTCGGCCTGCCGGATCAGGGCCAGGTGAACGGCTCTGCCGCGGCCGGCGGGCGGCTGGATATTGGGCGCGATCAGTTAACCATTGCCGCCGCGCATACGTCCCAACATGAGAACGGTGGTGGCGTGAATACGATTGCCACCACGCAGCCAATTGCCTTCCAGGTGGACAACCTGCGCGCCGCCTATGCCGTCAACCGTGGGCGCTGGAAGCTGATACCAGCGCTGGACGTATCTGGCTGGCGCTACGGCGACGCAACGATCAACGGGCTGCCCACCAGCCAGGCGTACCGGGATCGCCTCGTGACCACCGGTAGCCTGACGGTGCGCTACGAGCTGGCGCCGCTACGCAACATCCTGCTGGTCACGCGCGCTATCGGTCAGCGGTACCCGCATATCCCAGCCGGACAGCCGACCAGCAACTCGCAGGGATATCAGTTGCTCGCCGGACTCGATTACGACGACAACGCGGTCTGGCGCTGGCGTCTGTTGCTGGGCGGCGAAGCCCGTCTGTTCAGCGCGCCCGTCTTCCGGCCGCGCAACACGGTCATAGCCGAAGCCGAGGTGACATGGTTTCCGACACCACTCACGACCATGCGCTTTACGCTCAGCCGCGGCACAGAAGACGCCGCACAGGAGGGTGTTTCCGGACTGATCTACACCACCGCTGTACTGGGTATCGACCATGAACTGCGCCGCGATCTTCTGCTGGCCGGCCACGCCGGTTTTCAGCAGGCGAGCTATTTCGGTGGCGGCCGGCAGACGGGCTACACCGTGGGAGTTGGCATGACCTGGACCCTGAACCGTTACGCGCGCGTGTCCTTGACTTATGACCAGACCGGCCTGCGCGGCGGGCAAAGCGCAGCACAGCCGCTCGCCACCGACAACAACCGCGGCGTATCGCTGCTGACGTTCCGGCTGGGCCTGTGATGTCCGCCGTCAACCTGGCCGGCCAGGCCTTTGACCCGCTGACGCTGGAGCAGGCGGCGGCGGCGATCGCGGCGCGCGGAGCGGATGCACCATTCGGCTACGTCGTGACGCCGAACGCCGATCATCTGGTGCGCGCAGCAACCGATCCATCCCTGCAGGCGGCTTACCGGGGTGCCATGCTGCGGCTGCTCGACTCACGTGTGGTGGCAGGACTCTCGCGATTGTGCGGTCTGCGCAGACCGCCTGTCGTGCCAGGCAGCGACCTGACTGCGCATTTGCTGGAACATCATGTGCGGCCAGGCGAGCGCGTGACGATCGTCGGACTGGCGCCGCAATTTCTGCCGGTGCTGACCGCTCGCTTCCGGCTGGCGTCGCCCGCGCATCTGAACCCGCCGATGGGCTTCGACCGCGATCCCACCAGCTTTGCCGCAGCCGTCAATTTTGTGCGCGCAAACCCGGCGCGGTTCATCTTCCTGGCCGTCGGTTCGCCACGGCAGGAGCGGCTGGCCGCCGCCATTGCCCAGGCCGGCGGCGCACGCGGGACCGCATTGTGCATCGGCGCCAGTCTGGACTTCCTGGTCGGCGCGCAGCACCGGGCACCCACCGGCTTCCAGAAGGTGGGGCTGGAATGGTTGTTCCGATTGGCAAATGATCCTAGCCGCATGGCGCGGCGCTATCTCGTGGATAGTCCGAAAATCATTCGGCTGCTGGTGAAGCAACGGTTAGAAGCCGGCTGAACACCTCCTTTCTCAGGCGCGTGAACAATGATCCACGCAGTCGACGGTCGTTACGGCTAATATATGACAGCGCCGCCTGCGGAATCGCCCGGCGCCGCCCCGGCGACATCCGCTCGGCCGCGATGACCGCCCGCAGCGTCTCCGCTGCCAGGCCGTGCCGCGCCGATTTCATCCAATAGCCGAGCACGCGCGGCAGCAGGGCCGGCCAGCGTGTTCCCAGCTTGCGCTCGATGTACAAGCGGTTGCGGACAAAATAGAACCAGCGGTCGGAGGCCCAGGCAACACGTCGTTCACCGCTCACCCGGTGGCGCACCACGATGTCGCCGCGATAGCGCACACGCCATCCCAAAGCGATGGCGCGCAGGCAGAAATCGAATTCCTCCCAGCAGAAGAACAGCGCGCCGTCATAGCCGCCGGCCTCGGCCCAGGCGGCCCGCCGGATTGCGTGGCCCGCGCCGACGAAGGTAATGGCGTCGAACGATTCACCGGCACAGGTGAGCGGGGCAGGAGGGTAACCCCAGGAGGATCTGTCGTCCGAACCGGTGTCGTAGGCGACGATCCGGCAGCCGACGGCAGCGAGCCGCGGTTCCGCATCCAGCGCCGCGACCAGGCTGGCAACGGTATCGGCCGCGCCGAACACGGCATCGTTATCCAGGCCGACAATGACCCGCCCGTGCCCGAAGGCGGAAGCCGCATTACGTCCGGCCGCGACACCCAGATTGCATGCTGACGCCAGTAGTGTCGCGCGGTCTTCGCCGGCTAGCGCCTCCGCCATGCGGGTCAGCGTCGACGGTGCTGACCCCTGGTCCAGGACGCAGACATGAAGCGAGACGCCATCCTGTGCCAGTGCGGACCGGACCGCGGCCAGCGTTTCCTCGAACCTGTCGAGCATGAGGATGACGACGTCCGCATCGTATGGCTCCGGAGGCGGGGTCGCGGCACCTGCGACCCAACGCGGTGTGGCGGCTCCGCCGGTCACGGGCCTTACTCCGGCGTCCCGAGGGCCAGGTAGGCGAGGCGCTTCAGTTCCTTGCGTCCGCGCGAAACGGCGTCCAGGATCAGCCCGCAGGCCAGCGCCAGGAACGCCAGAAGCACGAGGCCCGTGGCCAGCAGCGCGGTCGGCAGCCGTGGCACCAGGCCGGTGTTGAGGAACTCCAGCACCAGCGGCGTGCCAAGCCCGATACCGATAGCGCACAGGCACATCGCCGTCGTAGAGAACACCTGTAGCGGCCGCTCCTGCTGCACGAGTGTCACGATTGTCCGCAGAATCCGCATGCCGTCGCGCAGCGTATGCAGCTTGGAGGCCGATCCGGCGCCGCGCGGGCGGTAATCGGCTTTGATCTCGGCGACCGGCATATGCAGCGCGAGCGCATGAACGGTCAGTTCCGTCTCGGTTTCGAAGCCAGCGGAGAGCGCCGGGAACGACTTGACGAAGCGGCGACTGAGCGCACGGTAACCGGATAGCATATCGCTGATGCCGGCGCCGAACACCCAGCGCACCATGCCGGTCAGCACCTGGTTGCCGAACCGGTGCCCGGGCCGGTAAGCCGCCCTGGCATGTTCACAGCGCGCGGCGCTGACCATGTCCAGATGCTGCGCGGCAAGCAGGTCCACCATGTCTGGCGCGGCGACGGCATCGTAGGTGTCATCGCCATCCACCAGCACGTAGAGATCGGCATCGACGTCGGCAAACATGCGCCGTACGACATGGCCCTTGCCCTGCAGCGGCTCACGCCGCACGACGGCGCCGGCCGCCGTGGCCTCGGCGACCGTCGCGTCCGTGGAGTTGTTGTCGTAGACATAGACCGTGGCGTCCGGCAGCGCGGCATGAAAATCCCGTACGACCTTGGCAATGGCTGCCTCTTCGTTATGGCACGGGATCAGTACCGCGACCTGGGTCGCGGCGAATTGCCGCAGCCTCGAAGGCCGTGACAGGTCGGGCAGCCGGCGGTAGCCTTCTGTTACCGTCGTCAGGGTCGAGCAATCTGCCTCGACCAGCCCGCGCTTGGAGATCAGCGTCATGACGGCTGCCCCTTCAATATGCGTTACGCATGCGCAGCACGATGCCGACGGTGCGCGCAACGATCATCAGGTCGGACAGCGGACTCCAGGTGGCGATGTATTCCAGGTCAGAGTCGAGCCGGTGCAGCAACTTTTCCTCGGTATCGGTTTCACCGCGCCAGCCCCGCACCTGCGCCAGTCCCGTCATGCCGGGCTTGACGCAGTGGCGGGCACCGTAACGATGCGTGACCCGTTCGAACGGTCGTCCGCCTGCACAGGTTCCAGGCGCGTGCGGCCGTGGCCCGACCACCGACATCTCGCCCAGCAGGACATTGATGAACTGCGGCACTTCATCGAACGAGGTGCGGCGGAGGATGCGGCCGATCCAGGTCACCCGCGGATCGTCGCGGGTCGCTTGCTGCAGGACCCCGGTTCGGTTCGCGTCCTGGCGCATGGTACGAAACTTGTACATCGTGAACAGACGCTCATGCTGCCCGACGCGGCGCTGACGGAAGAGCGCGGGGCCGGAGCTGGTCAGCCGGATCGCCAGCGCAGCCAGCAGCATCAGCGGGCTCAGCAGGGTCAGCGCAAGGACGGCAATCAGCAGGTCCAGCGCCCGCTTCAATACCTGACGGGCGATGTCGTCCGTATAGACTGATGGGATGACCGGAGCAGCCATGGAAAGGGGGACAACTGACCCGCCTCCCTGAAGGAAAGCAAACTGTCCGAGCTCCCTGGACTTCGCTACAAACATCGGCGCTGCCTCAGTTGCTGTAGTGCAGCAACGATCCCGCCGGAGTTTTACTGTTCAGTTAACAAGACATGCATGCGCGGGCGTAACCCATTATTATCCGGCAACGCATCCGCCGGCGCGTGAACACACAACGAACCCGGTGCGGACGAACCGCGATCAGCGGAAGACGAGGCGCCGCGACAGGCCGAAATTGACGAACATGCCGGCCGCGGTGCCGGCCGCGATGGCGATCACCGGCTGCGCGGCGGCCAGCGGCCACACGGTCACCAGCACCGCGTAGGCGCCGCGGTTGAGGACGAAGCCGACCAGGTTGGCCAGCAGGAATTTTGCCCATTGCCGGTGCGCCGGGCCGGAGCCTTGTCCGCGAAACGTCCAAATTCGGTTCAATATCCAGTTGCTGGTCGCCGCTGTGATATAGGCGATGGCGCCGGCCACGTACAGGCCGACGGCTCCACGCAGGCCATAGACAGTCGCCGTATCCACGGCGAAGCCAATTGCGCCGACGATGCCAAAGCGGACGAATTGCTCCACGAGGGCGATGCGCTCTGGCGTGGCGATGCGCCGGAGCGGGCGGGGCATGGTTCGGAGCAGCGCCTGCATCGGACCTCGGCTGGATGGACAATGCGCCACCACTAGGGGGCGGCGCCGCCGGATTGCAAGCATCCTGCGGCGCCCGGCCGGTTACACGTCAGCCGTCTCCAGCTCATCGATGAATCCGGCGATGACGTCCAATCCCTTGTTCCAGAACGCCGGATCGGTCGCATCCAGTCCAAACGGCGCCAGCAGTTCCTTATGCCGCTTCGTGCCGCCCGCGCGCAGCATGTCCATGTACTTCTTCTGGAAGCCGGGATGCCCGCCCTGGAACACCGAGTATAGCGCGTTCACCAGGCAGTCCCCGAACGCATAGGCGTAGACATAGAACGGCGAGTGGATGAAGTGCGGCACGTAGGACCAGAACACGCTGTATTCCGGTGTGAACTCAAAGGCCGGACCCAGGCTTTCGGTCTGCACCTGCAGCCACAGTTCGCCAATGCGCTCCGGCAGCAGCTCGCCCCGCTTCCGCTCATCGTGCAGCATCGCCTCGAACTGGTAGAAGGCGATCTGCCGCACCACCGTGTTCAGCATGTCCTCGGTCTTCGCCGCCAGCATGATCCGCCGCTGCTTCGGCGTCGCCGCGTTCAGCAGCGACTGGAAGGTCAGCATCTCCCCGAATACGGATGCCGTTTCCGCCAGTGTCAGCGGCGTGCCGGACATCAGGTAGCCCTGCTGCGCGGCCACCACCTGGTGCACGCCATGCCCAAGCTCATGCGCCAGCGTCATCACGTCGCGCGTCTTGCCGTGGTAGTTCAGCAGCAAGTACGGGTGCACCGACGGCACCGTCGGATGGGCAAAGGCGCCGCCTGACTTCCCCGGGCGCAGCGTCGCATCGATCCACGGCCGGTCAAAGAAGCGCTGACCAACTTCGGCCATCTCCGGGCTGAACGCACCATACGCCGTCAGCACCCGATCGCGCGCCTCGTCCCACGAGATCCGGCGGTCATCGTCGTTCGGCAGCGGCGCGTTGCGGTCCCAGTGCTGCAGCTTGTCCAGCCCCAGCCATTTGGCCTTCATCTGGTAGTAGCGGTGAGCGAGCCGCGGGTAGGACGACCGCACCGCCGTCACCAACGCATCGACGACCTCGTCCTCGACCATGTTGGCTCTGTTGCGGGCGCTGCCCGGGCGGGCGTAGTGCCGCCAGGCGTCCTCGATCTCCTTGTCTTTCGCCAGCGTGTTGGTGATCAGCGAGAACAGCCGGACGTTGTTCTGGAACGTTGCGCCGACCGCCTTGCCGGCAGCCTCCCGGACCGAACGATCACGATCCGACAGCTTGTTCAGCGCTTCGCTGACCGTCAGCGCCTCATCGCGCACAGTGACCCGCAGGGCGGCGATGGTCTCATCGAACAACCGCACCCAGGCGCCGTTCGCCGTCAGGTCGCGCTCATGCACCAGCTTTTCCAGCTCATCCGAGAGCTGGTGCGGCCGGTAGACCCGCAGGTCGCGCAGCCAGGGCTGGTAGCGCGCGAGCTTCGGGTCGGCCAGCTTGTTATCCAGGACCGCATCGCTCATGCGGTTCAGTTCCAGGCTGAAGAAGATCAGGTCGCTGCTGATCGCCGTCACGCGCTCGCGCACGGACTGGTAGAAGCGACCGATGGCAGGATCCGTCGAATCCCCCGCAAACAGTAATTGGGAATAGGAGGACAACTGGCCCAGCGTTTCCTGGATGTCCTCATAGGTGGCGATTGCATCGGCGATGAACGCGCCGGGTGACGTCGCAAGCCGGCCGGCATAGGTGGCGGCAAACGATCTCGCCATGGTTTCGGCGCGGTGAAAATCGGCCGCGATTGCCGGATCGTCGGGGGATTTGTAGAGATCGCTCAGATCCCAGGTGGGAAGTAGGTCTGTTCGTGCCGGGGTCGCTTCGCTCATCGCGGTATCAGTGTCCTTAACGACTACGTGAAGGCTCATGTAAGATGGGCGTTCCATACAGCAAAGGGGCCGCCGTACCGAGGGGGCTGCCCTGCGTCGGGAGGAATTGTGCAGAAGTATCCGACCTGGCCGAACCTGGCGGCGATGATGTTTACCTGCGCGCGCCAATGGCCCAGCAAGCCGATGCTGCGCGATTGGCGCGACGGCGCCTGGCACAGCACCACCTGGGGCGAGTTCGCCCGCATGACCGCGTCCTGCGCCAGGGCGCTGCGCGCCGCCGGCGTGTCGGCTGGCGATCGCGTGCTGCTCTGCGCCGAGAACCGTCCGGAATATCCGATCGCGGAAACCGCATTGATGGCGATCAGGGCGGTGCCGGTTCCTGCCTATGTCACCAACACCGCCGAGGATCACGCGCATCTGTTGCGCGACTCCGGCGCCCGTGTCGCCATCGTCTCGACACCTGCCCTGGCCGATCGCGTGCGGCAGGGCGCGGCTTCGCTCGGCGGCCTCGACATGCTGGTGGTGATGGACGCGCCAAAGGATGCCCAGCCGCCGGTGGTCGCGTGGCGCGTGCTGGTGGCGGACCATCGTCCCGCCGACGACATCGCCGCCGAGGCGGCAACGATTCCGTCGGGCGCCATGGCGTGTATCATCTATACCTCGGGCACCGGCGGCGCACCGCGCGGCGTGATGCTGCCGCACAAATCGATCCTGTCGAACTGCGCCGGCGCGTTCGAACTGGTCCGTCCGCTGAAGCTGAAGGACGAAACCTACCTGTCCTACCTGCCGCTGGCGCACGCCTATGAGCACACGGTCGGGCAGTTCTTCCTGCTCAGCATCGGCTCCGAGGTCGTCTATTCGCGCGGTGTCGAACACCTGGCCGCCGACATGATGACCGTGCGTCCGACGATCCTGACGGCGGTGCCACGCGTGCTCGACGTGATCCGCAGCCGGGTGCTGGGCCAGGTGGCGCGGGAGAAGCCGCTGAAGCAGCGCCTGTTCCACGAAGCCGTGCGCATCGGCGAAAAGAAGGCCGAGGGTGTGCCGCTGAACCTGCTGGAGCGCGCCGTCGACCCGGTGCTCGACCGCATGGTGCGCGCCAAGGTGCGCAATCGCTTCGGCGGGCGCCTGGTTGCCGCCATCTCCGGCGGCGCAAGGCTGGAACCCGCCGTCGGCCGGTTCTTCCTGTCCATGGGGCTATGCATCATGCAGGGCTATGGCCAGACCGAAGCCGGCCCGGTGATTTCCGCCAATCCGCCCGATGCCATCCGCATCGATACGGTCGGCGTGGCGCTGGAAGGCGTCGACCTGCGCATCGCCGAGGACGGCGAGATCCTGGTTCGCGGCGACCTGGTCATGGACGGCTACTGGGGGCGCACACGTGACTCCGAGGCGACGATTATCGACGGCTGGCTGCACACCGGCGATATCGGCGAACTCGACAATGGCTATCTGCGTATCACCGATCGGAAGAAGGACATGATCGTCCTGTCCGGCGGGGAGAATGTATCGCCCGCCAAGATTGAGGGGCGATTGATGGCGGAACCCGAAATTGCACAGGCCGTGGTGACCGGCGACGGCAAGGCCGGCCTGAGCGCGCTGATCGTGCCGGCCGATGGCGTGGACGAGGAAGCGGTGGCGCACGGAATTGCACGGGCGAACAAGCGCCTTTCGGTGACCGAGCGGATTCGCAAGCATGCGATTGTACCGCCCTTCACGATCGAAAACGGCCTGCTGACGCCGTCGCAGAAGATCCGGCGCACGCTGGTGATTCGTGCGAACCTGCAAACGCTTGAGGCGATGTACTGACATGCGGCCCGAAGTGCCGAACAGCCATTGCTTGCAGGGGGCTGCTCTGCTAGACGCCCCGGCTCACGCGTTTGTCTCATCGCGCCTTTCGGCCGGCATTGCTGCGCCGCAGGCACCTCATCGTTTCAGGAAGAGCCGGGTCCATGGCCGTACCGAAGAGAAAGACCAGCCCATCCCGCCGCGGCATGCGGCGGAGCCACCAAGCCCTCGGCCACGAAGCACATGCCGAGTGCGGCAACTGCGGCGAGCTGAAGCGGCCGCACCACGTGTGCAGTCATTGCGGCCACTATGACGGCCGCGAAGTCGTCGCTGCCGGCAAGCAGCTCCGGGGCGCCGTCCGGGCCTGAACCCGGACATACGTCCAGCCCGGCGGTGAACGACCTCTCAAGAGCGCGGTTCGCCCTCGCCATCGACGCCATGGGCGGCGATAAGGCGCCCGAGATGGTGATCGACGGTCTGGAACTGGCCGCCGAACGCCATCCCGAGGCGCGCTTTCTCCTGATCGGCGACGCACCGAAGCTGACCGACCTGCTGCAGAAGGCACGGCGTGCCAAGGCGGCCTGTACAGTCCTGCACACGGACGACTATGTCTCGGGCGACATGAAGCCGACCGCGGCCTTGCGCATGCGGCGCTCGTCCATGCGCATGGCCATTGATGCCGTGCATCGCGGGGAGGCCGCGGGCGTCGTTTCGGCTGGCAATACTGGTGCATTGCTTGCCCTGTCGAAGATCGTGCTGAAGTCCCTGCCGGGGATTGACCGGCCGGCCATGGCGGCAATCGGGCCATCGCGGCGCGGCGACGTCGTCATGCTCGATCTCGGCGCCAACGTGCAGTGTGATGTCCGTAATCTTGTTGAATTTGCGGTGATGGGCGACGTCTTCGCCCGCACCGTACTGGGCCTGACGGCCCCGACCATCGGCCTGCTGAATGTCGGGTCCGAGGATCTGAAGGGTGACGACACTGTGCGCGACGCCGCCGAAATCCTGCGCGGCAGCTATCTCGCACCGCAGTTTCACGGGTTCGTCGAAGGTCATGATATTGCAGCCGGAACTGTCGATGTCGTGGTGACTGACGGGTTCACCGGCAACGTTGCACTGAAGACCGGCGAAGGCGCGCTGAAGCTGATGGGTGAGTTCCTGAAGCTGGTCTTTACCAGCGGGATCATCGCCAAGATTGCCTACCTGCTGGTCCGCCCCGGCCTCGACCGGTTGCGTGAATGGCTCGATCCGCGGCGCTACAACGGCGCCGTCATGGTCGGCCTCAATGGTGTCGTGGTGAAGTCGCACGGCGGCACCGATGCCCAAGGGTTCGCGCATGCCGTGGATGTCGCCATGGACATGGTGACGCATCGGTTCAACGAGCATATCCGCGACGACCTTGCGCGTCTGGGGCTGGACAAAAGCGGCATACAGGACAAGAACAGGCTGTCCACGGTCGTTGACGCTGCGGCCGGACGCGCACCGGCGTCCGGCTCGACCGACGATAATCAACTCGCCACCGCCTGATCAGGACCTTTCATGCTGCCCTGTTCCATCCTCGCCGGCTGCGGTGGGTATCTGCCTGAGCGCGTTGTCAGCAACGATGAGCTGGCGCGGACCGTGGACACGTCCGATTCCTGGATTCAGGAACGTACTGGCATCCGCCAGCGTCATTTCGCCGCTCGGCATGAAACCAGCGCGTTCATGGGCGCCGCCGCGGCGCGCGCCGCTTTGGCCGATGCCGGCGCCACGCCGGACGACGTGGACGCGATTATCCTGGCCACAAGCACGCCAGACCAGGCATTCCCCGCCACTGCGTTGCGCGTGCAGGCGGACCTGGGGGTGAAGCGCGGCTTCGGCTTCGACTTGTCGGCAGCCTGCACCGGCTTCATCTACGGGTTGTCGGTTGGCGACGCTCTGATCAAGGCGCGGCAGGCGACCGGCGTGTTGGTGATCGGCAGCGAGGTCTATTCGCGCATCCTCAACTGGCAGGACCGCGGCACCTGCGTCCTGTTCGGCGACGGGGCCGGCGCGGTCTTCCTGCGCGCCGGCGCTGATGATGGTCCCGCCAACCGGCGGCAGGGCATCCTGTCGACCCACATCCACGCGCAGGGCACGCTGGGCGATATCCTTTATGTCGACGGCGCCGTCGGGCAGCCGGATAAGCCGGGACATCTTGTAATGAACGGCCGCGAGGTGTTCCGCCACGCCGTGACCCGCCTGGCCGAGGCGGTCGATGAGGCTCTGGCGGCGAACGGGCTGGCCCGGAGCGACGTCGACTGGCTGGTGCCGCACCAGGCGAACCGCCGGATCATCGACGCCATGGGCCGCAAGCTGGAATTGCCGGCGGAGCGGGTGGTGGTGACGGTCGATCGTCACGCGAATACCTCGGCCGCTTCGGTGCCGCTGGCACTGGCAGAGGCCTGCCGCGACGGCCGCATTCGTAAAGGGCAGTTGGTGCTGCTGGAGGCGTTGGGCGGCGGTTTGACCTGGGGTTCAGCACTCGTCCGTATGTAGCGGCAGTGCCGCGATGGCCGCACGGCAGGCTGGCCGATGCGGCGGTTCGTTGCAAGTACGCCATGGATTGAGGTGTGCTGATAGGTCGGCGGCCGGCACTGACAGGCAGTTGCGTCCTGGCCGGTCCTGACGGCCTGGGACGCCAGCCCAGGGGCACGATGATGGCGCATCCAGCCGGTGGCCAATATGCGACAGCACTGCCAATAATGAGTCAGCACCCGTACGTTAACCCGCAAACCCCTGATACTGGGGGTTTTTTAACGCGGGAGAACCTTGACGTGCCGGTACGATCTACTTAGCATTACATAATGCTCACGATTACCCGCGCGCATATTGCCGAAATGATCTACACGCAGGTCGGCTTGTCGCGGAATGAGTCGGCCGACCTGCTGGAAAATGTGCTGGACCGCATCGCGGCGCGTCTGGAGCAAGGAGAAACCGTAAAAATCAGCGGGTTCGGGACGTTTTCTGTACGGCAGAAGGGGCGTCGCGTCGGCCGCAATCCAAAGACTGGTGAGGAAGTACCTATTCTCCCGCGTCGTGTGCTGGTGTTCCGTCCGAGCCACGTGCTGAAGGCGCATGTCAACGGCACACAACCAGGCACGGAAGATGATGACTGAGCACGTTGCTTTGCCGGGCTCTCCTTCGGTGTTGCCGGTTCGGCACGCTTGCATGACGGGCTCATCCGTGCGTGGGTCTTGTTGTGAGCGATGACCTGAGAGCAATGGAGCAAGAGGCGGCACCGCGCCCGCGTCCGAAGAAGGCGCCTAACGCCTTCCGCACGATCAGTGAGGTGGCGGACGAACTTCATATTCCGCAGCATGTGCTTCGCTTCTGGGAGACAAAGTTTCCCCAGGTCAAGCCACTGAAGCGCGGCGGGGGTCGGCGCTATTATCGGCCGGACGATATTGGATTGCTGCGGCGAATCGCCGATCTCCTCTATACGCAGGGCTACACCATCAAGGGGGTCCAGCGCTTGCTACGCGAAGGAGGAGGTCAGCTTTCGGATGACATTCCGCCGCCCAGCGCCGATGAGCGCGCCGCGGCCGATGCCGAACAGGCAACCATGGCCGAAGATGAGATCATGACGATCCCAGGCCTGGAACTGGTACCGCCGCCGGCCGCGGTGGTGGCGGCCGTCCGTCAGGCGACAAAGCCGAAGGCAGCTGATACGGGGGAGAGCGACCGGCTGCGAGCGCTGTTGCGGGACGTGCTGACGGAACTTGAGGCACTGCGGGCGACGCTGCCGGTCTGACAGGCTTCGCCTGCCGCTGTGCCGTGCCTGCGCTGCGCCGCTAAATCCTGCAGGGCCGGCAGAGGCCGGCCCCACAACTCGCGGATCGCGAAGCCGGCGGCCTAAGCTCCACCGAACGCCGAAATGCCCGTCTGCGCCCGGCCAAGGATCAGCGCGTGAACATCATGCGTGCCTTCGTATGTGTTCACCGTCTCCAGGTTCATGACGTGGCGGATCACGTGGTACTCGTCGACGATCCCGTTGCCGCCATGCATGTCGCGCGCAACCCGCGCAATCTCCAGCGCCTTGCCGCAGTTGTTGCGCTTCATCAGGCTGATCATCTCGGGCGCGGCGTCGTGCTCGTCCATCAGCCGGCCGAGCCGCAGTACGGCGTGCAGCCCCAGCGTAATCTCGGTCTGCATGTCCGCCAGCTTCTTCTGGATCAACTGCGTGGCGGCCAGCGGCCGGCCGAACATCATGCGCTGCAGCGTGTAGTCGCGGGCGGCGTGCCAGCAGAATTCCGCCGCGCCGAGCACGCCCCAGGCAATGCCGTAGCGGGCATTGTTGAGGCAGGAGAACGGGCCGCGCAGTCCCTTGACGTTGGGTAGCTGGTTCTCGGCCGGGACGAACACGTCCTGCATCATGATCATGCCGGTGGTCGACGCCCGAAGCGAGAACTTGCCCTCGATCTTCGGCGTCGTCAGACCCTGCATCCCGCGCTCCAGGATATAGCCGCGGATGTCGCCGGCGTCGTCTTTCGCCCACACCACGAGCACATCGGCGATCGGCGAGTTGGTGATCCAGGTCTTCGAGCCGTTCAACACGAAGCCGCCGTCCACCTTCTTCGCCCGCGTGCGCATCGAGGCGGGGTCGGATCCGGCATCCGGCTCTGTCAGGCCGAAGCAGCCGACGTACTCGCCGCTGCGCAGTTTCGGCAGGTATTTCTGCCGTTGCTCCTCAGAACCAAATGCATAAATCGGGAACATCACCAGCGAGGACTGCACGGAAAACGCCGAGCGATAGCCGGAATCAACGCGCTCAACCTCACGGGAAATCAGCCCGTAGCTGACATAGTTCACACCGGCGCACCCGTAGCCCTGCAACGTGGCGCCGAGGAATCCCATCTCCCCGTACTCGTTCATGATCTCGCGATCGAAATGCTCCTTGCGGTTCGCCATCAGCACCCGCGGGAACAGCTTCTCCTGGCAGAACGCATGGGCGGCGTCGCGAATGGCCCGCTCGTCCTCGGTCAGCGCGCTGTCAAGCCGCAGCGCATCGTCCCAGGCAAAGGGCGTGAACGGGTTGGACGGTCTTGTGCTGGGGGCCGGGGCGTCGTTCATGCGTCTGTCTCACTGATATCGTTGCTCTGCGGGCGGCGGGGACGCAGCAGCATGAAGGCCGGCACCTCGTCACCAAAACCGACAACCGTCGGCCCCAGATCATCGTCGCGCCGATACCGCTCACGACGGCCTTCGTCGCGGGTGCGCTCCTCGCGCCGTGGCGGCGGCGCTTCCCAGCGGCTCTCCTCGCGGCTGGGCTCCTCGCGTCTCGTGTCTTCCCGACGCGGACGGGCGGCACGCTTCGGCTCCTCCACCGGCGCCTCATTGCGGCGCGAACGCGGCTTGCGCTCCTTCGGTTCCGTGGCGGCTGCCTTGCTGCGCGGCGCCGACCTGCGGGGTTCCGGCTTGCCGCTGCTCCGGCGGCGCTTCTTCCCGTTGCCCTCCGCCCAATCCACCGGATCCAGCCCCTCGACGATGACCGGCGGAATCGCGTGGCCGATCAGCTTTTCGATCTGCTCGACGTGATAGCGGTCATCCGGTGCGGCGATGGTGAACGCATGCCCGGTCAAGCCGGCGCGCCCGGTGCGGCCAATGCGGTGGACGTAATCCTCGGCGTGGATCGGCACGTCGAAGTTGAACACGTGCGACAGCCCGCCGATGTCCAGTCCGCGGGCGGCGACGTCGCTGCACACCAGCAGCTTCAGGTCGCCGGCCTTGAATTTCTCCAGCGTCTGGAAACGGATTGTCTGCGACAGGTCGCCATGCAGGGCACCGGCGCTGAACTGGTGCTTGGTCAGCGACTTGTAGAGGATGTCGACGTCGATCTTGCGGTTGCAGAAGATCAGCGCGTTCTGGACATTCTGCGAGCGGACCAGCCGGCGCAACGCCTCACGTTTGTCATGATCGGCCACCAGCGCCAGGCCCTCGGTGATCGTCGTCGCCACCGAAGCGGCGCGCGATACGGTGACTTCCTTCGGGTTGCGCAGGAAAGCATCGGCCAGGCGTTTGATCTCCGGCCCCATGGTGGCGGAGAAGAACAGCGTTTGCCGGTTCGCTGGCAGCAGCGAAACAATGCGCTCGACGTCCGGGATGAAGCCCATGTCGAGCATGCGGTCGGCTTCGTCGATCACCAGGAGACCGGTGTCGGACAGCAGCACCGAACCGCGCTCAAACATGTCGAGCAGGCGGCCTGGCGTCGCGATCAGCACGTCGACGCCGCGGTTCAGGATGTCCCGCTGATCGGTCATGCTCTCGCCGCCGATGATCAAGGCGTGCGTCAGCTTCAGGTACTTGCCGTACTGAACGAAATTTTCCGCCACCTGCAGCGCCAGTTCGCGCGTCGGCTCCAGGATCAGGCTGCGCGGCATACGCGCGCGAGCGCGGCGGCCGGTCAGGATGTCCAGCATCGGCAGGGTGAACCCGGCCGTCTTGCCGGTGCCGGTCTGTGCGATACCCAACACGTCGCGGCCCATCAGGACGTAGGGGACGGCCTGTTCCTGAATCGGGGTCGGATGCGAGTAGCCCATGTCGCTGATGGCGCGCAGCACGTCTTCCGACAAGCCGAGATCGGCGAAGGTGGCACGCTGCGGTTCCGGCGGCGGCCCGGCGGCGATGGGTATGGCGATGGCATCGCCTTCGGACGGCTCAGGCCCTTCGTCCTCCAGCACGGTCGACCCGTCCTCCTGGGAGGAAATGGGTTTGTCCTCGGCCGCTGCCTCGGAGGAAATGGGTTCGTCCTCGGCCGCTGCGCGGGACGGCAAGGCCTCAGCCGATTCGTCAACCGGTTCGTCGGGCGTCAGATCATGGCCTGGTCCGGCGTCGCTCGCCGGCTCCAGCGAGGCTACGCCGGTTGGCGCCTCGGCCGGGGTCTCGGCCACGGCGGGTTGCGTCGCCTCTGTCGGCTGGCTGCGGTTGGTCTCCGGGGACGCGTCAGACGCGGATGCGTCCTTCGGTTCCGATGAGGCGGTCGTTGTTTCGGTCAAAACGGATCCAGTCGGTTCCATGGCTGCAGGTGAGGGATGTCGGTCGAGCGCGCGGCGGGAACACGGTCCCGCGCAATGGGCGCCAAGCATCGACTCACACAACGGGCGGGGTATCGGGATTGCCGCCGCAAAAGTCAAGGACAGCCAATGCTTGCCGGGGCCGGCCGGTGTGGCCGGATTGCATCGCCTGCTCGAAGCGGGCGCCGTCAGCGGCGCTGCGCTTGCCGCCGTTGCGCGCGGACGTTGTTGAAGCGTTGCTACCGCCCGTCCGCATCGGTAGATTTGCCGATGTCGTTACATTCCGATCCCCGCCGCCCTTCCGAACGTGACCTGATCTGCAACCACAGGCCACCGGATATACGCTGCAGCCACGAGTCGATAGAGCATGTCCAGTACCACATTTAAGCGGCGACGCCGGCGCACTGGTTCGACCTCGCACCGCTATACGCCGGCTGATATCGCGCGATCGAACCAGGTGCGCCACCGTATCGGTGCCATGGAGATCGCCGGCGCCGTCATTGCGGTGGTGATTTCCGCGGCACTGATCGTGCTGATCTGGATGGTAACGAGCCGGTCGATCGTCGATCAGCGGGATCAGGTGCGTGACCTGGCGCAGCGCAACCTGACCGGACAGGCGACCGTGATGGCACGCAGCGTCGGCTATGAACTCCTGGTGATCGATCAGAGCCTGACTGTCTTGCAGCAGGCGTGGAACCAGGACGCCGGCCTGTTCGACATCAACAAGTGGAAAACGCAGATGCCGGCGTTGATGGCGGTCGCCGACGACCTGTTCGTCGCCGACGACAAGCGCATCATCAAACAGGACATCCTGCCGCAGGCGGTCGGACAGGGCATTGCCTCGGCCTATGTGTCCTGGCCGCACGGAGCGCTGGAGAAACTCGGTGCTGCCGCGCCGAAGATTGGCTCGCCGCTGGGGACGGAGGCGACGCAGCAGGGCGTCGATGCACGTCGCTTCATCATGTATATCGTGCGGCCGCTGCAACGGCCGGCAGGCTGGATCATCGGCGCGTCGTTCCGCACCGATGAGATGGCGAAGCTCTACAGCAACACCTGGTTCGGCGTGAACGCGCTGGCCGGTATCGTTGACCTGCAGAACGGCGGCTTGCAGACCATCATCGGTCCGGCCGCCCGGCGGCCGCAACGCAGCCTCGGCAAGACCGACCTGTACGCGGCCATGCAGAAGACCGAGAACGGCATCTGGGTCGGGCAGAGCCCGATCGACGGCGTGCAGCGCATGCATGCCTTCTACCGCGTGCCGGACCGCGACATGACCGTCCTGGTTGCGGCCACCGAATCCGAGTTGATGGCGCCGGCCGAGCTCTTCGCGACCGGCGCGCGCGGGGTGGCCGTGGCGGCTACCGGCACGATCGTCGGCGCGGCCGTGCTGATTGCCTGGGCGTTCTACCGCTTCCGCGCCACCCGCCGGCAGCAGGCGATCGCCAAGCGTCATGCCTCGGAGCTGGACCGCCTGCGGCAGGATGAGTCACGCCTGACGGAGCGCGCGCAGCTTCAGTCCGTCCGGCTGCGCGCCCTGATTGACAACACGTCAGACGGCATTGCGCTACTCGACCCGGAACTGCGGATGGTGCAGTGGAACCAGCGGTTTGAGCAGGGTATCGGTGTCCCGCTGGCCGAAAACATGGCGCTGGACGCGCTTATCCGGCAGCAATCCGCAGCCGGTATGATCGACCAGGAATACGATGACCTGGAGGTCGAGGTTCGGGAGCGCGTTCGGACGCTGATCAGCGGGGAGGGCGCGGTTCCCCAGGTGTCGGCCGGGCCGGACGAGCGGGTGCTGCGTGGCGTCGCATTGCCGGAGGGCGGGCTGGTGCTGTTGTTGACCGGTGTCGGCAACATCCCGCTGCCCGCCGCCTATGCACCGCAGACGATCATGCCGGAGGTGCAGCACGCTTTTGTAACCGTGGACTGGTAGCGCCTGCCCGTCCTTACGATAGCAGCAGCGGTACCAGGATCGCCGTCAGCAAGGCGTTCAGCCCCATGGCAATACCGGCAAAGGTGCCGGCGATCGGGTCGACCTGGAACGCACGCGCGGTGCCGATCCCATGGGCCGCAAGGCCGGCTGCAAAACCGCGGGCGCGCATGTCCCTGATGCCGAACCGGTTCAGTAGTGGCGTGACGATGATGGCGCCGAGGATGCCGGTCAGGATGACCAGCACGGCGGTCAGTGCCGGGTCACCGCCCAAGCCGGCCGAAACCGCCATGGCGACCGCAGCGGTCACCGATTTCGGCGCGATCGACGTCACCACGGATGGGGTTGCTCCAAGCAGGCGGGCGATCAGCACGGCGGACAGGGTGGCCGTCAGCGATCCGGCAAGCAGCGCGCAGGTCATCGGCAGCAGCGAGCGCAGCACCACCCGGCGGTTCTGGTACAGCGGAATCGCCAGTGCCACGGTCGCGG
>JAFEFW010000460.1 GCA_018240405.1 Pseudomonadota bacterium
GGGCTGACACTGCATGAAGCGGATGGACGCTTTACCGATGCGGCACAGGCCGTGCTCCGGGGCGGAAGCCCGCTCCTGCTCTAGGCGCGCTGCGGCGTGCCGTTTGTGGCGGTCACGCGTCGTCGGTTACCGGGTGCCGCAGGTACCAAAGCCGTTCATAGGCAGCCACAAGGCTTTCCATGTTGCGCCGGCGCGTTCCATCCGGCGTGAGCGGGCGTCGTGTCAACATCATTTCCAGAATACGCAGCAACTGCTCGGCGACCTCGTAGTCCCCTTGGTCGCAGGCATGGTGAAATGCGATCAGGATCTTGTCTGACAGCCGGCGGCTGTAGCGAGGAGCAGAGCCAGCCCCTGTATCGCGGGCAGTGATTTCGTCATCCGTACGGTCCACGCGACTTCCTATGAACATTGCATCCGACATACGAAACTCCCCTGCGATGTCCCTTCGCGCATTCCGGCCCCATGTTGCACGCGTGCCTCACGTGGTGCGGGTGCGGCAGGTGCGTCGAGACGCAAAACTGGCGCAATATGACGCGGTGAGGCGTGAAAAAGACGTTAATGCAAGCGGAAACCTCAGAAAAAAGTATGACTGTCGTGAAAATATCCGACGCCGTGGCCAATGTCACCCGATTGTTATCACAAAAATGCCCACCATAGCTAGATATCGCGATCATTTCCGCAACTAGAGGCAGCAGGCTTTCCGCCTGCCGACCGGATCGGCGTTGCATCGACATCGCGGGACTGCGCGGCGTTCATCGGCTGAAGGGCTGGCCGCTCCGCACGCTGAAGTGGCGGCGTCGGCCAGGCACTATCGATCAGGCAAATGCCTCTTCCCAACTGCCGGCGGTTGAGGCCTTGCTGTACTCCGTCGCACGGTTCTCGAAGAAATTGACGTGCTCAACGGCATTGAGCATCTCATCCAGCCACGGCAGCGGATTACGTGCGACGTGGAACAATTCATTCAGGCCGAGCTGCACCAGGCGCCGGTCGGCAATGTAGCGAATGTATTGCTTGACCTCGCGGGAGGTCAGGCCCTCGATCGGTCCCTGTTCGAACGCGAGATCGATGAACGCATCCTCATGCGACACGATGGTGGCGCAGGACAGGTACAGCTCTCGCCGCAAATCCTCATCCCACAGCTCAGGATTTTCCTGGATGAAGGTGCGGAACAACCGGATGATGGAATTGCAATGGAGCGTCTCGTCCCGGACGCTCCAGGTGACGATCTGCCCCATGCCCTTCATCTTCCCGAAGCGTGGGAAGTTCAGCAGGATGGCAAAGGAGGCGAATAACTGCAGGCCCTCGGTGAAGGCGCCGAAGGCCGCCAGGGTCTTGGCGATCTCGCGGCGTGACGAGACCGTGAATCCCTGCATGTAATCGTACTTATCCTTCATCTGCTTGTATTTGAGGAACGCCTGGTACTCGATCTCCGGCATCCCGATCGTGTCCAGCAGATGGCTGTAGGCGGCGATGTGCACCGTCTCGATATTGGAGAAGGCGGACAGCATCATCAGCACCTCGGTGGGTTTGAACACCCGCGCGTAGTGCTTCATGTAGCAATTGTTCACCTCGACATCGGCCTGGGTGAAGAAGCGAAAGATCTGCGTCAGCAGGTTCCGCTCTGCATCGGCCAGGTTGCGGTGCCAGTCCTTGACATCGTCAGCCAGCGGCACCTCCTCGGGCAGCCAGTGGACGCGCTGCTGCATCAGCCACGCATCGTAGGCCCAGGGGTAACGGAACGGCTTGTAGACGGGATTCTCAGTCAGCAGATCGAACCTGATCGGATGCTCATCCGGGCCGCTTGTCATCCCATCCATGCGTGTCCTATCCCCTCGGTCACCGGCCTCCACGCTGCGACTCGCATCGTGGCTGATCCCACCCATTGTGGGTCAGCCAGTCTGCGGGACGCAACAGATTGTGTGACTTAGCAGTCGTACTTCAACCAACTGTGGCCGGTCAGCCGCGCGCCGGGGCGATGAACTTCCAGGGCGCGACCTCCTTGCTGATGTCGGTCATCACCTCGATGAAGGTCGGGCTTGGCGTCTTCAGCGCCTGCGCCAGGGCGCCGCGCAGGCCGTCGGCATCGGTCACCCGCCAGGATGGGACGCCAAAGCTCTGGGCGAAAGCTTGGAAGTCCGGGTTGCGCAGCGCCGACCCGGAGTCACGGCCCTCGAACAGCCGCCGCTGGTCACGCATGACGTTGCCGTAGGCCGAGTTGTTGAAGACGATCGTCACCAGGTTGATGCCGAACTGCACCGCCGTGGCCAAATCCGCGCCGCCGAACAGGAAACCGCCGTCGCCGTTCAACGACACCACCGGCCGGTCCGGCATCGCCACCTTCACCCCCAGCGCGGTCGGGAACCCGGCACCGAGCGTGCCGGAAAAGCCGGAGGTGATCAGCGAGCGGGGGCTGTAGAAGGGATAGCCGAACCAGGAAACGTAGCCGACCTGGGT
>JAFEFW010000461.1 GCA_018240405.1 Pseudomonadota bacterium
GGACTGGGGCACCTGGGCGCCTGGGCGGGGGTGACGCTGCTGGGGCCGCTCTACGCGCTGGGGCCGAACCATCTGGGGTGGCTGCTGTGGATCGTCGTGCCAGGCGCGATCGTTCCGGCGCTGATGATCCGTACGCTCGGGATCAAGCAGGCGCGCGCGGTGTTGGAGCAGGTCTCGACTTAGGGGGTTACCCACCGGCGCAAGTGGCTTGCGTGCGCCTCTCACAGGATCACAGGGTGCGCGTGGTTTGGGCACCGGAGATGCGCGTGAGGCTCCATGATCCTGCCGCTGTCAACCGTGCGGTCAACCTGACGATGAACGGCGATCTCGTCAGCAAGGCTCGTGCCGCGGGACTGAACCTTTCGGCTTTGGCGGAAGAGGCGGTCGCAGCGGCTCTGGCGCGCCGCGCCCGCGAGAAGTTCGATGCGGAAATGGCACAGGGTTGCAAGGCGCACGAAGACGACCTCGCCCAGTATGGAAGCCTTTGGGAGGCTGTGAGAAACAGCACCGATGCCGCCGAATAGGCCGCGCTGGCTCGACATTGTCCGCCATCGATTGCGGGGCTATGGCCATCCCTACCTGCTGATCGTGCAACATCACGATGTTCCGGGTGTGACGGAGCCTGCGGCGCCAGTCACTCTGCCAATCTCGGGTGACGTGGAAAGCCTGGCGCCGCAACTGAGGATCGACGGCACAGTCTATCGTGTCCGGCCCCTCGACATCAGTCGGTGCCACGCAGCCTGATCGAGGACGTTGTCGCCTCGGCTTACGGCGAAGCGGACGCAATACTGAAGAGTCTCGATATCATCCTGCACGGATATCCCGCCGGCTCCCTGTGTTGACTGTCAATCAACACAAGGTCTGCCGGCGCACTCCATCGCCGTACACGCTCAGTGAACGGCGTCGCCGCAAATCTGCGTCCGCCGCATGATCCGGCGGAACGGGCCGGCGTCGTGCACGGCCAAGTGCTTCGTGCTGCGGTTGTCCCAAAACGCGATCGAACCGTTTGCCCAGCGGAACCGGCAGGTGAACTCCGGCCGGTGGCCGTGTTCCAGCAGATAGTTCAGCAGCGGCTTGCTTTCTTCCTCCGTCCAGCCCTCGAAGCCGACGGTATAGGATTTGTTGACGAACAGCAGCTTGCGGCCTGTCTCCGGATGCGTGCGGATTACCGGATGGATGCTGATCGTTTCGCGCCAGTCAGCGTCCTCCCGCACCTTGGTCGAGCGGTGCGCGTTCATCCCGGCCTGCGGACCGGCCACCAAGCGGTCGGTGTGGATCGCCCGCATGCCCTCCAGCGTTCGTTTCAGCCCCGGTGAGAGGGTTTCGTACGCAAGGTACTGATTGGCGAACAGCGTGTCGCCGCCATAGGGCGGCACCTCGATGGCGTAGAGGATCGCGCCCATCGGCGGTTCCGCCGCCATCGTCGTGTCGGCGTGCCAGTCCTCGCCGACGATCTTCCGGTCGCCGGGTTCGCGCTTGATGTCGACGATTTCGGGGTCGGCGGTGACGCCCTTGTAGTTGGGATGGATGAAGATCTCGCCGAAGCGGCGGGTGAACGCCTTGTGCTGGTCGATGCTGAGCGTCTGGTCGCGGAAGAAGATCACGCCGTGATCGAGCAGCGCCTGGCGGATTTCGCGAATGACGGCATCGTCGAGGTCCTGGGCGACATCGACACCGCCGATCTCGGCGCCAAGGGCGCCGGCAATGGGCGAAATCTCGATATGGGTGTTGCGCACGGTCGGGTCCTCCTGGGTCGGAGGGTGGCGATTGGTCGGTGGGGGGTCAAGGTGCTGCGCCCACGCAACACGCATCTGGCAGATGGAATCTAAACTTCTACATCTAAGAGCTGGCCGGATCGTTCTCGCGTGCTTGCTCCGCTGCCAATTGCTCGCGGCACACTCGCTCCAGACGCGGCAACTCGTCTTTCGCGATGCCCCAGATCACCGGTGCGGCGATATTACCATAATCATGGCGCAGCACATTGCCAACGCCGGCAACCTTTCGCCACGGGATCTCAGGGTGCCGCAGCTTCAGTGCTTCGCTCAGGTGGCGGCTGGCCTCGGAGATGATCTCGATGCCGCGTTCCACCACCCACTGCTTTTCCCAATCAGCCTCAAACGCCTCAAAGGTCATGTGACCCAGGCACTGCTGAACGCGTTCGATCGCCTCGAGTATGTCGGCAAGCCGGGGTGCCGGGGAGCGTTCGGCCATCAGAAAATCTGCAAGGCAGATGCCTCGATCTTCGACCGCAACAGCCTGTGCAGGCTGTCGCGTGTCGTGACATCGGCTTTGCAGCCAAGGATATCGGAAGCCCGTTCGCGCACGTCCATCAGATCGAAGAGGTTGAAGCGACCGCGCTCGTAGTCGACGAAAAGATCGACATCGGAATCCGGGCGCGCCTCGCCGCGGACGGT
>JAFEFW010000462.1 GCA_018240405.1 Pseudomonadota bacterium
GCGTGGTTCTGTCGCCTGGCAATAGCACGGCTGGGTAGTTCCGAGCGCTGTGCACGATGCGGAGGATGGTGATCCGGCTGTCGTCGATGCGGTAGAAGATCAAATAGGCGCCGTATGGGCGGCGTCGGATGCCGGTGTTCTCGCAATCAGGCGGCAGTGGGAAGGCAAGCGGCACAGCGCCGGTAACGTTGCGTTACCCACCGCCCGAGGCAGCGGGATTGCCGCCGCACCGCCGCGGTGACAGCATATGGCTTCGCTTGATATTGCGGTGCTGGCGGAACGATCCGCGTTGCTCCGTCAGTCACCAGCACAAGCCGGGCCACCGGCAGAGACGATGGGAGGGAGCGATGCCGACACTCAACAGGCGGACCTTGCTGCGCCAGGGCGGTGCCGCCCTGGCCGGGGCTGGCCTCGTAACAACGTTGACCGGCCGGGTCGGCCTGGCGCAGGACGTGGTGAAGCTGCCCTTCGGCAACGGCGACCGGCCGCTGGTAAGCTACCCCGGCAAACGCCCGCTGTTGCAGATGACCGCCCGCCCGCCGCAGCTCGAGACACCATTCGCTGTCTTCAACGAAGGCGTCATCACCCCCAACGACGCCTTCTTCGTCCGCTACCACCTGGCGGACATCCCGCTGTCGATCGACCCGGATGCATTCCGCCTGGACATCAAGGGCAAGGTGAACCAGGCGCTGTCGCTGTCGCTGGCCGATCTCAAAGCCATGGACCCGGTGGAGATCGTCGCGGTCAACCAGTGCTCCGGCAACAGCCGCGGCTTCTTTGAGCCGCGCGTGGCGGGCGGCCAGCTTGCCAACGGCGCCATGGGCAATGCGCGGTGGAAAGGCGTGCCGCTGAAAGCGGTGTTGGACAAGGCCGGCGTCCAGGCTGGCGCTCGGCAGGTAAGCTTCGACGGTCTGGACCGGGGCGTGAATCCCGACACGCCTGACTTCGTAAAGGCGCTCGACATCGACCACGCCCGCGACGGCGAGGTCATGCTGGCCTACAGCATGAACGGCGAGGATCTGCCCTGGCTCAACGGCTACCCGCTCCGTCTCGTGGTGCCGGGTTACTACGGCACCTACTGGGTCAAGCACCTGAACGAAATCGCTGTGCTGGATACGGTCTATGAAGGCTTCTGGATGAAGAGTGCCTACCGGATTCCGGCCAACGCCTGCGCCTGCACCGATCCCGGCCAGGCACCAAAAACAACCGTGCCGATCAACCGCTTCGACGTCCGCTCCTTCATCACCAGCCTCGGTGATGGTGCCCGGGTCAAGGCCGGAGCCGAGACCATGCTGCGCGGCATCGCCTTCGACGGCGGCTATGGCATTACCGATGTTGTGCTCTCCACCGATGGCGGCCGCACCTGGACAGCAGCAAAGCTCGGCGATGATCTCGGCCGCTATTCGTTCCGCGCCTGGCAGGCGCCGGTGACGCTGCCGGCCGGCGAGTACACGCTGATGGTGCGCGCCACCAACCGCATCGGGCAATCGCAGCCGCTGCAGCCGCTGTGGAACCCGGCCGGCTACATGCGCAACGTCGTTGAAACTGTCCGCGTGCAAGCGGCCTAAGGCGGAGGCAAGCCATGACTGTCCTGACACGCTGCGCCGTCGCCACGGTACTCCTGCTGAGCACGGGCGGGCTGCTCGCCGCGGCGCCGGCCACGTATACGCTGCCGGCGGAAACCGCGACACTGCGACCCGGGCCGGGTGTCGACACGGCGCAAAAGAACTGTGTCGCCTGCCACTCGGCCGATTACCTGGCGATGCAGCCGCCCGGGAAGGGCAAGGCGTTCTGGGACGCCGAGGTCGTCAAGATGCGGCAGGTCTACAAGGCGGTCATCGACGACTCCGACGCAAAGGCGATCGCCGACTACCTCGCCAAGGCCTACTGACGGAACAAAGCGCCGTTACCAGTTACCGTTGCGATCAGCGTCGAAGGTAAAGCCGCAGCTATCGCCGCTGATGCGGCCCTGCATGTGGCCGTCCTTCAACGTGCCGCGCATGTAGCTGGTGCCGGATTGGGCGTTGAAGCTGCCGTCGGGGGCGATGCTTGCCGTAAAGAGGATCTGCGGCTTCCAGTCCACCTGCGGCTGCGCCAGCTTGAAGGTGAAGCTCTGGTTGGTGACCTGCAGCCGGAACTCATTGGTGTTGCCGCAGTTGATGGCGTCGCCGCGGATCAACTGCATCAGCCCGCCATAGGTGCCGTCGACCGGCTGCGGCCCGCTGATCGGCGCGATCGGATAGGACATTGGCGGCGGCGTATCCTTGCTGCAGCCTGCACCGATCGCCGCCGCCATGATGGATGCCAGCAGGGCGGCATTGAAGTTTCGAGTCCGTGTCATGCCAGCGGCTTTATCGAAACAAGCTGCGTACAGCAACGGATTCCGCCGCGGCGCCGGCCTTCTAC
>JAFEFW010000463.1 GCA_018240405.1 Pseudomonadota bacterium
CATGGCCCAGACGCTCGGCCACGACCGTGGCCCACAGGGTCAACACGGGGGCTCGGTTTACACGGATGGGGGCAGAGGCGGTCATGGACGGCGACGCTACAGCGTGACGCCGCCGCTGTGGAGCGGCGACGGCATCAACCATCGAACAAGGCTTACGCGACCTTCACCACCCCCGGCGGCTTCCAGCTTCCCGCACCCGGCGGCAGGATCGACGGCGGCTCCGTCTTTGGCCAGTACAGCCGCATAACGAGGTAGATCGGGCCATCGGGTGCCGGCAGCCAGTTCGCCTCCTTGTCGGCACCCGGCGATTTGTTTTGAATATAGATCGTCAGCGACCCGTCCGCGTTCCGCTTCAGCCCCGGCAGCATGGGCGAATTGATCAGGTAGCGGCTGATCGGATTGTCGATCAGCAACTGCGTCTTGCCGTCATACATCGTGATCGACCAGAACGCGTGCACCGGCGGGAAGTTATCCTTCGGGAAGGTCAGCGTGTAGCCGTACTTGCTGCCATCCAGCAGCTGCCCCTCCAGATCGTTGCGGGTCAGCGGATACATCGCCTCCTCGGCGCTGTTGCCGTAGATGCCCGCTTTGGCGCCGACCGCGCGCAGCAGCCAGTCGCCGCGATAGAATTCGGCGCTGCCCGAGGCGCAGCCGACGCGCCACCCGTTCTCGCTGGTACCCAGGTTCGCGACGCCGGCATCGACTTTCCGTTCGCCCTCCTTCATGCCGAGGCCGACTTCCAGCTTCTCCTCCAGCGACAGGTCCTTGAAGTTGAAGCTCTTGCCGGCACCGACACCGATCTGCGCCAGCGCCGCCCGGATATTGGCCTCATTCGGCTGCGGCGGCGCGAACTGCAACGCGAAATCGAGGAACTCGAAGAAGTTCTTTTTCACCAGCTCCGGCGTCACCGCCGGGAAGTCAATTGAGGGCGCCGCCGGCGGAGGCGGCTTGCCCAGGAACGCGGAAAGTGGCGCCGCCTGATAGCCGGCCTGCACCTTTTTCACGTTCTCCAGGTCATTCGGGTTCATCAACTGGGTGCGGAAGATGATCAGCGAGAACTGAGTCGATGACCGGAAGACCTGCCGGATGCCCGGCGGCGTTTCGCCTTTCCAGTCCGGGCCTGCAATCAGGAACGCGCCAGCGCCATTGCCGGTCGCCCGGCTGCCAATATAGCCATAGTTATACGTGCTGCCGTCGCACAATTGGACCGAGTAGTAGCGGCCCGGTTCGACCTCCGGCACGCGCAGAACCAGCGGCTCGGCCCGCAGATCCGCCCAGAGCAGCGAGTATGGCGTATCGCTGTTCGGCGTTGGAATCGCCGTGTCCTTGTAAGTAAAGACGCGGGCCTCATTGTAGATTGTGTTGAACGGCGCCTTCCACTGGCCGGAATTCCGGTCAATGATGTATTCGTACATCACGGCATAATTCATCACGAGCGGCAGGCCGAAGATGAATCCCGCCTCGGCAATATCCTTTGCCTTGAAGAATCCTGGCCGCGCCGCGCCTGTCTGGGCGTTCGCAGGGCGGAGGAGCGGGGCAACGACCGGCCCAAGCGCCGCCGAACCGATCAATCCTCGTCTCGATATCATCGTGCTGTCCTTGGAATGAGGTGGCAGACCTTGCCGATATGCACCAAAGGCCGGCACCCTACGACCCATGCCGGGCACGCCATATGCAAATCAGGCAAATGCACAATCGGCCCGGCCCCACCGATTTATCGCTGGCCGCGAGCGCGTGTCAGCGCCGCATACTCGCCGCCGATGACCGCCGCACCAGCGTGGCGGTGGGCGACTCGCCGAAAAGCCGCCGGTAGTGAACGGAAAACCGGCCGAGTTCCCAGAAGCCCAGATCCGTCGCGACCTTCGTCACCGCCCCGCGGGCTGGTTCGGACCTCAGCAGCGCCTGGCGCGCCAACTGCATCCGCCGCAGCCACAGAAACCGGTACGGGCTCAAACCCAAATGCTCGACACAGGCATTGTGCAGTGTCCGGCGTGACACGCCCAATCGGGCGCAAACATCGATCAGGTAAAGCGGCAATCCCTCGCTGGCATCCAGCAATTCGTAAAGCCGGCGCATGATGACGGTGCTGTTGCGTTCGCCCAGGCGAAGCCCTGCACGGTCTTCATTCCCCCACAGGCAGTCAATCACGGCCGTCAGCAGGGAATATTCCGCAGCCTTCTCAACCTCCGGGTGCAAAGCCTGCGCCGGCGCGGTCGAGAAAGCCGTCCTTATCTGTTGATGCATGGCACGCAGGCCGTCCATGGCCGCTTTGCGCGGCCTGACGATAGTGGTGCGTAACGTCAGATCGAAAGCATCGCCGATCAGCGCGCTACGGGCCGCGGCATAGGTCTCGGCCGTCAACGTCAGTGACGCCCAGGTCGCATCGGTCGAGGT
>JAFEFW010000464.1 GCA_018240405.1 Pseudomonadota bacterium
CTTCGACCGAGCCCATAACGCCGGATCGCGATGGGGAAGCGGCGCAGGTGGCAATGTCCGCTGTGCCCAGCAGCAGCCCACGCGGCGCCGCCATGGCAGATGCCCAGCCTCAGCCCGCGTTCCCGCCCGTCACAGCGCCGCTGCTGAAGGTCGCAGCGCAAGACGTAGATGATGGCACGACACAGGCTATGGCGCTGACACCGGCGACCGCCACCGCGATTGGCGAAACGGCTGCAGCCATTCCTACCCCAGTTGCCCCGGTACTGCGGATCGCCTGGCGGGATGATAGTGCCAACCCTGGCCGCCGGATGGTCGCAACCGAGATACCTGTCGCCCTTACCTATGCCCGCGCCACGCACGCCGTAATGCTGGCCACCCCGGCCGACCTCGAGGACTTCGCCATCGGCTTCAGTCTCGCCGAAGGCATTATCCGGACCCCGGCAGACATTCTGTCGCTCGAGATTGTGCCCCTTCCCGAGGGGATCGAGTGCCGCATGGACGTTACGGATGAGCGCCTCAATGCGCTGACCCGGCGGCAGCGCCGCCTGGCGGGACCAAGCGGCTGTGGGTTGTGCGGCTTGGATAGCCTGGCGGACGCAATACGCCCTGTACCGCGGGTCGCAAAAGGCATGGCATTCTCCCCGGCGATGATTCGCAACGCAATGCTGGCCATGCCGGCGGCACAGGCACTGAATGCGGAAACCCGCGCTGTGCATGCCGCTGCGTTCTGGACGCCGGACTGTGGGCTGATTGCGCTGCGCGAGGATGTCGGCCGCCACAACGCGCTGGACAAGCTGGCCGGCGCAATGGCCAGACAGGCCATCGACGCGGCGACCGGCATGATTCTGCTGTCGAGCCGTGTATCGGTGGAGATGGTGCAGAAGACCGCGATGATCGGCGCACCGGTCCTGGTGGCGGTGTCCGCGCCAACGTCGCTCGCCATTCAAACCGCCGAGGCCGCCGGCATCACGCTGGTAGGCATTGCCCGAGCCGACGGCTGCGAAGTCTTCACCTATCCTGAACGTATCACGCTCCAGGCAGACCACCATGGCGGATGACAAGCTTGTCTACATGGCCAACCAGATCGGCCGCTTTTTCGCCTCCCAGGGACAGGACACGGCGGTGGATGCCATCCACGACCACCTGATGAAGTTCTGGGATCGGAGGATGCGAAGCGCCATCGTGGCGCAGCTTGCGGAGGGCAATGCTGCATTGGATCCGCTGGTGCGCCAGGCGGTTGAACGGCTGGCCGCACCCTCGACGGCCTGAGCGGTAACGAATTCCCCGCCTGTCAGCCCTTGCCGCCCCGCTCCGGATCCTCCGCCGCGCGGCGCTTGCGGGCCGCCGCCGCGTACTGGCCGCGCGGGCGGACCACCTGCGTGTTGGGACGCACCACTGTGTCGTAGTAGTCGTCCCAATCCTCGGGGGTGAACTGTGACAGTTCCGGTACAAGTTCGTAATTGTTCAGTGTCGTATCGTCATAGGCAATGCGCGGAACCGGCTGCGCCTGGAACAGCGGATAATCCGGCCGGAAATGGATGGGCACATCCGTTTTCGTCAGCCGCAGGTTGGCAATCAGCGGGCCGAACCATCGGTCGGTTTCGATAATCCCCTCGAAATGCTCGTAGCCACCGGCCCGCGGCAGGTTGGCTGGCGCTCGGATCAGCAGGCTCCAGCCGGGGGCGGTGCGGGCGACCAGCCCTGTCCAGATCTGGATCAGGCCAGGCTCTTGCAGGGAGCCGAGGAAGGGTGGCGAGAACTCGCGGATTTCCTCCGGCGCAATGGCGTCAAACTGCTCGCGGAAACCGGGGAACTGCGCAGCGGCTAGCGGCATCCAGTCGCCCGCTCCCTCATAGGTCCAGACCATGTCGTGTCCGTCCCACTGGATTGCGAAGCCGATGGGCGGGAAGATGTAGTAGCCGAAGGCCGACGCGGTCGTTGCCGCTTCGCAATACCGGAATGCTCGCGTCGGCAGCGACCCGGCGGCAGAGCGGTCGGCCCGCTGCGGCAGGCGCGCATTTGGCACCAGGCGGTGAAAGACAACCAGCTTGGATGTTGGGACTGCAATTCCTGATGTGTCGGGCAATTTTGATGTTGTCACGGGACGCTATCCAATTTCCGCATCAAACGACCAAAAGGCCGGCCCGCTCCGGACCGGCCCAACGATAATAGCTGCGCCAGGGTCAGTTGTCGCCGCGCTCGCCCACCGATGCGTGGCAGAGACGGATGTCGCGGCCGTTTAGTCGCCCGACCGCACCTTGCCCGCATCCGCTGTCGCCAGTGCCGGAGCGAACGCACCCAGACGAACCTTGCCCGCATCAACTGTCGCCAGAGCCGGAGCGAATGCGCCCAGACGAACCTTGCCCGCATCAACTGTCGCCAGTGC
>JAFEFW010000465.1 GCA_018240405.1 Pseudomonadota bacterium
GTGGATGTCCCAGGCGACGTTGGTCATCTGCGCGTAGACGGAGGCGGTGAGCTGCGAAGCATTGTAGCCACCGGCTGGGTCGATCATGACGACCGTGTTGTTCCCGGTGGCCCTGATCGCGTCATAGGTAGCCTGATGCCACTGCGACAGGGCATTGCCATTGCCCGCCGGCTCATTGTTGGTGCCGAACCAGACCCCGCCATTGCCTTTCCAGTAGGCGGCCTGCTTGGCGTACCACGTGCTCTCGTTGTTGAGCTGCTGGCCGGCGAAGACATTGCCCTGTCCACCGCCCCAGTTCGCGCCCGTGCCGTTGTTGTGGTTCTCGATCTCCACGACAATGCCAGCATTGGTCAACGACGTAACCCAGCTCGCGATGCGCTCGGGCGGGGGATAATCGTACATCGCGTAGCGGACAAAGTTGATGCCAGGGAAGGTGGCGCGCAGCGTCTCGACGCTCGGCTCCTGGTTCTCCATCACGCCGATGCCGCGAGGCACGAACACGCTACCGTCCGGCGCGATGATCCGGCCCGAAGCGCCTTCCTGCAGCGGCAGGATGCCAAAGTAATCGTTGGAGGCTGCGCCGCAATTCGTCGCTGGCACCGCTGCTTTGGACGCAGCCAACAGGGGAGGCGGGCTGGCGGCGACTGCCTGCGGTAGCGGCGATGCGCTCCAGTATTGGTCGGCAGACAGCGCAAACCAACCTCTGCCGTGGCTATCCTCGCCGTAGACCGTGCCGTTGATGATGATCAGCGCGGACGTGCCGCCACCACCCGGCGTGTATTGATCGCCGCTCTTGATCGAACCAGACGCGGTGATCGTCCACACATGGCCAGCCGCATCAACCAGCGTGCCGTTGCCAGGAGTGATCGTCTGTGCCTGCGCCGCAGTGGTCAGAGCGATGAGGCTGGATGCCAGCAGCAGAGACGCCTTCATACGCCGGCCTCCTCTGCTGCCTTGAACCACACGCTTGGCGCCTCGTATCCGCTTTCCCCCTTGGCGCACCACGCAATGATGTCGAAGCAGCTTCTGACATAGGTGTGCATGCGGTTATCAGGTATCGATTGCCCCTCCGGAGACATGCGGATCATCGTTGCCAGCGCCTCGACCTCCTGGCCGCGTTCGGCGTGCCACGACGTGCCGCCTCCTGAATGGCCGGACAGGAGCGCCTGCGTCAGCGCAAACGCCTCCTTGCCCGTCACTTCCTGGAACCAGATGCTCTTCGGGTAGAGGCGCTTCGCTGCCTCGACCGCAGCGGACGCTGTCATGCGCTGATGATCAGGGTTGTAGAGCAGGGCCACTCGATTGCGCGGACCAATCGCCCCAAATTCCGGATCGCTTTCGATGGTCACGATGCGCCGGTCATCAGGAATGCCGCCCATCAACCGACGCAAGATATCGGTCTTGCCGCTGCCAGTGCTGCCCGTCATGCCAATCGTCTTTCGCGCCTTGACCGCAGCGGGCCAGAAGTTGACCCAATCTTTCCGGCGAAAGAGCTGCACCAGATGATCGGTGCGTGCAGCTTCAGCGGCTGTCTGCGTGTTGGTGTTGGTGAAGATGCCGGCGAAGTCCGGATCGCTCATGCGCCGGGCCTTCTGCGGTGGCTTGCGGATGCACATAGCGATGATGTCCGACGAGATGGTCACCGGAGGCCGGCAGGTCATGATGCGCTGGCCATCCGGCAGCGTGCCCCGGCAATAGGGATGCTCTGCGTCGCTCTCCCGGTTGTTCATACGTCCAGCCAGGATGCCGATTGCATCAAGCGTCCGGAAATCGAATGCCCCGACCTCATGCCAGGACCATTCGCCGTTGCGCTCCGTGGCGACCTCATGAGGTTTGTTGATGGCGATCTCGGTGATCTCCGGATCGTCCAGCAGAGGCTGAATTGGTTCCAGCAGAGCGCGCAGCGTTGTCTCGCCGTATCTCACTCGCGAATTCTCCTGATGCTGTATGAGCCGCTGAAATCAATCGGCTGGTCGATGAACAGGGCAATCGTTTCGCCCTGGTTCTTGTAGAAGGTGGGCGGCATGTTGATGGTCTGCTGCAGCACCGACTGTGCCAATGACCCAACACCGCCGCCGTTGAGCGACAGGTAGGTGTTCCCGCCCTTGCTCACCTCGGCCTGGACAATACCAAGCGCTGCATCGGTCAGGTTCAGCAGCACAGCGCCGCCGAAGCGCTCAAGAACATGCTGGTCCACCGCACCCGGTAGGCCAGAGCGACCAAGCTCGTCAGAGAAAGGTTCGCCGGATAGCGGCACCCAGATGCCGTTGGGCGTGTGGGCGTAGAGCGAGGTAGCCCGCAGCCGACGCGCGCCGTTGTTGCCCATCGTCTCGTACTTGCCGATGACCTGCGTGCC
>JAFEFW010000466.1 GCA_018240405.1 Pseudomonadota bacterium
GGTAGCGGCCGGAAAATTTCGCCGCGTAAGCGCTGGCCGGCGGATGCGGCGCGCCATTCGCGTCGCCTTCCATTGTAATGGTCGGAACCGAAATGACTGGCGCCTGCGCCAGCCTCTGCTCCAACGCATCGAATTGCGATTCGCCTTGCGCCAGCCCTAGCCGCCAGCGATAGTTGTGGATCACCACGGCGACATGGTCGGGATTGTCGAAAGAAGTGGCCGATCGTTCAAAGGCCGCATCGTCGAAGTGCCATTGCGGTGACGCCAGTCGCCAAATCAGACGGTTGAAATCCCGGCGGTTCCGCTCGTAGCCGACCCGCCCGCGCTCCGTTGCGAAATAGAATTGATACCACCATTCCCACTCTGCCTGCGGTGGCAGCGGCACCTGGTTGGCCGCTTGGCTGCCGATCAGATAGCCGCTGACCGAGACCATTGCTTTACATCTCTCCGGCCACAATGCTGCGATTATGTTGACGGTGCGCGCTCCCCAGTCGAAGCCGCCGAGCGTTGCGGATGGGATGCCCAGGGCATCCATCAGTGCGACGATGTCGGCAGCAACCACGGCTTGTTGGCCGTTACGTGGCGTTGCTTCGGACAGGAACCGCGTCGAGCCATAACCACGTAGATACGGCACGATCACACGATAACCCTGCTGCGCCAGCGCCGGCGCGACCTCGGCATAGCTGTGGATGTCGTAGGGCCAGCCATGCAACAGCACGGCAGCGGGGCCGTTCGGCGGTCCGGCCTCGGCGTAGCCGACATTCAGCACCGATGCATCGACCTGCTTGATCGTTGCAAAGCCCGCGGCTGGTCCTGAATTGCCGGTCTGGGCATTGGCGAGCCGCCTCCCGCCGAACGGTTGGGCCCCCATGGCCGCGGCGGCAGTCGCGAGGAACCGGCGCCGTCGGACGTGACCGAGGTCGCGATCATGGATCGGGCGCATCCACACCTCCACACTGCGCGGCGCGGGCGGCGGGTCCGTCACCCGACTAACCTGAAACTGGCGCAGTGTCGTGGCGACGGCGTCGGGGTGCCAGTGTTCCTTTTGCCCGTGCTGATCAGCAAGTCGCGACTGGAAGCGTCACCCTGTCTCGGCCGGCGCTGTTACAAAGCCGTTTGCTATCGGTATCGTCAGCGAATGGCTTCGCATTGTCATTGGCGATGCCCTTCGCCACCTCCTCAGCCGGCATGACCGCTTCGCCGTCGCCCATTTGCTCGGTAACGTTTTCGCCGTCCGAGTGCCATCGGCAGCCGCGCGGCGTGTCCTGCCCAACCCGGCGCCGCAGCCAGCTTACTCCCACTCGATCGTACCTGGCGGCTTCGAGGTGATGTCGTAGGTAACGCGATTGATCCCCCGCACCTCGTTGACGATCCGTCCGGCGACGCGCGTCAGAAACCCCATGTCGAACGGATATACGTCCGCCGTCATGCCGTCGGTGCTGGTCACCGCACGCAGCGCACAGGCCTGATCGTAGGTGCGGCCGTCCCCCATGACGCCGACCGTGCGCACCGGCAGCAGCACGGCAAACGCCTGCCAGATCGCGTCGTACAGGCCCGCACTGCGGATTTCCTCCAGGAAGATCGCGTCCACCTTGCGCAGCAGGTCGGCCTTCTCGCGGGTGATGGCGCCCGGGATGCGAATGGCCAGTCCAGGCCCGGGGAATGGGTGACGCCCGACGATTGTTTCAGGAATGCCGAGTTCACGGCCGAGTTCGCGAACCTCGTCCTTGAACAGTTCGCGCAACGGCTCGACCAGCGCCATCCGCATCCGTTCCGGTAAACCACCGACATTGTGGTGCGACTTGATTGTCACCGACGGGCCGCCGGTGAAGCTGACGCTTTCGATCACGTCAGGATACAGCGTGCCCTGCGCGAGGTAGTCCGCACCGCCGACCTTGGCTGCTTCCTCCTCGAATACCTCGATGAACAGGCGGCCAATCGTCTTGCGCTTCACTTCTGGGTCGGTGACGCCGTCCAGTGCGGCAAGGAACAGGTCCGAGGCGTCACGATGCACCAGCTTGATGTTGAACCGATCTCGGAACGTCGCCACGACGTCCGCGGCCTCGTTTTGCCGCAGCAGGCCATGATCCACGAAGATGCAGGTCAACTGGTCGCCAATCGCCTCGTGGATCAGCACCGCCGCGACAGAGGAGTCCACGCCGCCAGACAGGCCGCAGATCACTCGTCCCTGACCAACCTGCGCCCGGATCCGGGCGATTTCGGTCGCGCGGAATCCGGCCATGGTCCAGGAGCCGGACAGGCCGACGACGCCATGCGTGAAATTCTTCAGCAATGCGGCGCCGTGCGGCGTGTGCACGACCTCCAGGTGGAATTGAACGCCGTAGAAACG
>JAFEFW010000467.1 GCA_018240405.1 Pseudomonadota bacterium
GGTGTCGCCGCCGCGATCCTTCTGGTGGGTGCCGGCGGACTCTTCTGGCAGCGGGGCCAGCATCACGACGCCGTGGCCGCACCGCCGCCGCCGCCGCAGGTCACCGTCAGTGCACCGCTGCAGCAGAGCGTCGCGACAACGACCGGATTCCTCGGCCAGTTTTCCGCCGTAAACAGCGTCGAGTTGCGGGCCCAGGTCGGCGGCACGCTGACGCAGATCGCGTTCCAGGACGGCCAGCTCGTCCACCAGGGCGACCTGCTGTTCACCATCGATCCCCGGCCGTACCAGATCCGGCTCGACCAGGCTGTCGCCCAATTTCAGACGGCTCAGGCCAAGCTGGCGCTGTCCGAGGTGGAACTTTGGCGCGCACAGCAATTGAAACGCACCGAGTTCGGCACTGCACAGAGCGTTGACCAGCGGGTTGCCGATCAACACGCAGCACAGGCGGCGATCGAAACCGCAAAGGCCGCGATCCAGGACGCGCGGCTCGATCTGGAATTCGCCCGTGTCACCGCGCCCTTCAGCGGCCGCATCGGCGCCCATCAGGTGTCGGTCGGCAGCCTGGTCAGCGGCAGCCGTGGCGGTGCTGGAGCGACGACCCTGCTGGCGACGATCGTCTCGCTCGATCCGATCTACCTCGACTTCGACATGAGCGAGGCTGACTACCTCGCCTGGCAGCGCGACAACCCAACTGGCACAGGGCAACCGAAGGGCGACGTCGCCATCAGCCTTGGCGGTGACGGGAAATTCGACCGGCACGGCACGCTGGACTTCATCGACAATGCGCTGAACCGCGGTAGCGGCACGATCCATGCGCGGGCTACGGTGCCGAACCCGGATCTGGCGATCACGCCGGGCCAGTTCGCGCGGCTGCGGTTGGAAACCGGCAAGGCGGCCCCGGCGCTGCTGGTGCCGGCTGCCGCCGTGATGCCGGATCAGTCGTCCGACGTGGTCATGACGGTCGGGCCGGACGGCACCGTCGTGCCGAAGCCGGTGCATATCGGCGACACGCATCAGGGGCTCCGCATCATCAAGAGCGGCCTTGCCCCCACCGACCGCGTCATCATCGACGGGCTCATGCGTGCCCGCCCCGGCGCGAAGGTCACACCAATCGACGGCACCATCACACCCGGCACGGCCACGGCCAGCCGCTAGCGGACGCAGAACGATGCGCTTCACGCACACCTTCATTGACCACCCG
The DNA here is from genome assembly GCA_018240405.1 of Pseudomonadota bacterium. Taxonomy (GTDB): domain Bacteria; phylum Pseudomonadota; class Alphaproteobacteria; order Acetobacterales; family Acetobacteraceae; genus Rhodopila. The sequence goes on from JAFEFW010000467.1 coordinate 1,202, forward strand.
ATCATGGCGACGGTGGTCAATATTTTCGTGACGCTGGTTGGGCTCGGCGCGCTGCTGATCCTGCCGGTGGCGCAATATCCCGAGATCGTGCCGCCCACGGTGCAGATCACCACCAGCTATCCCGGCGCCTCGGCCGACGTCGTCAGCAAAACAGTGGCGACGCCGCTGGAACAGTCGATCAATGGTGTTGAGAACATGCTGTATCTCAGCAGCCAATCCACCGGTGACGGCAAGCTGACCGTCACGGTGACGTTCCGCATCGGCACGGACCTCAACGTCGCGCAGATGCTGACGCAGAACCGCGTGCAGGACGCCCTGCCCCGCCTGCCCGAGGACGTGCAGCGGCTTGGGGTGCAGGTCAAGAAGTCGACGCCGAATATTTTGCTGGCGGTGCATCTCTACTCGCCGGATGCTTCACGCGATCTGCTGTACCTGTCGAACTACGCGACGCTGCACGTAAAGGATGCGCTGGCGCGGCTCCCCGGCGTTGGTGACGTGCAGCTGTTCGGTGCCCGCGACTATGCGATGCGCATCTGGCTCGATCCGGACAAGGTGGCTGCGTACCAGCTGAACGCCGCGGAAGTGTTGGCGGCCTTGCGGGCGCAGAACGTCCAGGTGTCCGCCGGCGTGCTGAATCAGCCGCCGAGCCCGACGGGTGCGGCGTATCAGTTGAATGTGCAGACGCTGGGGCGGCTGTCCACGCCGGCGCAGTTCGGCGACATCATCGTCAAGACCGACAGCCAGGGACGGGTAACGCGCATCCGCGATATCGGCCGGGTGGAGATCGGAGCCGCCGACTATGGCGCGACGGCATACATGGATCGCAGCGACGGCTTGCCCCTGCTGATTTTTGCGCAGCCAGGCGCCAACTCGCTGCAGGTCGAGCAGGAAGTGCTCGATACCGTTCAGAGCCTGAAGAAGGACTTCCCGGCCGGTGTCGACTCCTTCGTGATCTACGACCCCACCATCTTCGTTGCCAAGTCGGTGCATGAGGTCGTGGAAACGATCTTCGTTGCCGTCCTGCTGGTGGTGGCTGTCGTCTTCCTGTTTCTGCAGACCTGGCGTGCGTCGATCATCCCAGTCATTGCCATTCCGGTGTCCCTGGTCGGCACCTTTGCGGTGCTGTATGCGCTGGGCATCTC
>JAFEFW010000468.1 GCA_018240405.1 Pseudomonadota bacterium
CTGCAGGGCCGTTACCGTCGCAACGTGGGAGTGAACAACTATGGCTGTCGTCGAGACCGAGCGCCACGGGGCGATCTTCGTCATACGCATGAACCGTCCGGAGCGCCTCAATGCCCTCAACCACGAGCTGCGCTCCGAGCTTGCTGCGACCTGGAGCGAATTCCGGCAGGACAACGCGCTGGAGGTCGCCATTTTCACCGGGACCGGACGCGCTTTCTGCGCCGGCGAAGACATGAAGGAATCCCTCAAGGACGGCGCCCCTGGTGGCAGGCGCCCTGCGGCCGCGGATCCGTTCATGGATGGCACCTTGGAAAAGCCTGTCATTGCGGCCATCAACGGCTTCGCCATGGGCGGAGGCTTCATGCTGGTTGAGCGGACCGATCTGCGCGTCGCGGCGCGCGGCGCCATATTTGAGGTCTCGGAAGCCAAGCGCTGGCTGCTTGGTGGCTACAACCATGGCTACATCGCCAACCTGCCCTATCCGATCGCGATGGAAATGGCGCTCGGATTCCGTTTTACCGCAGAGCGGTTTTACGACATTGGCTTTCTCAACCGCCTGGTCGAACCGGATCAGGTCATGCCGGCCGCATTTGAGATGGCGCAGCATCTGCTGACCCTTCCGCCGGCCTCGCGCGTCAATACCGTGCACATGATGCGCCAGATGCGCCCCGCCGTGGGACCGGAGTATGAACGTCTTGCCGCCGCTCTGCATGACCACGGCGCCAAGAGTGACCTCATGGAGTCGCGCGCGGCGTTTGCCGAAAAGCGGCCGCCTCAGTTCAAGGGATGGAACGATCCCGAGGATCGGTTCCGCCTGCCAAAGCTCATCCGGACCACGGAGTAACACACGCGCTTCGACCGGCGAACCGATCGGCAATGTCGACGGCCGCGATCGTTCAGCGCACACCGTCCGGGATCTTTCGTGCCGAGTGGTCCTCGTGCTGAGGATGCCGCCGGCTTGCTCTTCGGCGCTGATCGGCCGCCCACTCATGCCGCGCTCTGCCCTGGCACGATCCGAGCGGCTGGGTCTAGTCTTCCCGCACGCAATAAGGAGCATGCCATGGACCCCGCCCTGGTCCCCTACTCCCCCATCATCCGCCGCCCTGCCTTGCGCTGGCCCAACGACGCGCGTGTGGCGTTGTGGGTGGTGCCGAATATTGAGCATTACGAGTACCTGCCGAAATATGTGCGGGTGCGCGATCCGTGGCCGCGCAGCCCGCATCCGGACGTGCTGGGCTATGGCGCGCGCGACTATGGTAATCGCGTGGGACTGTGGCGGATGTTCCAGCTCACGGACGACCTGAACATCCCCTGCACCGTCAGCCTGTCGATGACGGTGATCCAACACTTCCCGGCGATCCTGGAAGCAATGGAAAAGCGCAACTGGGAACTCATGTCGCACGGCATCTACAACACCCGCTACCACTGGAATTTCACTCTGGAGGAAGAGCGCGCGGCAATGCTGGAGTCGCGCGACATCCATCGCAGGCTGACCGGGCGCGAACAGAAGGGCTGGTTCAGCCCGGCCATCACCAACACCCTGAACACCTTCGATCTTGCCGCCGAATGCGGGTACACCTATACGGCCGATCTGTATCACGACGATCAGCCATTTCCCCTGCGAGTCAAAACCGGTGATCTCGTTTCGCTGCCCTACACTGTCGAGCTGAACGACGTTCTGCTGCATCGGCGTGGCGAGGAGGCTGAGGAGTTCGCTCGCCAGATCAGGGATTATTTTGACACGGTGTATGCGGAAGGCGCCCAGCAAGGCCGGGTGATGTGTATCGCTCTCCATCCCTACTGGGTCGGGCAGCCGCACCGCATTCGGGCGGTCCGGTCAGCCCTCGAATATATCCTCGCCCATCCTGGGGTTTGGCTGGCGCGGGGATCGGAGATTGTCGACTGGTTCAACACCCACCATCGGCCCGCCGTCGAAGCCCATCTCGCCGCGAGGGAGGCCGCCCATGGCTGAATTCGTACCGTCCAAGGTTCCGCCGGTTGATGAACCGCGGAAGCCGGGCATGGATCACGCCCATTATCCGTTCAGGGCCCTGCCTGACGTACCGCGCTTTGTCTGGCCGGACGGCGCGCGCATTGCGCTGACCGTCACGATCATGGTCGATCACTGGGAACTCGTGCCGCCCGACAACGCGCTGCCAGACCCCCGCATCGTTTCGCCATTGGGCAGATTTCATCCGGACTGGCTGACCTGGAGCCAACGGGCCTACGGCAACAGGGTCGGTATCTTTCGTGTGCTCGACGTACTCGACCATTTCGGCCTGATCCCCTCGGTCGCGCTAGGGTCGGAAGCGGCGAAGCGGTTCCCCGA
>JAFEFW010000469.1 GCA_018240405.1 Pseudomonadota bacterium
TGGACCAGTTCGCAGATCGCCCGGAACATGGGCTTCATGGTCTTCGACATGCTCTACGGCCGCGACGAAGCCCAGAACCCGCAGTTCCAGATGGTCGAAGCCGACCTCATGGAGGACAACGCGAAGACCTGGACGTTGCGCCTGCGCGACGGCCTGCTCTGGCACGACGGCGAAAAGGTCCTGGCGCGCGACTGCGTCGTTTCGTTGCGCCGCTGGATGAAACGCAACGCCGTGGGTGGTGCGCTCGAGGAACGCATCGACAGCCTCGACGCCATCGACGACCGCACGTTGAAGTTCCGCCTGAACAAGCCCTACCCGCACCTGCGCATGGTGCTGTCCCAGTTCATCATCCCACCGCTGATGATGCCGGAACGCCTCGCCCGCACCGATCCGTTCAAGCAGATTCCCGAGGCCATCGGCAGCGGCCCGTTCCGCTGGCTGCCCGACGAGCACGTGCTCGGCAGCCACTGCGCCTTCGCCAGGTTCGACAAGTATGTGCCGCGCGAGGAACCGCCCAGCTACACCGCCGGCGGCCATGTTGCCCTGCTCGACCGGGTCGAGTGGAAAATGATTCCGGACCCGCAGACCGCCGCCAACGCGCTGATCACCGGCGAGGTCGACTGGATGGAGATCCCCCTGCCCGACCTGCTGCCGCTGTTGAAGAAGAGCCGCGGCGTCGTTACCGGCAATCTCGATCCTTACGGCCAGATCCTGTTCCTGCGCCCCAACCACACCCTGCCGCCGACCAGCAGCAAGGCGATCCGCCATGTCATGATGGCAGCGATCGACCAGAAGGAGGTGATGGCGGCGGTGATGGGCGGCGATCCGGACAACGCCATTACGCCGATCGGCTTCCTGAGCACCGGCAAGCCAGAGGTGGACAACGCCGGCATGGACGAAGTCCGCGCGCACCACACGCCGGCACAACTCAAGGCGATGCTGGAGAAGGCTGGTTATCGCGGCGAGCGCCTGGTCATGCTGCACCCCACCGATCATATCTATTACAATCCCACAACATCGATCGTCACCCAGATGCTGCGGGAGGCCGGGTTCAATATCGACGACCAGTTGATGGACTGGGCAACCGTACAGGCCCGCCGCACCAGCCGTGAGCCGCTCGACAAAGGCGGCTGGTCGCTGTTCTGCACGGTCGTTACGGTTGCAGACTACCGCAGCCCGCTGCTCGCCGCCTTCATCCGCGGCAACGGCCCGAAAGGCTGGTTCGGCTGGCCGACCGATGAGCGGATGGAGCAGCTCTACGCAACCTGGCTCGAAACGACCGACCCGGCGGAGCAGACCAGGCTGGAGCGGGAATACCAGCTCCAGGCCTTCGATTTCCTCCCGTTCATTCCGCTGGGCCGGTATCTGCAGACGTCCGCCTGGCGGGATAATGTGCGGGGTATCCTGAAAGGCCCATCGGCGGTGTTCTGGAATATCGACAAAGTGTAATGTCAGCGTTTGGTTACCGTTGTTCTGGGCCATCATGGTATCATTGGGCAGCGCGCTTCACCTCATGTCGTCATGGCGGGGGATGGTTTCATTGCGTTAAAGTAAAGTGGATCTGACGCTGGACGTGCGGCACAAACCCTCCCCCGTTATGGCGGGCGAAGGCCCGCCACGACGACGCAGCAATGGCCGGCGTGGACAAGCCTGTTTTAATGCATATCGGACCTTCGCCTGCCATGACGATAGGATGCGCCGGCAGGCCGCTGAGGCACAGCAACATCTAACCTATCTGTCCAACGCCCGTTCCAACCGCGCCACATGCCCTGTCGCACCTATCGCGCCATAGAGTGCCAACGCCTGGCGTAACAGGCGGCGGCCGGCGTCTACGTCCCCGGTCGCTAATGCCAGTCGGCCACGCAGTTCGAGCACGCGCGGCATCAGTGAGCGGCCCTCGATCGAAGTCAGCACCTCATCTGCCCGGTCCAGCGCCGCTGCGACCTCGGCAAACGGCACCCGCACCGGATCGGCCAGCAGCGCCTCCGCCAGGGACAGCCTGGCATGCGCCTCAAAATAATAGCAGCCGCCGGACTGGCCGCGCTCCGCGGCCTCGCGCGCGGTTGCCACCGCTTCCATCTGCTCGCCGATAGCCAGTTGTGCTTCGGCCAGCATCGCCAGGATGATCGGCAGCACCGCCGCGCCGGTGCCGCGCGCGCGCGCCACCGCGGCGCTGATCGTCAGCGCGTCACGCGCCGTGACTGGATCGCCACCGGCCAGACTGGCATTGCCGAGCGAGAAATGCGCGAGGCTGCGTGCCAGGTCGTTGTCCATCTGCTCCGCCAGCGCGATGTAGCGACGGCTGTAATGCACCAACGG
>JAFEFW010000046.1 GCA_018240405.1 Pseudomonadota bacterium
CTGCAGGACAACATCCCCGGGAAGGACGCCACCTGCGCCGCGAAACTTGCAGCCGCGGGCACGGTGCTGATGGGCAAGCTGACGACGCACGAATTCGCCGATGGCGGCCCCTCCTTCGACCTGCCGAAGCCACCCGCCGCCAATCCTTGGAATACGGAGCATTTCACCGCCGGATCGTCGAGCGGCACCGGCGCGGCGGTGGCGTCGGGGATGATCCTGTGCGGCATCGGCACGGATACCGGCGGCTCGATCCGGGGGCCAGCCGCCCTGTGCGGCATCGCCGGCATCAAGCCGACCTATGGCCTGGTCTCGCGCGCCGGCGTGGCGCCAGCGGCCTTCAGCCTCGATCATATCGGCCCGATGGCCTGGACCGCCGAGGACTGCGCGATGATGCTGCAGGTGCTCGCTGGACCGGATCCGGCCGACCCGGCAAGCGCCAAGCAGCCGGTTCCCAACTACACCGCGCTGCTGGGCAACAGCCTGAAAGGCGTGCGCATCGGCGTGATCCGGCACTTCCATGAGACCGACCTGAAGGTGGCGCCGGCGGTGCAGACCGGCATCGACGATGCCGTCAAGCTGTTCCGCGACCATGGCGCGGTGGTCAGCGACGTCACACTGTCGCCACTACAGGACTGGCATGCCTGCGGCAGCCTGATCTCGATCACCGAACGCGCAGCCGCGTATGAGGAGTGGGCGCGCACCCGCCTGGGCGACTTCTCCGACCGCGTGCAGCGCCGCCTGATGCTGGGTGCCTTTGTCTCCGGCGTGGATTACGTGCAGGCGGTGCGGCGCCGGCGCGAGTTGCGGGCGGAACTGCAGGCAGCCATGGCGGAACTCGATGTGGTGATCACCGCCGGCGCACCCGGCGAGGCGCCGAAGCTGGACGGGGTGGCACGCTGGGACGTTTTCGCCAGTCCCAACTTCACAATTCCGTTCAATGTATCAGGCTATCCTGCCATCGCGATCTGCACCGGCTTCGGCCCGGCCGGCCTGCCGGTTTCGATGCAGATCGTCGGCAAGCCGTTCCAGGAGGCGACGGTCTTCCAGATTGCCGACGCCTTTGAAAAGGCCACCGGATATCGCGACAGGCGCCCGCCGCTGGTGGCCTGACGCATCACGGCAGCGCTATGGCGTGCGGCCGGCATGAACCGGCCGCAACCCTGCCGCCACCCCGGCGTTCATTGCGGGTCAGGCCCGGTGGGCCTTGGACGTCCGTTGAACCGCCCGCGCGCTGCGCGGCATAGCGAGGAAGATTGCCATGTCCATTATCGCCTGGCTGATCCTGGGCCTGATCGCCGGCTTCATTGCCAGCAAGATCGTCAACAAGACCGGTGAAGGCGTCGTGCTCGACATCGTCCTCGGCATCGTCGGCGCGATTGTCGGAGGTTTCGTGTTCAGCTTCTTTGGCGCTGAACCGGTCACGGGATTCAACATCTACAGCATGATTGTCGCAATCATCGGCGCGATCATCGTCCTGGTGATCTACCACGCCGTCGCCGGCAGACGGACGATCTAGCCACCCAGCGCGGCAGCACCGGCGCCCCTCCGCCGCGGGGGGCGCCGTTTGCATGCCAATTGGTTAGGCGTCGTAGGAAACCAGCGCCTCACATGGCACGTCGATGCGCGACCGCCCGTTCAGGAACGTCAGTTCGATCAGCGCCGCCGCCGCCGGTACCACGGCGCCGACATTGCGCAACAGGTTGATGCCGGCCTGCATCGTACCGCCGGTGGCGAGCAGATCGTCGACCACCACGACACGCTGGCCTGCGTGCACCGCGTCCGCCTGCACCTCCACCCGGTCCTCACCATACTCCAGCGCATAGTTCAGGCCGATCGTCTCGCCCGGCAGCTTGCCGCGCTTACGGATCATGATGAACCCGCAGCCCAGCTTCAGCGCCAGCGGCGCTGCCATCAGGAAGCCGCGGGATTCGATGCCGGCGATGAGGTCGGGCTGGTACTGCCGCACCATGCGGGCCATGCGGCCCATCGCCACCTGCCAGGCATCCGCATCCCGCAACAGCGTCGAAATGTCGTAAAACAGGATGCCCGGCTTGGGAAAGTCCGGAATGCCGCGGATGTGCTCCTTCAGGTCCATCGTCGTATCGTCCTTATTGTTTTGCGTGCGCGCCGGCCCTTGCGTGCCGCAACTCCAGCCTGTCCCGCAAGCCGGTATTTGACCCGGCGCAGGTGCGGATGTTGCGTCCGCCGCTCGGATAGGCACACTGAACCCGCCAGCAACCGGGAGGCAGGCCCGATGAGCGACACCGCGCTCCGCAACGCAGATATCGACGCGGCCCTGGCCGAGGCCAAGGAGGCCTACGTCACCCGCAACCCGAAGAGCCTCGCCCGCTATGTCGAGGCCACCACGGTCATGCCCGGCGGGAACACGCGGACGGTCCTGCATTATAATCCGTTCCCGGTCGCCATGGTGCGCGCCGAAGGCTGCCGCATGTGGGACGCCGACGGCGCCGAGTATGTCGACTTCCTGGGCGAATACACCGCCGGGCTGTACGGCCACTCGCACCCGGTTATCCGCAAGGCAATCGACGCGGCGCTGGACAACGGCATCAGCTTCGGTGCCTCGAACATGACCGAGGCTCGGTTTGCCAAGGCGGTGTGCGAGCGGTTCGGGCTGGAACGGGTCCGTTTCACCAATTCCGGCACCGAAGCCAACCTGCTGGCCATCTCGGTCGCGCGGATTTTCACCAAGCGGAAGAAGGTGCTGGTGTTTGACGGCGCCTACCACGGCGCGGTGTTCGGCTTCGCCGGCGGCGGATCGCCGATCAACGCGCCGTTCGATTATGTGATGGCGCCGTATAATGACGTCGAGGCGACACGCGCGGTGATTGCCACGCACGCGAACGACCTGGCGCTGGTGATCCTGGAGCCGATGATCGGCAGCGGCGGCTGCATCCCAGCGACGCATGATTTTCTCCGCATGCTGCGGGCCGAGACCTCGCGCGTGGGCGCGCTGCTGATCTTCGATGAAGTGATGACGTCGCGGCTGGCGCCGGGCGGGCTGCAGTCGGTGTCCGGGGTAAAGCCCGACCTGACGACGTTTGGCAAATATATCGGCGGCGGTATGTCGTTTGGCGCCTTCGGCGGGCGGGGCGAGATCCTGGACCTGTTCGACCCGCGCCGCCCGGACGCGCTGCCGCACGCCGGCACGTTCAACAACAACGTGCTGACCATGTCGGCCGGTCTCACCGGATTGACGCAGGTCTATACGCCCGACGCGGCGCTGGCGCTGAACGCCCGCGGCGAGGCGCTGCGTGCTCGGCTGAACGCGCTGTGCGACGCCGCTGGTGCGCCGATGCAGTTCACCGGCATCGGCTCCATGCTGGCGGTGCACATGACGCGCGCGCCGATCCGCTCGCCCGGCGACGCGGCGGCGGCCGACCAGAAGCTGAAGGAGCTGTTCTTCTTCGACCTGCTGGCGCACGGGGTGTGGCTGGCGCGACGGGGGATGATGACCGTTTCGCTGCCGATCGGCGACGCCGAGTGCGACCAATTGGCCGGCGCGGTGCAGGAGTTCCTGTCGGCCCGGCGGTCGTTGCTCCGATAGTCACAAAGCTGCCGGCTGTCGCTGCGTTGTTGCGGCTGGCTCGCAAGGCAATCGCTTGAACGCCGAGCGCTGAGCCTCCGTTGGGCCACCAACGGCAGCCGCGGGGTGGTGGATGGGGCCGGCTTACCTGCAAAGCGACGAAGGGCGCCAGTGCGTCGGTCGCCAGCCCTTGCAGCACCCGTGCGCAACGCAGGAACGGCGACAGAAGCGCAGGAACCACGTGGCGCCCTTCGCCCCTTCACGTTAAGTCACCCAAGCCGGGCGCGGACACCGACTTATCGAGCCGGCCCGTCGCCTCCCCCGGGACGTTTCGCCACCGGTCGATCCGCCGAGCGTGCTCCGGCCGCTGGACGTGGCTTGTCGCGCGCGCCGGCCGGTCGCCTTATCTCTCCCGCACCGCCTCCAGCGCCGTCCAGTCGAACGCCACGCCGTGCCCCGGCCGGTCGTCCGGCGCCAGCGCGTTGCCCTCGGTGATGGTGATGGGGCGCTCGATGTAGCGGTCCAGCCCGAAGCCGTGCACCTCCAGATAGGACCGGTTTGGCGCCGCCGCCAGCAGGTGCACCGTCAGGTCGTGCGCGCCGTGCGAGGTCAGCGGCAGGTTGAATGCCTCGGCGAGGTGCGCGACCTTCATGAACACGGTAATGCCGCCGCAATTGGTCACGTCCGGCTCCGGAAAGGTTACGCCGCCGGCGCTGATCATCTGGGTGAACTCGTGCAGCGTGTGCAGGTTCTCGCCGGTGGCGATCGGCACCCCACCCTCGCGCACGATACGGGCATGGCCGGCGATATCGTCCGGGATGGTCGGTTCCTCCAGCCAGGTGAGGTTGCTGTCCTGGAAGGCACGCGCCGCGGCGATCGACTGGTCGACCGTCCAGCGCATATTGGCATCCGCCATCAGCGGAAAATCGTCGCCCAGATGCGCCCGCATGGCCCGCACCCGCTCCCGGTCCTCGGACAGCCGAGCGCGGCCGACTTTCATTTTGATGGCGCGAAAGCCGCGGGCGAGGTTGTCGTCGGTCTGCTTCAGCAGCGCCGGCAGGGTGAATTCCAGGTCGATGCCGCCGGCATAGCAGGGCACGGACGGATTGAACCCACCCAGCATCCGCCACAGCGGCATGCCCATGCGCTGCGCCTTCAGGTCATACAGCGCGATGTCGCAGGCCGAGACCGCCAGGCTGACCGATCCGCCGCGTCCGCCGTAGTGCAGCTTCCACCACATGCGCTGCCACAGCGCCTCAATCTCATCGGCGTCGGCGCCCATCAGCACGTGACGCAGCCCCTGGTCGATCAGCGCATGCACCGCCACGCCGCCGGCGCCGGTGGTGTAGGTGTAGCCGACGCCCTCGGCACCGTCGGCGTCACGCAGCCGGACGGTGACGAGTTCGAAATGAGTCATCGTGCCGTGGGTCGAATCGGACAGCGCCACCGGCAGTTCGATGCGGTAGAGCGCGGTATCCAGGCTGGCGATGCGCATGGCGGTTTCCTCCCTTGCCGTTGCCGCCAGCCTGCGCTGCATGGACGCGCTTGCCAACCGGCGTGCGACCTGTCACAGCGCCGTACCGTATGAGTGCGCCGCAGCCCTTCCTGGTGTATCGCGACCGTATTGGCGCCCCGTCGGAGCTGTCATTTCTGCGCCGCCAGTATGTTGGCTTCACCCGCCTGCGCCCGATCTGGATTGGCCGGACGTTGCTGCCGGACGCTCAGGCCGTCGGTGGCAGCGCGATGCGGCTGGGCGGTCACGGGCCGCTCGGGCCGCTGCGGCGGCTGCTGTTCCGCCATCTTGGCCAGGCCCCCCGCTTCGGCGTCACCTACCTGGAACGCGACAGGCTGGAACCCGGTGAGGAACCGCCGGCAGTGGACGCCGATGCCGCCGATTCCGACGGTCTGGACCAACCGGCCTGGCCGACGCACACGCTGGCGCCGGTGCTGCATGCACAATTCGCGCGCGGCGGTGCGCTGGCGCTGCCGCTCGCGCACGCCATGGGCATGCGGATCGTGGTAACGCTGCATGGCGGCGACGTCAGCAAGCGGAAGAACTGGCAGCACACCGTGCTGTCACAACGCTGGCCGTCGCTGGTGAAGGAGGCTGCGGCCTTTGTCTGCGTTTCGCAGGCCGTCGCCGACATCGCGCTCTCACACGGGGCGCCGGTCGACAGAATCGTGGTGGTGCCGATCGGCGTGGAAGTGCCCGACCAGCCGCCGGCCGCGGGACCGCGCAGCGCGCACCTGTTTGTCGGCCGGTTCGTGCAGAAGAAGGGAATCGGCATTCTGGCTGACGCGGTGCGCCGGCTGCGGGCCGAGGGTGACGCAACGCCCGTGGTCTGCATCGGCGATGGTCCGCTGCGGCCGGAACTGGACCGCCTCGCGCGCGAGGTGTCCGGGATCACGCTGACCGGGTGGCTCAGCCCGGCTGCGATCCAGCCCTATCTCGCGTCAGCCATTTCACTGGTGGTGCCAAGCGTGGTGGCCGAGGATGGCGATGCCGAGGGGCTGCCAAGCGTCATTCCCGAAGCGATGGCGATGGCCTGTCCGGTGATTGGCTCCGACCAGGGTGGCATTGCCGAGGCGGTGGAGTCGGGGGTCAGCGGCCTGCTGGTCCCACCGGGCGACAGCGCCGCGCTTGCCGCCGCGATGCACACGCTGGGAACGGATCAGATGCTGCGCGCGCAGATGGGCGCCGACGCGTTTGCCACGGTGTCGACCGATCTCAATGCCATGGTGCAGTCGCGGAAGCTGGAGGATCTGCTGCTGGCGGCAGCCAATGCGGCACCGGTCTTGCCCTGAGTTGCAGGCCGGATGGGCCGCGCCGCGAAGTGCTCCGCCAACGCCGAACGGCCCGTCCGGACTATCCGGGACGGGCCGTTGGTAACTCTTGAACCTTGCCGGCGCCGAGCCGGCCAGACGGACGATGCGCCAGGCTCAGCCCTGGCGGCACTTCATCCGCGGGTTCTTCTTGTTGATGACATATACGCGGCCGCGGCGGCGCACCACGCGGCAGTTCTTGTCGCGCACCTTGGCGGAGCGCAGGCTGTTACGGACTCTCATGGCGCGGCTTCGCTTATCCTGGTTAAGTCGCCCTACCGGGCGCGCGTGAAGGCGGGCTTGGTAGTGGCGTGCCCCGGTGATGTCAAGCCGAACCGTCGCTGCAGAGCGGCACAGCGGGACTTGCCGGCGATGGCGGCACAATCGGACAGAAGCGTCGGTTCACGGCGTGTTGATCCAGGACGGCATCGGCCCGATGCGGCGAGCCGCCGATCCGTCGTATTGAACCGCGCCCGAGATGGTTCGGAAACCCCACCAGCGGCTGTGCGTGCCTGTCAAGGCATCGCTGCGTTGTCTGGCGTCGTTTGCCGGTCCTATCGTGCATGCAGTGTCCGCCGACGATCGCCGCCGGGCCCTAACGACGTTGATGGGGAGAACTCGAATGATCCACCATATTTCCATTCCCGCGCGCAATCCGCAGCATGTTGCCGGCGTCCTTGCGGAACTGATGGGCGGACACTGCGTGCCGTTCGGCCCGCTGGAAGGCGCCTACATGGCCACCAGCGGCGATCCGCACGGCACCATGATCGAGGTCTATCCGGAGCGGGCGACGCTCGACATACCGGCCTCGGATGAGCAGGTCGTCTTCGGCCAGAACACAGCGCCGCCGTCGAACTGGCCATTCCACGCATTGCTGTCGGTGCCGCTTGATACCGCGCAGGTTGAGGCGATCGGCGCGCGCGAGGGTTGGCGCGCCAAGACCTTCGGCCGTGGCATGCAGGGCCACAAGCCGTTCTTCCATGTCATCGAGTTCTGGATCGAGAACCGGTTGATGCTCGAAGTCGCGCCGCCGTCGATGACGCAGGAGTACCTCGCATTCCTGAAGGGCGCCGCACCGGCGACAATGAGCGACCCGGAGTCCGTGCGCCTGATGCGCGCGACGCACATCAAGGAAAACGCCTGATATCGCCGGCGTCCGCCGTCAGACGGACGCCGGACACCTCCCTTGTCTGGCCAGCGGCGCGGCGCACTGCCATTATGCTCGCGGAATCTTCCAGATAGCGGAGGGATGCATGGCGGGCATGGGACCAGCCCCGGTCAGCGCGGCGGACGCTGTGAGCGGCATCAAGTCCGGGGAGCGCGTTTTCGCTGGCGGCTTTGCCTCTACGCCGACGCGGCTGCTAGCGGCGCTGGCCGCACGCGGCCATGCGCTTCGCAATGTTCGCGTAGCGCATCTGATGGTGCTGGGCGAGGCGCCGCACGCTGCGCCGGAGCTGCAGGACGCGTTCAGTGCGGAATGCCTGTTCATTGGCGCCAGCACGCGGACGGCAGTGCTGGAGAACCGGGCGGATTTCACCCCGGTGTTCCTGCATGAGGCACCCCGGCTGCTGGCCGGGAAACGCGCCGTCGACTGGGCGCTGGTACAACTGACACCGCCGGACCGGCATGGGTTCTGCTCGACCGGGCCGTCAGGCGACATCACAATCGGCGCCATCCGCCACGCCAAGCATGTCGTGGCCGAACTGAACCCGAACCTGCCCCGCACCCATGGCGACACGCTGGTGCATGTCAGCCGGCTGGACGCCGTGGTCGCGGTCGAAGACCCCGTCATCGAACTGCCGCCGCCTGCCGTCACCCCCGCCATGCGGCGCATCAGCGAGCAGATCGCCGGCCTGATCGAGGACGGCGACTGCCTGCAGATCGGCATCGGCGGCATCCCCAACACCGTGCTGGAGTTGATCGCCGACCGGCGGCACCTGGGCGTGCACACCGAGATGCTGACGGATGGCATGGCAGCGCTGTACGCGACCGGCGCCATCGACGGCAGCCGCAAGGCGATCATGCCCGGCAAGATCGTCTGCACCTTCGCCGCCGGACGACGCGCGCTTTACGATTTCATTGACGACAACCCGATCGTCGAACTGCATCCGTGCGACTTCACCAATGATCCGTTCGTCATTGCCCGGAATGACAATGTCGTTGCGATCAACAGCGCGTTGCAGATCGACCTGACCGGCCAGGTCGATGCGGATTCGGTCGGCACGCATCTTTACTCCGGCATCGGCGGGCAGGTGGACTTCATCCGCGGCGCCTCGCGCAGCAAGGGCGGGCGGCCAATTATTGCTATTCCCAGCACGGCGATGGGTGGCAAGGTGAGCCGGATCGTACCGACGCTGTCGCCGGGCGCCGGCGTGGTCACCAGCCGCGGCGATGTCCATCACATCGTCACCGAATACGGCCATGTCGACCTGTTCGGCCTTGGCGTTCACGCTCGGGCCAAGGCGCTGATCTCCATCGCGCACCCGGATTTTCGGGAGGAACTCAGCCGGCAGGCGCATGAACTGCGGTTGACCTGGGGCGAAGACCATCCGATGCGACGGTTGGACTGATCACCCGCGACCACGGTCGCCGGGCGCCGCCACGGGAGGAGAGACCATGCCGAATGCCATCGTCCTGCGCGCCCATGGCGACGCGGATGCGCTGCGGCTTGAGCCGGTCACCGTCGGCGCACCGGGTCCTGGCGAACTGCGTGTCCGCCAGACCGCCATTGGCGTGAACTTCCACGATACCTACGTCCGCAGCGGGCTCTACCGGACGCTGGCGCTGCCCGGCATCCCCGGCATCGAAGCCGTCGGCGTGGTCGAGGCCGTGGGTGACGGTGTCGGTGCCTTCAGAGCCGGAGACCGTGTGGGTTACGTCACCGGAGCCTACGGGGCCTATGCGTCGGAGCGCGTGTTGCCAGCGGACCTGGCGTTTCCCCTGCCCTCGTTTCTGGACGATCTCACGGCCGCGTCGGTGCTGGTGCGTGGCCTGACGGTCGAGATGCTGACCCGGACGGTGCACCCGGTTCGGGGCGGCGATCTGGTGCTGGTGCATGCGGCGGCCGGCGGCGTGGGACGACTGCTGTGCCAGCGGCTGGCTGACATCGGCGCCGTGGTTATCGGCACGGCCGGCAGTGCCGGGAAGGCGGCGATTGCGCAGGCCGCCGGATGCCGGCACGTGATCCTCTACCGCGAGGAAGATTTCGTCACCCGCGTCCGCACTATCACCGGCGGACATGGGGTGGCGGTCGCCTATGATTCCGTCGGCCGGGACACGTTCGATGGCTCGCTGGCCTGTCTGGCGACGCGCGGGCACCTGGTGAATTTTGGCCAGGCCTCCGGTCCGGTGCCGCCGTTCGAGGTGTCGCGCCTCGCCGCCGGATCGTTCAGCGTCACGCGGCCGATCCTGTTCCACTACATCAGCGATCCGGCAGAGCGCGATGCGCTGCTGGCGCACCTGTTCGAAGCGCTGGCCCGCGGCGTGCTGAGCGTGCCGCCGGCGCAGGTGTTTCCGCTCGGCGCGGCGGCAGAAGCGCATGCGGCATTGGAATCACGGGCGGCGACGGGGCCTATTCTGCTGCGGCCGTAGCTGAGATCTGCCGGCATTGCTTGCATTTGCTTGCAGCTGGCATCACATTGCGATCATGGCTCAGGCTCGAACCAAAGCATCGCCGCGGCCGGGTACCGGCAGCAAAAAAGTTGCACTCACTGTGCGCCTTGATCCGGCGCGCGTGCAGCAATTGCAGAGTGCGGCCGCGGCGCAGAACCGGTCGTTAACCAACTACGTCGAAACCGTGCTGCTGCGGGATCTGTCCGCGCAGGACGAAGCGGCTCGTGTCATCACGATGCGGGTCGCCCCCGACGCACCAGCGGAGATTGACCGGAACACCATCATCCGCGCCCCAGACGAAAGCGATGAAGCTTATGCAAAGCGCCAGGATCTGATGATGGCCCTTTGGGCGATTCCTGATACGGGCGGCTGATGGTTCCCGGCGCGTTCGTGCGTGTGCTGTTCCCCACGCACGAACAGCCCCGCCACCCTGGACTGCTGCATATCGGCTACATCTTTGCGCATACACCAACTGCGGTTCTGGTCGCATACACGACCTCGCAGCCATGGCCACGTGACCAGCCGCTACCGATGGGGTCACGGTTTTTCAGCGGCAGCGAAGCCGCGTCGCTCAACCAATCGCGCCCCTTCATCCTGCGCATGGATGTTCTGGCAAGGCTGCGGCCAACGGCTGCGTGGTTTCCGCACATCAACGCACCTGACCAGGGTGTTGTCGCCATTGCACCGGCGAAGTTGCGCGAGGAACTAGACGATCTGGCCTCTCATCTCGTTCGCCGCCACCAGGCGTTGATCCAGATGCGAGGTACCTGACCCTCTGATCAAGCGCCTTTCGCCCGCGGCAGCGTCCCGGACATCGGTCAGAACCTTATTGAGTCAGCTGCGGCAGTGCCAGGTTTCGCGGCGCAGGGCGCGGGGGTCTTAGGCATTCAGGCTAATTCCCTATAGTTGGTCCCTCGGCGACGCATCCACCAATGTTGATTAAGTCCCGCGGCGCGCGGAAGAACAGCGCCTTCCGCCGCACCATCCAGTTTTAGCCGAGTAGCCGCGAATGCCTGATTTCTCGATGGGTACCTGTTCGTGCCATTGGCTGAACGGGCTGTCCCCGCACCAGAAAAGCCAAACGTCTCATCCGTCGGCCAACATCAAACAGGCAGACGTTCAGGATATACCTGCAGTCACGCGGCTGCCTCTTGCATTTCCGCCGCTCTCCCGCAAGCTTGCCGGCTCGCAAAGGAGCGACGCGACACATGGCAACGGTCTTTATCGACGGCGAATCCGGCACGACGGGTCTTGGTATCCGCGAACGCCTGGACGCGCTGCGCGACGTCACGGTCAAGAGCCTTCCGGCCGACCGCCGACGTGACCCGGCCGCGCGCCGCGACCTGATGGCCGAGGTAGACCTCGTGGTCCTGTGCCTGCCTGACGACGCTGCCAAGGAGTCCGCCGCCATGGCCGCCTCGCTGGGCAACGCCGCGCCGAAGGTGCTGGACGCCAGCACCGCGCATCGCGTGAACCCGGACTGGGTCTACGGCTTTGCCGAAATGATCCCTGGCCAGGCGGAACGCATTGCCGCGTCGCGGCAGGTAGCCAACCCCGGCTGCTACCCCACCGGCGGCATCGGCCTGATCCGTCCGCTGATCGACGCAGGGCTGCTCCCGGCCGACTACCCGATCACCATCAACGCCGTGTCGGGCTATTCCGGCGGCGGCAAGTCGATGATCCAGGCGCATGACGATACCGGCGGGCCGGCATTCGAACTCTACGGCCTCGGCCTGGAGCACAAGCACGTGCCGGAGACGCAGCTTTACGGCGGCCTGACCACGCGGCCGATCTTCGTCCCGAGTGTCGGGCACTATCGCCAGGGGATGCTGGTTTCCATCCCGCTGCACCTGGACGCGCTGCCGGCGAAGCCGACCGGCGCCGATCTGCGCGCCGCGCTCCAGCAGCACTACGCCGGCTGCGAGCTGGTGCGCGTGGTCGACACGCCGGCCGACGGCAAGCTGGAACCGGAGGCGCTGAACGACACGGATCAGCTGGAACTCTACGTCGTGGCGAATGAGAAGCGCCGCCAGGCGATCCTGATCGCGCGCCTTGACAATCTGGGTAAAGGCGCGTCCGGCGCGGCGGTGCAGAACATCCGCCTCATGCTGGGCCTGCACCAGGGCGTCGCTGCCCGCGCGCTGGAGAACGCCTGATGGCGCATCAGTGGCCGGAGGGCAGCGTTTTCTCGCTGGACGGCATTACGCCGCAGATACATGAAACGGCATTCATCGCGCCGGGCGCCGTCGTCATCGGCGACGTCACCATCGGGGCCGAGACCGGTGTCTGGTTCCACGTCCTGATCCGCGGCGACATGAACATCATTCGCATCGGCGCTCGGACCAACATCCAGGACAGCGTGATGGTGCATGTCGATTCCGGCGGCGCTGCCACGGTGATCGGCGACGATGTGACTATCGGGCACAACGCCGTCATCCATGGCTGCGTGCTGAAGGACCGCGCCTTTGTCGGCATCGGCGCCACCGTGCTGGACGGTGCCGTGATCGAGGAAGGTGGCATGCTGGGCGCCGGCGGCTTGCTGACCCCCGGCAAGGTGATCGGCCGGAACGAAATGTGGACCGGGTCCCCGGCGAAACTGCGCCGCGTAATGGACGATGAGGAACGCAAGCGCTTCGATCGCAATGCCATCGTCTACCGGGATCTGGCGAAGCGGTTCAGGGCGGGGCTGAAGCCGGCCTGAGAGTCCAGGACAGGCGGCGGCAGGCATCCGAGCAGCGGGGCGAACGGATTTGCGTATGGCTGGCGGCACCCGGACTTCGCCCGCCATGACGGGGGAGAGCCTGTGCCGGCTCGTCCGGTGTTCAATGCGGCTTATCGTAACGCCCATGGGGCGCAGGCCCGCCATCCGCGCTTTGCGGCGTTTCCCCTTGGTATAAACAGCGGAGTCTGTCGCTGAAGGCGTCGATGGCGCGCCGTTGCCCGTCATGGCGGGGAGAGCGCCGGCCCGCCGACCCGTAATACGCCGTTCGTTCCGTCTATGCTAAGACACTGGAAGGACAAATCTGGCCTTGGTGAAGAGCCTGGGTTGTGGGCGCCAGGTTGGCGCCTTCAGGCTCGCGCCAGTGAAATGTGCCGGCCCGGCAGACGACTATGAGCCCATCGTCAGCACCATGCGAAACCGCGCTTCGTTGCGCATCATCTTGTCGTAGGCCTCGGCGGCGCGCTCTAGCGGCATCGTCTCGATCATTGGCCGAACACCCGTCAAGGCGCTGAACGCCAGGGCGTCCTCTGAATCAATGGACGCCCCAGACGCGTGTCCAACGATCGTGCGGCTCGCGCCGATCAGGTCAAATGGTGCCACCTCGATCGGATCCATTCCGACTCCGACCACGACCAGGCGACCTCGCACGGCCAGGCCGGGGATGACAGCACTCATCGCCTTGCCGCTTGTTACCGTTGCAAGGATCGTCTTCGCGCCCCCCAGCTTCGTCAGTTCCGCAGCGACATCCTGCGCCTGGCTGTCGAGGTAGATGTGCGCGCCGAGTTGCCGTGCGAGATCCTCCTTGTCCCGGCCGCGGGCGATGGCAACGGTCCGGAAACCCATTTTCCGCGCGAACTGCACGCCCAGATGGCCAAGGCCACCAATGCCCAAAACGGCAACGACGTCGCCGGGCCGGGCGCCACTCTCGCGCAATGCGTTATAGGTGGTGACGCCGGCGCACAGCAGAGGCGCGGCCTCGGCGGGCGCCAGATCGTCCGGCATGCGCGCCAGCGCATCGGCCGGCGCGACCACCGCGTCGGCATAGCCACCATTATAGGTCACGCCCGGTATCCGCAGGTTCCGACAGTCGATCAGGTATCCGCGCCGGCACGGATCGCACCGCCCGCAGTGGCCGCCAAACCAGCCGATCCCGACGCGTGTTCCTTCCGTCCAGCCGACCACGCCCGCTCCGATTGCGTCGACGACGCCGGCGATCTCGTGGCCCGGCACAATCGGGAACGGCACGGACGGCAGCACTCCATCCACCGCAATTGAGTCACTGTGGCAGACGCCGCAAGCCTGGACCTTGACCCGAACCTCGCCTGGACCAGGATCCGGCATGTCACGCTCAACCAGTTCAAGTGGCCCGCCCTTCTGTGTCACCTGTACAGCGCGCATCCTGGGCATTCGAAACCCTCTCCCATCATGGAACGTGGCAAAACGATCACGCGGCGGGGTGGCGTCCGCAACGCGGCAATGGTGACAATAAGGCCTTCAATGACCGGGATAACGCCGTTTTGATCGGCTGGCGCATGCCGTCGGACAGCGTGCAAAGTCAGGCATGGCGTAGCCATCGGCAGTTCGCACGCTGAAAGTCTACGGGTTTTCCGGACTTTCATTTCGATAGGAAACCGGACAGTTGCTCTGCCGCCCGTTGCAGCGGCTGTGTTGTCGTTCCCGATGCAATATTGCAACATTTGTTATGAACTGCTGCTGAGCCTGGTTGCGATGACTTGGTATCCGGCAACGGTGCGTCGTTCTGGGCTGAGACCCTTCCTTCTCTGTGTGGCGTCCTCTACCGGTTACGACGCCTTGGCTGGCGCGCTGCTTCGTGCATGTCTCGGGAGTGGCAAACGGATCACCGAGCTCCGGCCCACATACGGATTGGGAGGTTGGAAATGAATGTCAAATCGTCGCTTGCATGTGCCGCGGCAGTTTCACTCATTGTCACACTGGCCACTATAGCCGTTGCGGCGCAGGACAAATACGCGGTGCAGGTGCCGGATGGACTGGCCTTCTCTGAGTTCCGCGGCTACGAGGATTGGCAGACAGTTGCCGTTAGCCAGACCGAGGGCATGATCCAGGTCATCCTCGCCAACCCCGTCATGATCGAGGCGTATCGGGCCGGAGTGCCCGGAAACGGCAAGCCGTTTCCCGATGGTTCAAAGATCGCCAAAATTCACTGGACTGCCAAGAAGAGCGCCGAGGCTCCCGCACCCACTGTCGTACCTGACAAACTGCATGACGTCGATTTCATCGCCAGGGACAGCACACGGTTCTCGGACAGCGGTGGTTGGGGGTATGCCCAGTTCAATTACGATCCCGCGTCGGGTGCATTTTCTCCCGAAGGACGCGGTACCAAGTGCGGCGCAGCCTGTCATACGATTGTAGCGTCAAAGGACTACATCTTTACCGCATATCCACCACGGTAAGGTCTCGTCCGACCAGCGGACAACAGCACGACCGCGCCGCCGCACGGAACAAGGGACTCGCCATGTGCCTCTGCATGTTCCGGCGCGCCTTTCTGAAGGCCTCCGCAGTCTCACCGGCCCTTCTTGCCTGCCAGGGTCCGCAACCGGAACGCGGCCCGAGCAGCGTTGCTGTCAGCAGCAAGTGGATTGATGTCCACTGCCATGTCTTCAACGGCCGGGACTTGCCGATCTACGAGTTCATCAAGAAAACCCGGCTGTCGCGCGCGAATCCGGGCGACTGGCTGATTTCCGCCCTGGTGGCATTTCTGGCGGGCACGCTGCAACGCAGATCGCCGTCGGTGGCGGACGAGCTTGCCCTGCTGGACGTACCATTGGCCCCAGCTTCCGGCACGGTTTCCATGGCAGCCGACCCAGCCATTTGCCTGAAGCGGCTCCGCGCCAGAGCCGGTGACACAAATGGCACCGCTGGCGATCCGGCTGCCGAACCCGATGGGGCGCCGGTGGGGTTGTTCGGCGCCCCGCGCGACCGGATGGCCCTGATGATGCTCGACACGGCGCTGCGCGAGACAGCCATTCGCGCGCCGTCGGGTTCGGGCGCCAGGGTGCCACCGCCGCCGTCCGATCACGAACTGGAACAGCTGGGCTCCATGATCCAGGAACACCGGGAGGCCGGCTCCGCCGACCGAGGGTCGATGGACGCCGGTTCGGCCGGCCGGTCCGGACTACACCCCGGGCTAGGGGCGGTGCTGGGACGCTACTTCAACTGGGGCCTGATGTTTGCCAGTACGCGTGACAGCCTGGTCGGCAGCCTGGCATCGCTCTACCCGTCAAACGCCAGCCTGATGCTGACGCCGGCGATCGTCGACTATGACGCCTGGCTTGGCTCTCCGGATACAAAACCGGAGGACCAGTTGCAGGTCATGGAGCGCATCATGATCCTGCGCGCCCGGCAGGGAATGCCGGTGCACAGTTTTGCCGCCTTTGATCCGTGGCGGTGCCTGCGCCTGCGCAGCAAGGGTGTCGATTCTTTGGCGCAACTAACGACCGCTCTCGAGCGTGGAGCGGCGATCGGCGTGAAGCTGTATCCGCCCATGGGTTTTGCGCCAACCGGTAACGCTGAGCGCGATACGGCGAGGCATCCGTTTCCGGCGGGTCTCATCAAGCTCACCAAGGGGCGGCCCGGACATGAATTGGACAACGTGCTTGACGAGTTGCTCGACTACTGCGCTGCCAACGGCGTTCCGGTGATGGCGCATTGCGGGCCAAGCAACGCGATTGCCCGGAATTATGCCGATCTGGCCGCGCCGTTCTACTGGCGCAAGGCGCTGGCCAAGAAGCGGCCGCATCGGCAGGAACTTCGGCTCAATCTGGGACACTTTGGCGGAATCTGGGATCTTGGACCGGGCGAACCCATCCAGCGGCAATGGGCGCAGGATATTGCAGCAGTGATGCAAGACTACCCGAATGTCTACGCGGACATTGGCTATTTCGGTGCCGTGCTGCACCCGGAACAGCCCGATGTGGAGACGGCAACCGTTGGCTTTATTGCGGACCTGGCGAACCGGCCCGGCTCCGCGCTCCGCGGCCGGCTGATGTACGGCTCAGACTGGTCGATGATCGGACCAGAGCCGTCCAGTAGCCTATACGCATCGCGTGCGGTCGAGGCACTTGCCCCGGTCTGGTCCGGAGACCAGCAGGACGATCTGACGTGGCGCAATGCGGCGCGGTTCCTCGGCCTTGGCCGTGCTGACGACACCCGGAAGCGGTTATTGCAGGCCTATGCCACACATAAGGTCGATCCTGCGCCGTTATGGACCTTTGACCCGGCCGTGTGATGCCTCGACGGTGGCTCGATCCGTGGTAGCGCTGTCGCAATGCAACCTCGGCCGCGAGGTCTTCGCTGGCGGCAGGTGTCACGGACTGCACCTGCCGTGCCGCGGCACAATCGAATTGGTGCACCAGGTCACTTCTCGATCGCTATTTCCTGCGTGATCCCAGGGTGCGACCGGCGTCAGCCCAGAGCGGCGCGTTGCTGCAGCAGGAATCGACGGACAGCGGGATCGGCTTCCAGCCCTATAGCGCGCTGGTAGGCAAGCCGGGCATCGGCAAGCGCGCCACTGCGCGACAGCAGGGCAGCGCGAGCTGCCCAGTACGGCTGGTACTCAGTCAATCGGGGATCCCCGGCCAGCGCATCCAACGCCGCAAGCCCCGCTGCCGGTCCCTCGGACTCCGCCAAGGCAACCGCTCGGTTCACTGCCACCACGGGCGAGCCGGTCAGGGCGGCCAGCCCGTCGTAAAGCTGCACGATCGCCGGCCAGTTCGCCGTGCCGGAGCGCCGCCGCGCCACATGGGCGGACTGGATGGCTGCCTCCAGTTGGTAGCGCCCGGGCTGGCCGACCGCGCCGGCGCGGCGCAGCAACGCCTCGGCGTGTGCGATCATGGCATGGTCCCAGGCGGCTACGGTTTGCGCGTCCAGCGGCACGTACTCGCCGCTGGCGTCGCGACGGGCGGTGCGGCGAGCCTCACTGTAGAACATCAGGGCGAGCAGACCGAGCGCCTCGGGCTGGGAGGGCAGCAGGGAGACGATGAGGTGGCCGAGGTAGATCGCCTCGTGCGCCAGGTCACCGCGGCGGTGGTCCGCGCCGGCGGGATCGGTCCAGCCGGTGGCGAACGCCGCGTAGATGGCATTCAGCACCGCGTCCAGCCGGTCGGGCAGTTCCGCCGGTTCGGGCACGCGGAACGGAATGGCCGCCTGACGGATGCGCGCTTTCGCCCGCACCAGCCGCTGGCCCATCGCGGCCGGCGCGGTCAGGAAGGCCGAGGCGATGGCACCGGCGTCCAGACCCAGCACAGTCTGCAGCATCAGCGGCGCCCTGGTCGCCGGCTCGATGGCCGGGTGAGCACAGACGAACATGAGTGCGAGCCTGTGGTCGGGCAGCGGCGTGTCGTCCTGCGCCGCCTGTTCATCCGCCAGCAGGCGGAGGTGGTCGGCGGCGGAGGCGGTGGTGCGGGCGCGACGCGCGGCGTCGATGCGCTTGCGGCGGGCGACGGCGAGCAGCCAGGCGCTGGGGTTGGCCGGGGCTCCGTTGACCGGCCAGTCGGCGAGGGCCGCGGCGAAGGCATCGGACAGTGCATCCTCGGCCCCCGCCACGTCGCCGGATCGCGCCGCCAGCAGGGCGAGCAGCCGTGCGCGGCTGTCCCGCGCGATGGCTTCTGCCGTGCCGGCGGCGTCCTGGCTCACGGTGCGGCGTGCGGCCAGATCGGCCGGATCTCGACCGCACCGACCGCGGCGCCCGGGCAACGCTGCGCCCAGGCCAGGGCGGCGTCGAGGTCCGGCACGTCGATCAGGAAGTAGCCGCCCAACTGCTCCTTCGTCTCGGCGTAGGGACCGTCGAGCACCTGGGTCTTGCCGCCGACCGTGCGAACGGTGGTGGCGGCGGTCGTCGGGCGCAGGCGGTCGCCGGCAACGCGCACGCCGGCCTCGGTCATGGCCTGCGCATAGGCGGCGTAGGCCGGCAGCATCGTATAGGTCTCGGTGTCGGAGGGGCCGGGCATTGCGGCCTCGTTGGCGTAGATCAGCAGCATGTAGAGCATGGTGTGGTCCCTTTCCCGGCGGCCGCACGATGCGCCGCCGCTGGGATGACGTTCAAGGTCGGGGGATTTCGACATTCGGGTTGAGCGGGTTGGGGGCCGTATCGCCGGTTAATCGCGCCGTTTGGTGTCCAGGTGTGCGTACGCGATGACCGCATCCACGGCATCGCGAATCTCCGGGGTCGCGGTTGCTACAAAGATCGCGCTCCGATTGCCGGCGGAGGAGGTCGCCTCGTGGAATACAGCGTTCGGGATGATCACCGGAAGGT
>JAFEFW010000470.1 GCA_018240405.1 Pseudomonadota bacterium
TCGCCGCCGATGGTGACGAGTTCGACAAGGTCCTCAACGGTGCGGTCATTGATCTTGCCGCCGCCGAAGCGTGGATCAACGAAGGTGCCAAGGCCGATCTTCGTCAGGTGTCCCGGCCGGTGTGCGGCGATGTCGCGGAGCAGGTGGGTGATGACGCCCTGCGGCAGATTATAGGCTTCAACCTGCCCGCTGATCGCCAGTTCCTGCAGTTTGGGCACCAGCCCCCAGTGGCCGCCGATCACCCGTTTCACCAGCCCCGGATGGCCCAGGTGGTTCAGCCCGCGGGATCTTCCGTCGCCCTGTCCTGCCGCATAGACAAGTGTCAGGTTAGCCGGCTTGTGCGGTTCATCCGGCGCCAGGAACAGCGCTTCCAAGGCAACGGCAATGCCTTCGGGAAAGCCGATGCCGACGAAGCCGCCGGTGACGACCGTGTCGCCGTCACGGATCAGCCGGACGGCGTCCATCGCCGACACGACCTTGCCGCCATGGCCGGTGCGCAGCGAGCGGAGGAATGGATGGTGTTGCTTACCCTGCACGACATCCTCCTGGGATTCCGGCCGGATGATACGCCGCCGCCGCCATGATCCGCTATCGTATCTGGAACGGCGCGTTCAGGCACCAGCGACGCTGGCGTCGACGCGATCCATCAGGTCTGCTGGTAATGGTCCCGCCAGGGCCGCGGCGACGCACCCGGCAAGCTCCGACCGATTCTTGACGCCGAGCACCAGCGTATCGATTGGCAGGGCCAGGGCATAGCGGTGGGCGATGATCGCCGGATCTTCGCCCAGCTCGGCGCACAGCTTGCGAAAGCCGGCGGCGCGGGCGTAGTCGAGAACCTCGGGATGGTCCCGCGGCAGATCGCGATCGATCGCCGCGGTGAGCGCGCCGGCCTGGACGGCCCTGATCCCCATGACGCCGACGCCATTGGCGCGGGCCGCCGCCATGACCGCGCGCGGCTTTGCCGGACCGTCAAAGAACTTCAGGCCACCCGGCGAGTCCAGCAGGTTGGCAATGACCTGTACCGCCGCCGGTTTCATGTCCTGGCCAAGTGCCTCGATGATGGCGTCGGGATGGCCAATGCCGGTGATGCCCCAGGCCGCGATCAGGCCCTCGGATTTCAGCTTTTCAAAGGCCGGCCGCACGTGGGAGCGGTACAATGAGACCGGCGTGAAGCGGCTGGTATCGGACCGGTTCCACATTGAATCGCCGTCCGGTGCCAGGTTGGAGTGCAGGAAGAAGATGTCCAGCCGGTCGAGCTTCAACAGGCGCAGACTGGTTTCGATCGACTCCCGCATGATGCGGTAGACGCGGTCCGGCGGCGGATTGCCCAGGTTGCACTTACTGGTGACATGCACCCCTGTCGGTAGGCGGCCATTGAATGCCTCGCCTACCACCTGCTCCGCCTTGCCGTCGCCGTAGCGCGGCGCGAGGTCGAGCAGGTTGATGCCGGCTTTCACCGCGTCGTGGACCGTGGCGACGCATTCCTCGAACGTCGTTTTCCCCCACAGCATCCCCAGGCCGCCGCCGCCAAGCGTCAAGGTCGAGGCAGGGAACAAGCCACCGAGCTGGTGCGTCTGCATGATACTTCTCCTACGATGTTGTCTGCTCAGTTGCAGGTTGTCTGCCTATGGTGCGGATGACAATCGTGACGAGTGGGAGCAGTGATAGAAAGTATTAGTAAAGCATCGGCCATATCATCCTGGTAATATTGAAATCCTGTAATGTTAATTTCCTGTAAATTCTGGGCGCGGTGACGATTTTTCACTCGCTTCGCCTTGACGCCGCACGCACCTATCATAAATCGTTTACCAACAGTCTCCGGGCCCCTCTGGCGAGGACGCCGCTCAAGCGCGGCCAACCTCGCGATGTCGGATCGCCGTGCGCATCTGTCCTGTTACGGGAAGTCGCGCCGTGCATGGGCCTGGCTGCTGCAAGGTCCTCCACGGCTGTCCTCACGTCCAGCGGCACCTGCGCGCAAAAGTCGCACTGCAGGAGGTCAATATGCTGACAGAAACGTTTGGAACGACCACGCAGCCGGATCGCTCTCGGCTGCTGCTGACACTGCGCCGGCACGATCCAGACCATTACCTGGAAGCCATGGTCACCGGATGCGCAATGACCGCCGGCTCGGACGGCCACGTCGCACCGGCCGAGCGGGCTACTGTCTTGTCGTTGATCTGCAATGATCCGCTTCTTTCGCTATATCCGGCCCAGGCCGTTACGGCCATCTTCGATACGCGTGTGCGCGCGTTCGCGGAGGATCCGGCGGCGGCGTTTGCGGACGCTATCCACACGCTTGCAGAGGTTTCTGATCGGC
>JAFEFW010000471.1 GCA_018240405.1 Pseudomonadota bacterium
GGATGTTCCATAGGCGTGCTGACGCGGATGCTGGCGGCCCGCTGTGACTCACTGCTGGCGCTGGACGTCGTCGACCAGGCACTGCAGGCCGCGCAGGCACGTTGTGCAGATCAACCCTGGGTCCGGTTCGCCCGACTACAGGTGCCGGGTGCCTGGCCGGACGAGCGGTTCGACCTCATCGTGCTTTCCGAGGTCCTCTACTTTTTTACGTCTGCGGACATCGATCGTATCGCCGCGCATGCTGCGAGCAGTCTGCTGCCGGGCGGTCGTGTGCTGCTGGTGAATTGGCTTGGCCGGGCGGACGACCCGAATACCGGTGAGCATGCGGCGGCACGATTCATCGCGGCGTCGACGTTGCGGCTGGCGGTGGTGCACCAGGATCGACGCCCGGACTATCGGCTGGATCTTCTGGCGGCACGGGACTGAACGCCTCGACGGCGGCAATCAGGGTTTGGCGCGCCCGCGCCACGTCTCCGCCGAGGGCCAGTAACGTCCCGAACTGGCTCGGGTGGCGCAGTAGCGAGCCGAGCACGCGCATCAGGCCGATGGCACCCTTCTTGTCCAGCGCGACCATGGCCGCCGGCGGCAGATCCCGTTCGGCCGGGTCGCAGATCGCGCGCACGACTGCGAACGGAAGGCCATGCTCCGCCGCAACACGGGCGACAGCGCCGCTCTCCAGGTCAACCGCGGCGACACCGATCGATCGCGCCGCCCGCTTGGAGACGGCATCCGGCACGACGACGTCCCCGGCCAGCAGCCGATGCGGCGTTGGCCCCCCGAACCGCGCGGCAAGCGCCGGGTCGGCGGTATAGGTGACGCCGTTCTCCACAACAGACACGGGGACGACCAGTGCACCCGGCCGCAGATCCGGATCGAGGCCACCCGCCAGGCCGAAACTGACCAGAGCCTGCACCCCCTCAGCCACAAGCCGGCGCGCAGCGTGTTCCGCGCCGTAGGGCGTGCCGCCGCCGGCGCAGACCGGGCTGCCGCTCCGGGCAGCGATGCGAGCCTCGGCGGTCAGTCCGGTGACGAAACCGATAGAGGGCTTACGCATCACCGATAACGATGACTGTTATCCGTAGCATCGAGCCCTGGTGGCGTACCCGTTGCGGCGCTGCATACGAGCGCAGGTAGCGCTGAGAAAGCGCTGGCTTCACCACGACGCTGTGATGATACGCAGAACACCTAGAAACCCACCTCAACCCGCCGTGCATTCCCTCGTATTAAGTTTCGATAGCGCGCCAGTGCCAGCAGCGGGAAATACAGCCGATAGCCGTGGTAGCGCAGATAGAACACGCGCGGAAAACCTACCGCCGTGTAAGGCAATTCCGTCCACTCGCCATCGGCGCGTTGCGTGGCTGCGAGATACGCGATGCCGCGCGCGACAGCCGGGTGCTCAACCGCGCCCGCCGCCATCAACCCCAGCACCGCCCAGGCCGTCTGGCTCGGCGTGCTTTCCTTGTAGAGACCGTGCGGCGCGTCGCCGTAGCTTTCCTCATCCTCGCCCCAGCCGCCATCCTCACGCTGGACGGATGCCAGCCAGGCCACCGCGCGCTGCATGGCCGGATCCTCGGGCGGCACGCCAGCGGCGTTCAGCGCGCACAGCACCGACCAGGTGCCGTAGATGTAGTTCGTGCCCCAGCGGCCGAACCAGCTTCCATCCCGTTCCTGCTCGCGGCGGAGGTAGGCTAGCGCTTTGGCCATCACGGGGTCGTCCGGCTGCATGCCGATCTGCGCCAGGAAGGAAACACAGCGGGCACTGACATCTGCCGTCGGTGGGTCGAGCAGAGCGCCATGGTCGGCGAAGGGGATGTGGTTCAGATAGGCGTGGGTGTTCTCGGGCTCGAACGCGCCCCAGCCGCCGTCGCTGGACTGCATGCCGATGATCCATTCGCGCGCGCGATCGATGGCGTGGGCATAGCGGGGATCACCGTTGCGATGCAGCAGCATGCCGACAACCGCAGTGTCGTCAACGTCCGGGTAGTGCGGGTTGGCGTACTGGAAAGCCCAGCCGCCGGGACGGAGACCTGGCCGGCGCACCGCCCAGTCACCCACAACGTCGTTGATCTGGTTGGGGATCAGCCAATCACACGCGGTCTGCGTCGGGATGCCAGCCTCGATCATTGCGTGCCCGGCCAGCCCGGTGTCCCACACCGGCGAGAGGCAAGGCTGGCAGTAGGCGCGGTCCTCCTGCACGACCAACAGCTTGCGCACGCTGGCCCAGGCCGTCGCTGCCTCGGGATGGTCGGGTGCGTAGCCGAGCGTATGGTACATCATCACGCTGTTGGCCATGGCGGGGTAAATGGCGCCGAG
>JAFEFW010000472.1 GCA_018240405.1 Pseudomonadota bacterium
GGGCACGACGGCAGCAATTCTGCCGCGGTGCAGATCGCCGACGGAGTCCGGTGCGCCCGGGCGCCATAGCGCGTAGTCCAGCAACTTGTCGCCTGACGAGACAGCGACGCGGACCTCGCCCGGGGTGGAGACCGCGTGAATGGTGACGGTCACGGGATAGAGTAGCCGTGGGCGCGCAGCAATTGCGCCGTCTCGAACAATGGCAGCCCGACCACGCCGGAGAAGCTGCCGGCCAGGTAGCGCACCAGGCTGGCGATCTGGCCGTTGATGGCGTAGCCGCCGGCCTTGCCCAGCCCTTCGCCGCAGGCGACGTAGCGCTCGATCTGATCGTCGGTGAGGCGATTGAAGATGACGATACTGTCCGACAGGCGCTCCGTCAGCTCACCGCCGGGCCCAACCAGTGCCACGGCTGTCAGCACATGATGGCGGCGTCCGGATACCAGGCGAAGGCAGGCGCGTACCTGCTCATCGGTCTCGGCCTTCGGCAGGATACGGCGGCCGACAGCGACGACGGTGTCGGCGGCAAGCACGAGGCTGCCAGGGCACCGGGCCGCGGCGGCCTTATGCAGTGCCATGCGGCGGGCATAGGCACGCGGCAACTCGTCACGATGGGGCGTTTCGTCGATGTCGGGGGAAAGGACGCGTTGCGGGGTCAGTCCGATCTGCGCCAGCAGCATCAGCCGCCGCGGACTGGACGACGCCAGAACGAGCGGTGGGGGCACAAAGGGGAACCGGTTCGAGTCGCTGCCTACTTGAAGCGGAAAGTGATACGCCCCTTGCTCAGGTCGTACGGAGTCATCTCGACGTTGACCCGGTCACCCGCCAGAACGCGAATCCGGTTCTTGCGCATCTTGCCGCTGGTGTGGGCAAGAATCGAATGTTCGTTGTCCAGCTTAACGCGGAACATGGCGTTGGGCAGAAGCTCCATCACCGTACCGCTGAATTCGATCATATCCTCTTTAGACATCAGACCCCGTTGCTTGGTTTTCAGTGGCCGCGAACATGATGTTCGGCGGATGCAAGGTCAAGGTATTCAGGGTTCCACTGTCTGCGGCGCATGGCCGACCACCGCCCAAAGCGGGTCAGCGCCGGCTGGCGTGTGGGCGTACCCATCGATACCGGTAAAGCCCGCGGCGTCCATATAGGCTGCCACCAGGCGCTGCTGCTGCGGCCCATCCAAGGATTGCCAGATGCGGACTGCCTTGGTTGGAAAGCAGCGGTTGGAGAACGACACCACGAACGGTGCAGCGGGCTTCAGCACGCGCAAAACCTCCCGGAACACGTCCACCGGGCGCTGCAGGTACTGCACCGAGACGCACAGCGTCGCGGCGTCGAAAGTCCCGCTGGACAGCGGCAATGCCGGGTCCGCGTTCAGGTCCTGCACGAACCAGCGCGCCAGACGCGCATTGGCGGCGAGTTCGTCGGCGTTCATGCCGTGGCCGACCACCTCGGCATAGGTGACGTCATCCGGCAAGTGGCTGACCCAGGAACTCATCAGGTCAAGGATTGCCCCGCCCGACGGCACAAAGCTGCGATAGATCGAGGTAACAGCGGCGATTGCGCCGTCGTCGATATGAGTGACGAAGCGCGGAAAGTCGTAGAACTGGGCGTCCGGCGTGGGATCGAGCTTATCGAAGGCGTGGTCGGGGAGGCTGGGAAGCTGTGCCACGTCGGCTTCCTATCCGCCGAGCCGGAGGGCGATGCTTCGGGCGTGCGCCTGCAGCCCCTCGGCTTCGGCAAGTGCCACCGCGGCCGGCCCGACCTTGTCGAGCGCCGCCTGTGTGGCGTTCACCCAGGTGGTGCGTTTGAGGAAGTCGTACACCGACAGGCCGGAGGCGAAGCGCGCGGTGCGTCCGGTCGGCAGCACATGGTTCGGCCCCGCGATGTAGTCGCCTACCGCTTCCGGGCAGTAGGCGCCAAGGAAAATGGCGCCAGCGTGCTTCACCCGCTTGAACAGCGGCTCAGGGTCCCGCAGCATCAATTGCAAATGTTCGGGAGCGAGCAGGTCGACAAGCGCTGCGGCTTCGTCCCACGAGCGCACCAGGATGACGGCGCCATGTCGCTCCCAGCTTGCACCGGCAATGGCGGCGCGGGGCAGGGTGGGAAGCTCCGCCGCGACGGCCGCGGCGACGGCATCGGCGAAGCCGGCGTCGTCCGTGATCAGAATCGACTGTGCCGCCTCGTCATGCTCCGCCTGGGCCAGCAGGTCCACGGCGATGCGGCGCGGGTCGTTGGCGGCGTCGGCGACCACCACGACCTCGGACGGACCGGCAATGGAGTCGATGCCGACGCGGCCGAAGACCTG
>JAFEFW010000473.1 GCA_018240405.1 Pseudomonadota bacterium
CGTGATCCAGGCATCCTTTCTCGATGGTTTCGACTGCGGTGCGCACATCCTGTGCCCGGAATGGGATTGCAGGTAAGCAGGTGATCAATCCGCACCGGTCGCGATCAGGGTCAGCTCCCTCAGCCGGCGGTGGTGTCCTCTTTCGCCAGTAGGTGGTCTGCACGCCCGCTGGGTTCGGCACACCCAAGAAGAGACTTTGTCGCGGATCGCGCAGGTTTAGGAGCCCTTGCAGGCGCTGCGCCGTGCCGCCGCGGTGCACGCGCAGGCCATCGTCGTCGCCAAACACTAACTGGTCGACGACGGGCCCCAACACCTCCTGGATGAACGACCGCTGTTCTTTCGCCTGGCGTTTTGTGTTCGCATAGAGGCCAGCGAGACCTGTCCAGGAGGCGTCACCATCAGGCAGTTGATGCAAGAGCTCGTTCGGCAGCGGCACTGTCATCCCAGCCCTTGCCCACGGATACTGCCCCTGTAAAGAGATGTTCTTATAACGGTTCCAAATTGTAGTCAGCCCTGCGAAACTGCCCAGTGCCCGGAGGCGACGGACGCCAGCGAGCATCGCACTCAGGCTGTCGTCTGAGGTGATCCGAAAGAAGCAGCTTTGGACGTGCGCGGGGATTGGTACCAGCCAAAGCGTCATCCTTGTCACGACGCCAAGGTTAGATTGCGTGAATATGCCGTCGACCGCTGGCCCAACGCCCCAGCGGTGCACAGGGGCTGCCCGCGCGCCGGGGAATCGATCGAAGCCAGTATGAATACACTCTCCACTCGGCAGAACAACCTCGAGGGCACAAACGTGGGCGAACCGATCGACCTGCAAACCCCCGCCGTGGCCCCGCTCCATCGTGTTGCCGATGACGCTAGCGTCGGGCGTAGTGCCCGGCGTTCCCATCATCAAGTTTGACCGCTGGTCTCGAAGATAGGCAAACAGCTGCCCGAAGGTAACGCCGGGCTCGACCGTCACATAAGCGAGCTCCTCGTCGAATTCGAGGATGCGGTTCATGCGCTTGAGGTCGAGCACAACGCATCCTTCGCGGACAGGAACTCGCGACCCGCTCCCCCAGTTCTTGCCGCCGCTGACCGGATAAACCGGGACCAGCGAGCGGTTGGCAATACTCAGGCATTCCTGCACCTCGGCCCTCGATCCCGGCCGCAGAACAGCCGGGATGCGTTGGGTGGTGGCAAAGGTAGCGGTTTCGGCCGCAGCCAACTCATCCGCATCGATGCAGACGTGCTCTGGCCCCAGACATTGCCGCCAAGCGTCAAGCGCAGAAGCCAGATCAGGCATTGCCGCGTCCCTCTCCTTCGGTTTGGGCGGCCGGTGGCGGGGGCGGCTCATCATAATACTTACCGGCGGGACAAAGGGAGCCGAGGCCAGTTGCCGCTGCGGCAACTTCCGGGTTCAGACGCGCCAAGTTGAGTAGCACCGGCACAAAAGGAACGCCGGTGTGCGGGTCTCGCGCGGCATCACCGACGGCCTGAAAGCCATGACTCGAAAGCCACGGAACGAGCGGGGGATTGAGCACGCCGATGGCATGAGTGCATCGCATCGTCAGCAGTTCGGCATACCAATGCATCATTAGGTTGTGGCCCATTCGCGTACGCCGATATGTCGTCTCAACAAAGATAAGGCTCCCGTTTGCCACTCGTTCATCCACCGCGGGAAGATGGGGTGCAAAGTCAAAGTAGTCGAATGCCGGCAGTCCAAGCTGGGACCACCGCGTCAGCCGTACCGCACCGACGATCCGACCCTCGGCTTCTGCCACGATATGGGTGGTCTCAGACAACCTATCATACCGGTCGACGACCCTGCGCTCCTCATTCGGCGGCAGAAAGCCATCCATCTCGACGTAAACGCGGTAACGCGCGTGGCAAAGGGCATCCAAATCGTCCAAGGACGCGAGGCGGATTCTGTACACTGACCATTCCTCCCTTGCTCTTGTGCACTGGGGCATGCCTGATTACACCGCGCCCTCGTTCCCGTTATTGGCCCGGCTGGTTCGCATGCCTCGCAGCGCATGGCCCGCGGCACGGCGTAACGGGTACTAGGTCTTGAACTATGCGCAGGGCGGCCCGATGTCCCGCGCGCCAGGAAAACGCTGAAACTCTGCTACGGCTCACGCCTCCAGGCTCTGCTGCATGATCGCGTCCCGCTGTCGCCAATGGGACCAGAATGCGCCCTTGTATCCCATTCTGGTTAGATGCAGGAGGAAAGGGTTGTCCGCGTAGTTGTTGTCGTCCTTACTGATCCCCGGTGCGGTCGGCAGCATGACCCTGAAGTGTTC
>JAFEFW010000474.1 GCA_018240405.1 Pseudomonadota bacterium
GTTTAACCGCTTGCGTCCGCTTGAAGCGTTTGCTGCTCGATCAGGGCCTGTCCCGGTCGACAGCCCGATCGCTCAACGTGGCTGATTGGGACGTCGTGCCTGTATCTGACCTTGGTTTGAGCCAGGCCACCGATACTTCCATCGTTGCTTGTGCCCGGCAGGACGCACGATTCGCGTCACTCTGGATGCCGATTTCCATACTCTGCTGGCGACCAGCGGTGAAAGCAGCCCGTCTGTGATCCGCGTTCGCCAGCAGGGACTGGATGCATTTGCTCTGGCCGATCTACTGCGACATATCTGGCCGCGCGTTGAAGTTGCGCTGCACAGCGGGGCCCTGGTCACCATGACCGAGCATACGATCCGGACCCGTCTGCTGCCGATCCCTCCGCCCTGACCGCTCCCTGCGCCGTAGACATTCCCCTCGTCCCGCCGCACCATCTTGCCCGGAACCGCCGGGCAACGGCGGACGCATCTGGGAGAGGCGTATGCAAGTCGGCATCCTGCAGTTCTTCGGCTGGCGCGACCGGTCCGTGCCGCTCAATTCCGTATACGAAACGGCGCTGGAACGGTTCCACATCATGGACCAGACCGGCTACGACTGCGTCTGGCTGGCCGAGCACCATTTCTCCAGCTTCTCGGTCTGCCCGTCGGTGCACATGATGGGCACCATGGCCGCCGCGCGGACCAAGCGGCTGCGCATCGGCACCGCCGTCTCCCTGGCGCCGTTCTACAACCCGCTGCGCCTTGCCGAGGAGGTGGCGCTGCTGGACGTGCTGTCCGGCGGCCGCGTCAACTGGGGCGCCGGCCGCGGCTTTGAGCGCAGCGAGTTCGCCGCCTTCCACATTCCCGGCGAGGAAAGCGGCCCGCGCTTCCATGAGGCGGTGGAGATCGTGCTGAAGGCCTGGACCAACCAGCGTCTGACGCATCACGGACGGTTCTTTGACTATGAGGGCGTGGAGGTGCTGCCGAAGCCGTTCCAGGCGCCGCATCCGCCGGTGTGGATGGCTGCGTCCTCGCTGCCGGCGATTGATTGGGCCGCGGGGCAGGGGCATTCCATCCTGATGGACCCGCACTCATCGTTTGCCGAACTGACGGCGAAGCGCCGGCATTATGCCGCGAAGATGGAAGAAGCCGGCTTCAGCGATGCCGGCCGGACGATCCCGATGGCTCGGTTGATTGCGGTGGAGGACACCGACGAGAAGGCGCGGGAGGTGGCGAAGCGCGTGGCGGAATGGACGCTGGCTTCGTATGTGGGACCGCAGCACAGCGGCAACGTGCGGCAGGGGCCGGCGCGGAATTTCGGCGGCAAGGACCCGGTGGATTTCTACCTGGAGGATGTGATGATCCACGGCACCGCGGAGCGTGTGGTGGACCAGATCCTGGGGTTCAGTGAGCAGATCGGGATGACGTATCTGATGGCGGCGCCAATGAGCGGACGGTCGTTCCGGCTGCTGACGGAGCGGGTGGTGCCGCGGGTGGTGGGGTAGAGGCTCGTCGCTTTGAGTTGAAGCCAACTGGCTCCCGGCCTATGTCTTGGCATAGGCCAGAAAGGATGCCGCGATGGCAGAGCGACACGTCAAGCTGTTCCGTAATGGCCGCAACCAGGCGGTCCGCATCCCTCGGGAGTTTGAACTGCCGGGCGAGGATGCGGTCATGCGCAAGGAAGGCGACCGGCTGATCATCGAGCCAGCGCCGGCCCATTCGCTGCTGAGCCTGCTGGCGACGCTGGAGCCGCTGGACGATGCATTTCCCGAGATCGTTGATCCGGCGCCTGATCCCGTTTCCATCTGATGCGTTACCTGCTCGACACGAACATCATCTCCGACCTGATCCGACGGCCGCAAGGCAGGGTGGCAGAGCGGGTTCGGATGGTGAGCGAGGATGCCGTTCGCACCAGCATTATTGTCGCAGCGGAACTTCGCTTTGGCGCCCGCAAAGCGGGCTCCACTCGGCTGACCGAGCGGCTGGAGGCTGTGCTGGGGGCGCTGGAGGTCGTACCGTTCGAGGCGCCGGCGGATGCGGTTTACGGTCAGGTGCGGGCACGGTTGGAACAGGCGGGGACGGTGATCGGCGGGAATGACCTGCTGATCGCAGCACATGCGCTGACATTAGGCGATACGGTGGTGACGGACAATATGCGAGAGTTTGCGCGCATCGAGGGGCTGCTTGTCGAGAATTGGCTTCGAGATGAGTGACCGGCTGCTATCTGACGAACAGGTAGCTTGAGCAGAGAGATTGAGATCGTCCGC
>JAFEFW010000475.1 GCA_018240405.1 Pseudomonadota bacterium
GCACGTTACTCCAGCCAAGGAAAATCGTCCCCTGCGCCTTGTACAGCAAGAACTCGTGCTCGTCCGCCAGATCAAGCAGGCTCCGTACCTCGTCATCCAGGGCCTGGTCATCGCCCGCGAGCGAAAACAAGGTGGCTCCGAAGACATGCGCCAGCGTCATCGACGGTACGTGGGCTACATCGTAGGCGTAGGCGGTGGTGTCACGCACTTTCGCCAGCGCCCGGTCTGGAGATCCTGTGCAGAACAGCACCAGCGCCAGGTAGCCATCTGCCGCCGTGCGAGGTGTTAGTCCGTACTGGGAAAAAGACCTTTGCTGGGGGATCTGATCATAGATCTTGCCGGCCGATTCCAGATGCTCACGCGCCTCTGAAAACCGGCCTGTAAAGGTCAGCGTCCGGCCGGCGATTGCGTGGGCAGTGCAAAGCAGGCTGGGCTCGCCGCGACCATTGGCCAGACGCAGGAAGTCTGCATTCAGACCCTCCGCCACCTCCAAATCACCGCGATTTGTGTGATACCCGGAGAGCCCCAGCGGGGCCCGCGAATATTCCACAGGACAGCCAAGTTGTTCCCAAAGTTTCATTGCGTGGGTGAAGGCTTGGCCCGTCTCCGGCGCCGCCAATCCCTTTGCGGTCTGGCTCGACGCGGCGAGCGCAATGGTTAACTCCAGCTCCTGACGCTCACGTGCAAGCGTGCTCGGGATAAGCGCCAATTGCGCCAGTGCCCTTTGGAAATGTGCCGCCGCCTCGGCCATGGCAGACTGTGCAACGAACCGGCGGCCTGCTTTGGCCCAGTAATCAGCGGCCGATTGCGGTAGTCCTGCCTCGGAGTAGTGCAGTGCAATCACCTCGGGCTCACTTTCCAGCCGCTCCGGAGATTGCGCTTCAAGAGCCTTGGCGATCGCAGCATGCAGGCGCCGCCGGTGCTCGCGTAACAGGCTATCGTAAGCCGCATCCCGCAGCAGCGCATGCTTGAAGGAATAGACGGCGTCCGGTGGCTCGCCTCGTCGAAACAGCAGTCCGGCGGCGACCAAGCTGTCAAGGCAGGCTGCCATTTCATGGTCCGGTGCCGGATAGACTGCATGCAGCAACCGGTATGAAAAATCCTGGCCGATTGCCGCGCCGGCCTGCGCCACCTGCCGGGCCACCGGCCCAAGTCTATCGAGACGGGCCATCAGTGAGGCATATAGGTTGGGCGGGATCGTCAGCCGGGACCGCCTTGCGCGAGCCTCGTCTTCCAGAACACTCTTCGTCAGTTCTTCGACAAACAGCGGTATGCCGTCCGCCTGCTTGCTGATCTGCTCGAAGAGCCTCGGCGAAAGGTTGGCGGGGCCTGCGACCAGCCGGGCGAGTTCAAGTCCGTCCTTCGTGCTGAGCCGGTTGAGCGTCAGAACGGTCACGTGCGGACGACCCATCCAGTCGGGCCGGAACTCCGGGCGGAACGTCACCAGCATCAGTATCGGCAGCTCATGAAACCGTGGAATGATCAAGTCGAGCAATTCGCGAGAGGTCGGGTCAATCCAATGAACATCTTCAAACAGCAACAGCATCGGTTGTCTGCGCGCGGACGCTTCGATCTGGCGGGCCAGCGTTTCCAAAGTCCGCTCCCGGCCGGGTCTGGCTCTGGAGCCAGCAGGACGGACGCTGTCCGACACAGGCGATGACGGAGGGCGCGAGATTTGCGGCGGCGCCTTGTGGCCATCCATAGCGTGCCGCGGCTCGGTTTGTTCCGGACTGGTCTGGTTGGGTGTGACGTCGTGGTGTCTGAAATCGGCTATGGCGTCGGGATTTGCCGTGAACGGATATAGCGCGCTGTCCTGATGGTCCGGCGAACATGCGAAATGAATGACCCGATGCGGCCGGTCGCGCAGGTGTTCTTCTAGCGCGGCGGCGAGCCGTGACTTGCCGATCCCTGGTTCACCTGAAATGAGTACAGTATGTCCTTCACCGGCTTCGCAACGCGCCCAGCGGCGCAGCAGCAACTGCAGTTCTTCATCGCGGCCGAGCAATGGGCTTGATTGCGGTCCTCGTAGCGCGCTGAACCGGCTTTCAGGGCTCCGCTCGCGGGCCACGCGCCAGCGGCGCACCGGCCGGATGCTCGAAGCGGGTTCGACCGGATCGAGGTCATGGCATTCAAACAGGTCGCCGACCAGCGACCGTGTCCGTGCATCGATGACGATTGTTCCCGGCTCCGCGGCCATTTGCAGCGTCGCCGCACGGTCGGGGACCTCACCGATGACATCATGT
>JAFEFW010000476.1 GCA_018240405.1 Pseudomonadota bacterium
GTCGGTGTGGGCTGGCTGAAGGAAGAGTTCGACGCACTGGACAGCCCGCCTTTCGAGCGCCGTGGCGCCGTGACGGATGAGTGGATCACCATCTTCAAGCAGCTTTGGACACAGTCTCCCGCCAGCTTCAGCGGTGAATTCTACCAGTATACCGACATCCGGTCGGAGCCGTTGCCGTTGCAGAAGCCGCATCCGCCGATCTGGGTCGGCGGCCATTCGCGGGCGGCGCTGCGGCGCACGGCGAAGCACGGCGACGGCTGGCACCCGGTCGGCGCCATCGCCGCCTCACCGCTGCCGCCACAGGAGATGGTGGCGCATCTGGCAACGCTGAAGCGCCTGACCGAGGCCGAGGGCCGCGACTTCTCCGCCATCCAGGTCTCCTACAAGGCGCCGCTCTACGACACCGCTGTCTCCGACCGCGACGGCACGCGCCGCAGCTTTTCCGGCGCGCCGGACGAGATTGCCGGCGATGTCCGCAGCTTTGCCGCGATCGGCGTGCATGAACTTATCTTCGATTTTCGCGGATCGTCGATCGCGGAGACGGTCGAGCGGATGCAGCGATTCGCAGCCGAGGTCATGCCTTTGGTTGATGGGTGACGCAGGAGGACCGGGCCATGGATGCAGAGCACGCCACGATCGCCGATCCCGTCGTCACGGAAATCGTCCGCGGCGCCCTGGGGTCGATCCAACTGGAAATGGAAGCATTGATCGAGCGGACAGCGATGTCGCCGTTCATCCGTGAAAAGAAGGACTTCCACACCGCGCTGTTCGACCGCGACGGTCGCCTGATCGCCGGCAAGAGTCTGCCGATTGCATCGAACATCATCGAGCCGATCCTGGAGCGCTATCCGGCGGCGACAATGCGGCCAGGCGACATCTACTGGTACAATGATTGTTACGCATCCAAAGGCGCGGTCTCGCACACCTCGGACCAGGTGTTCGTCACGCCAGTGTTCGCCGGCGACGACTTGTTCGCCTACGCCCATTCCTGGGCGCATTTCAACGATATCGGCGGCATGCGGCCGGGATCGCTGTCACCCGACTGCACCGAGATATTCCAAGAAGGCATCATCATTCCACCGGTGCGGCTGGCGCGAGAGGGCGTGGTTTCTGACGACCTGCTGAACCTGTTCTACCGCAACTGCCGTTTTCCCGAGATGGTGCGCGGTGACACGCGCGCCTCGCTGGCGGCGATCCGACTGGGTGAGAAACGGCTGCAGGAACTGATCGCCCGCTTCGGCACCAAGGCGCTGCAGGCGGCGTTCGATGCGCTGATCGACCGCACACGCGAGGCTGCGCGGGCGAAGCTGCATGCGCTGGTGCCGGACGGTGACTACCGCTTCACCGAAACGGTGGATGGCGACGGGCAGGGCAGCGGCGCCTTTGCCATCCGCTATCACCTGTCGGTGGAGAACGGCCGCACCGTTCTCGACCTGACCGGCAGCGACGACCAGGTCAAGGGTCCGCTGAACTTCCTGATGAGCCAGACGACGCCGCGGCTGGCACTGACCTCGTATCTGGTGGGCGCTGACCCGGCGACGCCGGTGAACCAGGGTGCCCTGGACCTGATCGATGAGGTCCGGCTGCGCCCCGGCTCCATCGTTCAGCCGCGCTTCCCGGCGCCACTGGGCCTGCGCGGCGTAACCATGATGCGCAACCTGTCGGGCCTGCTGGGTCTGATGAATGTCGCCACCAACGGCCAGGCGATGGCGGCGCACAGCGCCTATGTCATCTGGTACCTGCGCGGCCGGACCGACGACGGCCGCATTTACCTGATGTCAGACGGCGTCGGCGTCGGTTACGGCGCGCGTCCGTTCGCCGACGGCAACGATGCCATCTATCTGGTGGCGCAGGAGAACTACCCGGTCGAGTTCCTCGACGCCGTCTACCCGGTGCGCGTCCGCGAATACGCCATCAACCGCGACACCGGCGGACCAGGACGCTGGCGCGGCGGCTGCGGCATGGTGCGCGAACTGGAAGTGCTGGCCGAGGAGGGCATGGTGTCCGTCCGCATCGACTCCGTCGACAATCCGCCCTGGGGCGTCGCCGGCGGCCATTCCGCTCGCTCCGGCCGCTGCGTCATCAACCCCGGCCGCAACGACCAGCGTGTGCTGAATCCGCTCAGCGACGGCAACCTGGTGCGGCGTGGCGATATCATCCGCGTGGAAACCGGCGGTGGCGGCGGCTGGGGACATCCGTTCGA
>JAFEFW010000477.1 GCA_018240405.1 Pseudomonadota bacterium
CAGCGCCCCCTCCGTCAGCGCCTGGAGCCCCGACTCCTGGCGCGCCTGCCCGATCCGCCAGGTGCCGAATTATCCCGACCAGGCCTCGCTGGAGGCGATGGAAGCGAAGCTGCGCCGCTATCCGCCGTTGGTGTTTGCCGGTGAGGCGCGGCGGCTGAAGGCGCAACTGGCGCTGGCATCAGAAGGCAAGGCGTTCGTCCTGCAGGGCGGCGACTGCGCCGAAAGTTTTGCCGATTTCACCGCCAATATCATCCGAGACACCTACCGGGTCCTGCTGCAGATGGCCGTCGTGCTGACCTTTGGCGCCTCCCTGCCAGTGGTGAAGCTGGGCCGCATGGCGGGGCAGTTCGCCAAGCCGCGCTCCTCCGACACTGAGACGGTCGAGGGCGTCACCCTGCCAAGCTACCGCGGCGACATCATCAACGGGCCGGAGTTCACTGCCGAGGCGCGCATCCCCGACCCCGCGCGGATGGAGTTCGGCTACTTCCAGTCCGCCAGCACGCTGAACCTGCTGCGCGCTTTCTCGTCCGGCGGCTACGCTGATCTGCACGAGGTGCACCGCTGGAACCTCGACTTCGCCGAACGCTCGCCGCTGGCGGAGCGCTACCAGAGCCTGGCACGCCGGATCGATGAGACACTGGCGTTCATGGCCGCCTGTGGCATGACCAGCGCGACCCAGCGCGACATGCGCGAGACCGACTTCTACATCAGCCATGAGGCGCTGCTGCTGCCCTATGAGCAGGCGCTGGCCCGTGTCGATTCCACCAGCGGCAAGTGGTATGGCTGCTCTGCCCACTTCCTGTGGATCGGCGACCGCACCCGCCAGGTGGATGGGGCGCATGTCGAGTTCCTGCGCGGCCTGCAGAACCCGATCGGCATCAAGGTCGGGCCATCGCAGGACGTGGATGACCTGCTCAGGCTGCTGGAGATCCTGAACCCGGCGAATGAGCCCGGGCGGATTACCCTGATCAGCCGCATGGGTGCCGACAAGGTTGCCGCCAAGCTGCCGCCGCTGCTCCGCGCGGTGCAGCGCGCCGGCCATAAGGTGCTGTGGCTGTGCGATCCGATGCACGGCAATACCGTGACCACCGGCAGCAAGATCAAGACCCGCAGCTTCGATGCCATCCTGAGCGAGGTGCGCGGCTTCTTCGATGCACACGCGCAGGAAGGGACCTGGGCCGGCGGCGTGCATGTCGAAATGACTGGCCACGACGTCACCGAATGCATCGGCGGCGCCCACCAGTTGTCCGAAACCGACCTGGGCGAGCGCTACGAGAGCTTCTGCGATCCGCGTTTGAACGCGGAACAATCGCTGGAGCTGGCGTTCCTGGTGGCGGAGGAGTTGAAGGCGCGGCGCGAACCCGCCGCGGCGCCACCACTCGCCGCGCAGTAGCGCGGTGCCCGAGGGGAGGAAACGGGCAGGTGACAGATAACCAATATCCGGGCCTGGCGGCGGACATCGCCGCCCGCACCGACAGCTACTTCAACCGTACCAAGCGCATCGTTGCTCGGTTCGGTGACAAAACAGTTACCTACGCGATCTTCATGCGCCGCCCGGTGGTCTGCGCGCCGCGCCTGATGCTGGACTGGCTGCGGGCGGCGGCCGAGGAGCGCGGGACCATGGTCGACGTCGACCTGGTGTTCCAGGAAGGCGACTGGGTCGGCGCCGGCGAGCCAATCGCCTACCTGACCGGCAGCATGGTGCATCTTTCTGATCTTGAAACTATTCTGCTGCAGAAGATCGGGCCGGCCTGCGTCGCCGCGCACAACGCCTACCAGATGTGCATGGCGCTGCCCTCGGTGTCCTTCCTGGCGATGGAGGCGCGGCACTGTGCCGGCGGCGAGATGCAGGACATCATGTCCTACGCCGCGTCCGTTGGCAGCGCGGCCGCGCGGAAGGAGGGCGCAAAGGGCTTTATCGGTTGCGCCAACGACATGACGGCGCACTGGTTCGGCGCCGCGAGAGGCTTCGGCACGATGCCCCACTCATTGATCGGCTACGCGGGGTCGACGGTGCGCGCGGCCGAGATGTTCCGTGAGACGTTTCCGGATGAGCCGATGACCGTACTGGTCGACTATTTCGGTCACGAAATTTCCGATGCGCTGGCGGTCTGTGCCCGATTCCCGGACCTGGCGGCAGCGGGGCAGCTGTCGTTCCGCCTCGATACACATGGCGGCCGCTTCCTGGAAGG
>JAFEFW010000478.1 GCA_018240405.1 Pseudomonadota bacterium
GGGCCGCAGTCTCACCGGACAGATCGTGTGCTACCTAAACCGGACATATCGTGTGCTATCGACATCATCCCCAGGGGGAGGTTGACCGCCTTAAGCGATGGGGTGACGATATAGTTCCACGCTAACATCGGTAGCCGCAGGGGCTGGGGCTATCCCATCACAGGATGATTCTCATGGACGGACGTATTCGAGGCGCTCTCATCACTCTTGGAATGCTCGTGTGTGGCCTTTTGGCAAGTCCGGCTATGGCAGAAGAGCATTGCATTTACTATAAAGGTGGGGTCCCGGCAGGGCCTGTCACTGTGGTAATTTCGGATCCAATCTGCACAACAGTTGCGTCTTGTGACGGAGTGATCACGAATCTCGTCGTCAAGCAGATGGAGGATCATAATAGCGACCACTACACGGAGTACTTCCAGAAAGTCCAAACTGCTTGTCCGGTGATGTCACAAGCTGAGTGCAATTACTTGTGGGAAAAGATAGATTATCAGCTCAACAGCCCGCAGTGTCCCGACTGCAAGCCACACGGAGATTGGGGTGCGCAGGTGTCGAGATACTACAATTGCAAGAGGAATTAGAGGTCTGATACCACCAGACGTCCCTCTGAATGTCCTGACTAGCGGATGCTGATCAGGTTCAAAGTCGCCAAACCGTCCGCATGACGATCCAGTTCCGTCCGCAGCTCGCCGTCGTCGTTCGGTAGCAGCCGGTCGCCGTGCCAAGCAGGACCACCGGCGCCGTCACGGGTTCGCGCAGCCGCGGCGTATCGGCATCACGATCGGCCTTGCGTTCCTTCCGTCCGAGATTGGGGTCACCACACGATATGTCAGGCTGGGGGCCACGCGCGCCTCACAGCATGAACAGGATGCGAACAGCGCTGATATAGCCTGCAGGATCTCTTGGTGCGTTTTTCTTGAGTTTTGCGCTGCCGTAAAGCTCGCGTAGGAATTTACCGTTCATCCCGGATGTGGCAACCTTTCGTGACCGATGCGAAAATTGCCACACCCGGATCACAGTCTATCACGACGCG
Organism: Pseudomonadota bacterium; assembly: GCA_018240405.1. Taxonomy (GTDB): domain Bacteria; phylum Pseudomonadota; class Alphaproteobacteria; order Acetobacterales; family Acetobacteraceae; genus Rhodopila. Next base: position 1,031 of record JAFEFW010000478.1, read on the forward strand.
CCGCATCCATGGAGGATTCACCGATGCGTTCAACTCGACTTGCTGTATGCCTGTCCGCATTAATGACCATCTCTTCGGCCTACGGACAACAGTCCATGAAATCGTGGAAGGAGGTCGCAATACCATTTGTATTCAGCACTCAGAGCACTTGTAGTTGCCTTAAGTTTGACATGGAACGCAAGATTTCTGGGTGTCAGGTCAGAAAATTAGATTCTCCTATTCCTCGCGGTTCAGAGATAGGGGAGGTGATTATTCGTAAATTCGGTGCCGGCAGTGTTGGAAGCCAAATAGCTTTGGATGGCGGCTATAATTCATGGGAGAACACGCTCCAGGTGAGCATATCTGATATCAACGAACCCAGACGGGGAACGTGGTGCCCAGCACAAGACCCGGCCTTTGTTTTCAGCGGGGAGGCCATTATCAAATACAGGGAGCGATAGACCGTTGGGGAATCCTGTTGCCCCACTGCGGCTCTGTATCTAACAGGCCGCGCGGCCACGCCAATCGGACGCCGAACGCCCCTTCATCACGCGCGTAATTCTTGATTTTCGCAACACGCAAGCAAGGCCGGAGCACGTGATAAACCGGATTATCACGTGCTATTTGCCGGTTGAATTGGGGTTGTCTCCAACCGGCACCGTTCCTATTTCTCCAGCGTTAGCGCTTCGGCCGACCGGCCGTCCCGCTTCCTGGCGCCTCGCATGATCAGGGGCACGTTCGCGGAGGTCACGCCTCGCGGGCAGCAGGAAGCATGTGCGCTATATTCAGCCCGCCTCTTTCCCGCTGCTCCGAGGCTCTAACTGGAGTTCTTGATGCAGCCTGTGCCCGATTTTTACATCTACCTAGGCTCAGGACTCATTCATTACAGGTAGAACAAGACGGTCGCCGCAATGCAAATCGCTGAAAAGAACGTGTGCGCGCAGCGGTCGTAGCGGGTGGCGATGCGGCGCCAATCCTTGAGTTTGGCAAACATGTTCTCGATCCGGTGGCGCTGCTTGTAGAGCGCTTTGTCGTATTCGATCTGCTCTTTTCGGTTCTTCGTCGGCGGTATGCAGGGCTCGATCCCCTTCTCCGCCAAGGACTTTCGGAACCGGTTGCTGTCATAGCCTCGGTCGCCGATCAGCGTCTTCGCCGGCGGCAGCTTATC
>JAFEFW010000479.1 GCA_018240405.1 Pseudomonadota bacterium
GTACAACGACATTCTGCTGCTGATGGCCCTGCTGTTCGTCGTCGTGGCCCCGATGGGGTTCCTGCTGGCCCGGCCTCGCCCGGCGGGCGGGGGAGGGGGACACTGATGGATGGCCGAAGAGGCTGAAGTGTGGAAGTGCCATGGCGCCTGATCGCCAGACTTGTGGTGAGAGGAGGTGCCGTGGCGAGAAGAACCGTAGATGAACGCTGATGAACGCCGATGTTTCTTGCTGGCGGCGGGTAAGGATTGAATAGGCAAAGGTGAGCGCCCGATCGATAGCGCTTCGTGGTTTTGATAGACTGACTTCATTCTTGATTACGAGGACGCTAGGCTGCGGCGGCCTTGTTTCCGCCTGAACCAAACGAATATCCTGTGTCTGCAGCACACAGGGAATAAGCCGGTAAAGTCGAGGAGCGGCGCGCGGTTCCAGGTGGTCCGCACAATCCGACTCCTACAGACAGGAAACCAAGCGGCGCATCGGAACCATTACCCCGGGAACATCGCCCGCAACCTCGGCGCCACATCGCGCGCGAAACGTTCCAGGCTCGGCGCCATCTGCTCCGGACGCATGCCAGGCGGCAACGCCCACGTAACAATATCCGTCATCCCGTACTCGCGAATGAACGCGGCAAGCTGTTCCACGCACTCATCGACATTGCCCACCACCCAGTTCTGCGGGATGCGCGCCGTCTCATCGGTAATGCTGGCAATGCCGCCGTGCCCACCCGCCGCTGCGCGGAACTGCCCGTACACCGCCATCCGGCGCCGCTCACCCTCGCGCACCGGCGGCCAGTCGCGCTCCTTGTCGTCGGTCACCAAACAGGATTTGATGATGCCGACACGGAACGATGACGGGTCCTTGCCCTGTGCCCGCAGCGTCGTCCGCCACGTGTCCAGCGAGGTGCCGCGCGGTCCCTGCGGCAGCAGATTGGTGCCAAATCGTGCGGCGCGCGCGGCGCCGGCCTCGGCCATGGCTGCGGTCCATAGCGGAGGACCGCCCGGCTGCACGTAGCCCGGCGTGATCTTCACATCGTCGAAGTGGTATCGCTTGCCGTGGAAACTGAACGTTTCGCCGGTGAAGGCTCGGGTCAGTACCTCCAGCGCTTCATCCGTCAGCGACACACGGCGGGAGACCGGGAAACCGAAGCCGCGGAACTCGTGCGGCGCGTAGCCCATCCCGACGCCCATCTCCACCCGTCCGCCCGACAGATTGTCCAGCACGGCCAGATCCTCGGCCAGGCGGATCGGGTGGTTGAACGGCAGCAGGCAGACGTCGCAGGAAAACCGCACATGCTGCGTGCGCGCGGCCATGGCCGAGGCAACGGGAATCCAGGACGGCAGATAGCCGTCGTCGACGAAATGATGTTCGGTGAACCAGACCAGGTCGAGGCCCAAGCTGTCCAGCCACGTCACCTGGTCCATGACGGCGGCGTACAGGTCCTGGGTCCGCATGCCGGATTCCGGCGGATTGCGAAAATCGTACACCACGCCAAGACGCAGCTTCGGAGCCATGGCTCGTTTCCCTCCAGGTCGCTCGTTGGGCACGAGTCTGGCAGGCGAAGGGCGGAGGGGCAACAGGCGGAGTGGGTGCAGAAGGGAGCAGTGCCGACACACCTACACACCGAAACGATCACCCCGCCGGATAGACGCGCGCCCGCGACAGATCGACGCTGCATTGCTCGCCGGCAGCCGGAGCCCACGCCCCCGCTTGCACCAGCACCTCGCAGTGATGCGGCCCAAGCCCGAGCAGCAGTTTTCGCATGGGCCCAAGCACGTGCGTGCCGCGGACGACGGCGGATCCCGCCCCGGGGCAGAGTGCAATCTCATAGGGTCGGATCACCGCTGTTGCCGCGCCGGGCCGGCAGGTCGTCGGGATCGGCGCCACATCCGGCAGCCCATCCAACCGCGCCACGCCGTCCGCAACGACGCAGGCGAAACTGATCGATTCGCCCATGAAATCGTGCACGAAGGCGCTGGCTGGGTCGGCGTATAGCCGCGCCGGCGTATCGACCTGCTCGATCCGTCCGGCGCGCAGTACGGCGATGCGGTCGGCCATCTCCATCGCCTCGGCCTGGTCATGCGTCACGAACACGCTGGTCAGGCCCATCTGTTCGTGCAGGTTGCGCAGCCAGACGCGCAGACTCTTCCGCACCTTTGCATCCAGCGCGCCA
>JAFEFW010000047.1 GCA_018240405.1 Pseudomonadota bacterium
GGTGCCGGACCGGTTCCAGCGCGGGCAGTTGATCCATACGCTGCTGCAGCACCTGCCGGAGGTGCCCGAGGCGCAGCGGCGGGCGGCGGCGCTGGCGTTCCTGCGCCGCCCCGGCGCCGGCCTGGCCGAGGCGGATGCCGCCACGGCCGCCGAGGAGGTGCTGGCGGTGCTGGCGCATCCGGAGCTTGCGCCGGTGTTCGGTCCGGACGGCCGGGCGGAGGTACCGCTGACCGGTGTGGTGGGCAATGCGGTGATCGGCGGCCTGGTGGACCGGCTGGCGGTGCTGCCGGACCGCGTGCTGGTAGCAGACTTCAAGACCAACCGTCGGCCGCCCGCCTCGGTGGCGGAGACGCCCGTGCTGTACCTGCGGCAGATGGCATCCTACAGAGCTGTGCTGCGCGGCCTGTTCCCGGACCGCCCCGTGCGCTGTGCGCTGATCTGGACCCGCACCGGCGAGGTGGCGCTGCTGCCCGACGCGCTACTCGATCCACATGCGCCGGCGACAGGGTAAGCATTGCGGCTTCATTCCGAATCCATATCAACAAACGATAGTGCAACGTATCTGGACAGGTTCGGGCTGCGGGCCTAATCTGCGGTAGCGATTTCCGAAACCAAAGCCCGTGGCACCTGGCCGCATACGACCGGATCGCGGTGCCACTTTACCGTTTGTTTCAAACATCACGATGCCGCAACGGCATCGGACGCGTTGCGTTACAAAATTCACGATTCGGGGGCGGATATGCGGTTTAGCTACAATCAAGGCGCGGATCCACGCTGGACCGCCAGCGACACGATCGTATCGGCCGCGAACACTGTGGCGGACGCCAATGCGCTGTCACTCGGCACGAGCCCGATCAAGTGGGCGCCGACCCTGACGTCGGAGGGCGCCTGCCAGGGCATCTCGATCTGGTGGCTGATCAAGCGGGCCATGAACGACGATTTCTGGACCTGGTTCGGGCCGCCGAAATGCGCCGCGCCAAGCTCGACCAAGGCATACGGCGCGGCCGGAGCGCCGGTCGCCGCGGTAAAAACCGTGATGCAGGGACAGATGCGGATCGCCTTGCAGGGCGGTGACCGGGCCACCAACCATCGCGCCGCCATCAACTACATCCTGTCCAACACGACGGGCCACCTGACCAACAAGCGCGGCCTGGTTCTCCGGCAGAACGCCACGTGGAAGACCATGGCGTATGAAATCATGGTGGCGAAAGGCTACTGTTTCATCGGCTTTTCGCGCAAAGGATGGGGCGGACACGCCATTGCCGCGCATATCATGAACGACGGCGCCGTCGAATTCATGGATCCGAACCTGGGCGAGTATGACGTTGCCGATCTGAGTACGTTCGTCAACTGGATGAACGATCAGATCGGCCCGTGGTACGGGTTCAACAACCTCGATACGTTTGAGATGCAGACGTTGTCGCGTCCGGGGCAGTAGGCGGACGGCTGCCGCTCGCGCCGGCCGAACGGCCCGCGTCCGGCGCCTGGTGGTGACGGGCGGGACCGGATGCGGACGAGCCGCCGCCGGACTCGATGCAGCGCAGCATTCGCTTGCACCACGGCTGCGGCGCTGCCAAATCCGCGGCGCCATGACGTTTATCCTGACCCTGGTCGCCCAGCGCGAGGCCACCAGCCTGACCGCGGCGCAAATCGCTCGTGTACGTGAGGCCGTGCAGGGCGGCGAGGCCGTGATCCTGTCCGTGGGCGAGGCCGCCGACATCCCGATGCCCGCCCTGCCCGATCCCGCCCACCTGGCCGAGGCGCTCGGCGGGGCGCCGATCGACGCCATCGCGGTGAAGACGCGCGGCCGCCGCAAGGCGCTGCTGATCGCCGACATGGACAGCACCATCGTGCAAGAGGAGACGCTGGACGAACTCGCCGTCTTTGCCGGCCTCGGCGCGACAATCGCCGCCATCACGGCCCGGGCGATGAACGGCGAACTGGACTTCAAGGCGGCGCTGCGGGAACGGGTGGCGATGCTGAAGGGCCTGCCGGTCGATGCACTGGACCGGACGTGGGAGCGGGTGCGCCTGACACCGGGTGCGCGCGAACTGGTGGCGACGATGCGGGCGCGGGGCGCGCTGACGGCGCTGGTGTCGGGCGGCTTCACCTTCTTCACCGGGCGCGTGGCCGAGTTGCTGGGCTTCGACGTGCACCGCGCCAACAGTCTGCTGGATGACGGGGCGGTGTTGACCGGTGCGGTAGCGGAACCGATCCTCGACCGTGACACCAAGCTGGCGACGCTGCAGGAACTGGCGGCGCAGCGTGGGCTGAAGCTGTCGGCGACGCTGGCGGTGGGGGATGGCGCGAATGACCTGGACATGCTGCGCGCCGCCGGGCTGGGGGTGGCATTCCACGCCAAGCCGATCGTAGCGCGGGAGGCGAAGGCGCGGGTCGACCATGCCGGGCTGCGGGCGCTGCTGTTCGCGCAGGGCTATCCGGCGTCGGTCTTCACGGGCGGCGACGGGTGATCATTGGGGTTGCTGGTCACGTCTCATGCCGCCTTGTTGCGCTAGCGATTCTCTTCAGCTCCTCAACGAAAACGCGCAAGCCTCGATCCAGCACCTTCTCCCGGCGGAGTACAAGGCCCAGATCGCGCGCCAGGGCGGGGCGGAGCGGTCGCGTCACCGCGCCAGGTACGGCTTCCCGCAGCGCCAGGTGCGGCAGGACGGACGCGCCCAACCCGCTACCGACCAGCACCTTGATCGCCTCTACACTGCCAAGCTCCATGATTGGTTTCGGCGCCAGACCGGATCTGCCGAACCAATCGTCCACGATCCTTCGCGTGTCGCCCGCCGTCTCGAAAAGTATAAGCGGCAACGCAGCGACCTGCGCCGGCGCAAGGGGGCTGCCCGCTCCACCCAGGCTCTCGGGTACCAACGCAACTAAAGGATCGCGCAGAAGCGCCGTCCGGCTCAAAGCACGCCCGACCCGCGCGGGCAGCGTGACCAGGCCGACGTCCAGTTCGCCCTCCTCGATGCGCCGCAGGATCTCCGGCGTGTTCCCGGTTGCGACAACGATCTCCAGGCCGGGCATACGCCGCTTTGCTGCCGCCAGCACGGACGGCAGCAAGTAGATACAAGCAGTCGCTCCCGTACCCAGCCGCACGCGTCCGGCCTCGCCGGATCGATACATCGCCGCGAATGCGGCAACGTCGGCGACTGCTGCCTGCGACCGACGAGCCGGTTCAAGGATGGCAGCGCCAGCGGAGGTCGGGATAACCCGCCCTTCGGCGCGGTCGAACAGCCTCGCACCCAGGATGCGTTCCAACTCCCGCAGTTGCTGGCTGGCCGCGGGTTGGGTCATGTGCAGGGTTCGCGCTGCTTGCGTGATGCTACCCAGCTCGACCGCGGCAATAAAGGTCCGTAGCTGGCGAAGGGTCGGCAGGTCCATAAGCCAAGATTATCCTAATGCGCCGCATCAGAATAATTTTCTTTGCTCGATGGGCAACTGCCATGAGCATTGGCGATGCCATGACACTGCCTTTGCAAGCCTCTCGTTGCTACTCCGCACACCCGTCGTCCAGGGCGGCCGGCGCCGCGCAAGGCATGGTGCTCTGGACGCTGCTATCGGATGCCTGCGGCTTCCTGTGCGGATCGCGACGGTCTCGGTTTGGATACTCGGAAGCCCTGCGCGAGTTGGACGACTGGCTGCGACGCGATGTCGGTCTACCACCCCGCCCGGCACCGCCGCTCGACCCCTGGCCAGGCCAAGGCTGGTAGATCCACCTCCGTTCGAAGCCATTTCTCAGCAGGCAGGAAGAGACCAAGTGATACCAACGACGACATCCGCCGGGATCACACTGCGACCCGTTACCGAGGACGACATGAGTGCCGTCGCCGCGATCTATGGTCACCACGTGCGGTACGGCACGGCCTCGTTCGAAACAGAGCCGCCGTCAACAGAGGAGATGGGGCGGCGCTGCGCAGCCCTGCTGGAACAGGGTTATCCCTACCTGGTGGCAGAGCAGGACGGCGTGGTGATTGGCTATGCCTATGCCGGAGCCTATCGTCCGCGTGTGGCATACCGCGATACTGTCGAGAACTCGGTCTATCTGCGGCCGGACGCTGCGGGGCGCGGTGCCGGTTCGCTGCTGCTGGTAGCACTTGTCGAAGCCTGCGAGGCTCGCGGTTACCGCCAGATGGTCGCCGTCGTGGGCGACAGTGCCAATGCGCCATCCATTCGATTGCACGAACGGCACGGCTTCCGGCTGGTCGGCACGCTTCGCTCTGTCGGTCACAAGCACGGCCGTTGGCTCGACACCGTGCTGCTGCAACGCACGCTCGGCACCGGCGATGCAACGCCGCCGCAGCCACGCGCTGCCTGAACCCGGCCTGAGGCGTGACAGTGCGGGTACCACCTCATGTATCACCGTATTCGGAACGTTTCGGACCCGTTTGCCAGCGGCCGATGCCACGGCAGCAATCAACGTCCTTGGGTCGCCCGGTCACATTGCAGCCGTCCCCTTCCGATACGCATAGTTGCGATCGAGGCGTTCCATCAGGTAGTCGCCGTAGCGCACGGGCGGCGGGTTCTCCTCGCCACGGCAGGTCGGCAGCACCTCGATAATGCTGTCCATCGACATGTCGAAGAAGTAAGGACATGAGTAGCGATCCGCCCCGGACAGATTGCGGACACGATGCGGCGTCGACTGCCAGCGGAAATTGGTCCAGCGCGCCAGCATGTCAGCGACATTCACCACCCAGGTGCCGGGGATCGGCGGGGCCGGCAGCCAGGTTCCATCGCGGCGCCGCACTTCCAGCCCGCCGCGATCGTCCTGCGCCAGGATCGTGATGAAGCCGTAATCGGTATGCGGCGCCGAACCGAATGCATCGTCCGGCGCATCCGCTGGCTGTGGCGGATAGTGCAGCAGGCGCAGGAACGTCGTCGGCTGCTGGAAGTAGGGCAACATCCAATCCGGCGACAGGCCGAGCGCCAGTGCGATCGGGCGGAGCAGGCGCAGGCAGCAGGCGTGCATGGCGCGTTCATACGCCTCGACAGGCCCGCGGAAGCCGGGCAGGTCGGGCCACTGGTTCGGTCCATCCAGTGGACGGCCGAAGCGCGGATCATCCGGCGCCACCTCATGCATCAGCATGAAGGACTCGCTGTTGTTCGGCTTCGTTACGACTGCAACGGACGACGTCTCGATAATTGAGGTCTTCGGCGCCATGTAGCCGCGATGGAACCGATTCATGGCAATGGCGTCCTTGACAGCACGCGGCAGCGCATGGAACCGGCGAGAGGCCTCGAAGACGCCTTCTGTCAGCGCTTCTTCGACACCGATATCGGCAATGTAGCAGAAGCCGATGGTGCGGAACGCGGCGTCCAACTGTGCCGCCAGGTCCGCATCGCTGGCACCGGCGACACGGATAACCGGAAGCTCAGGCATCGGCAGGTTCCGTGCCCCGCACGGCCGCAGCGTAGTTCTGATTACGGAACCAGGTCATGTACTCGGGATAGGTGATCGGGTCATATTTCGGCGGATTGCCGGGGCCCTGGCAGGTCGGCAGGCATTCCATCCGCCAGTCGTAGCTGCAATCCATGAAGAATGGGATGGCGTAGCGGTCCTGGCCGGAGCGGTTGATCACCCGGTGCGGTGTCGCCAGGAACCGGTCGTTGGTCCAGCGCCGCATCAGGTCGCCGCCATTGACGAGGATACTGCCTGGCAGCGACGGCGCGTCCAGCCAACGTCCGTTTGGCAGGCGGATCGACAGGCCCGGCACGTCGTTCTGCGCCAGCAATGTCATGAAGCTGGTGTCGGAGTGCGGCGCCAGGCCGAACTCATTGTCCTGCACCACGTCCTGCCGCGGATAATGCGCCAGCCGTAAGGTATACATGGGTTCGGCAAAGGCTGCGTCAAACCAGTCCGGCGGCAGATCAAGTGCGCCGGCGTAGAGCGGCAGCAGCGACTTGCCCAGCGCCTCCATGGCGGCGCAGTAGGCCATCGTCGTGTCACGAAAGCCCGGAACGTTTGGCCAGCGGTTCGGTGCCTTGAATGGCGCGACCGGGGCTGCGGCATCCATCTCGCGCTTGACGAAGAACGCCTCGACCAGGTTCGGCTTGTTGTTGGCGTTCAGCTTCGAGTGCCGCGTGACCGAGGAGCGGAATGGCAGGTAGCCGATATTGTGCTCATTGATCCGCAGCGCGAGCTTGGCCTCTTCCGGCTGGGCGTGAAACGCCGCCGCGGCCTGGAAGGTGGCGGTGATGAGTTGGGCTGGCACGCCGTGATTCACCACGAAGTAGAAGCCGACGTCCTCCAGCGCGTGGCGGAACCGGTCGCGTAAGTCGTCGAGCGCGTCCGGGTCGCCAGCTCTGAGCGCGCCGATGTCGAAGACTGGGATTTCCTCGGGTGCATCGCTGCGGATCGGCGCGAGTGACGGCGCGTAGACAGTCATGCGGACTCCTGTTTGCCTGTGCAGGGGGATAGTCGGGACCGATCAGGAGCGGCGTCAAGCGCCCGAAACGCCGTCGCACAGGCGGCGCATGACCCGGGTTCGTCTTGTCGATGGCTGCCGGGCTGGCCGACGCGCGCACTTGAAGGCCCGCTCCGGCCCTGTACCACGGGCTGCTGCGCGGTCGCAGCCACGCCGCATCGAAGGCCGGCGCTGTGGCTGGCGCCGCTGACCTGGGAGCAGGTCGGATTCTGTGGTAAGATCAACACTGACATTGCCGCAAACCATCGCCGTTACGCTGCGTTACAGCAGGATGTCCGAAACCAGGCTCAAATCCGATGAAGCTCCGCTGGAGCGCCTGCTGGCCGCGCTTCCGCCCTCCGTACGGCGGGCGTACGAATGGGTGTGCCAGCCGAAGCTGATTTGGCTCCGTGTGCCATTCGCGGTGCTGCTGATCGCTGCCGGCTTCCTTGGCTTCCTGCCGATCCTGGGTTTCTGGATGGTACCGCTTGGTATCCTGCTGCTTGCGGAAGACCTGCCGTTCCTGCGCCGTCCGACAATCAGGGCCCTTGGCGCAATCCAGGGATGGTGGGATCGGCGACGCGGAAAATAGCTGGCGGTCGGCTGGATGCGGCGAAGCCGTGCCCCGACGACAGCCCAGGTGCGATACGGCAGGAGTCGTTTCGGCACGGTCATCAGCGCCGGCTGTATACTTTCTGGCTGTTACTCATTCATGACCGGCGCGTAATACACACTCTGCCGACTGGAAATACATTGGTGCGCCGGCCGGTCAGGCGTTGGACAACGCCTGTCCAGCATATTCGATTGATATTTCGCAATGCAGGATTGTTCTTCTTGTGCTGCCCTTTCCGCGCGGCTTGAACGGACGGAGGAAGCCATGAAGACGCCAAATTCCTGGGCCAATGCCACAGTCCTGAACGACTGGGGCTCTTCGATCACGAATGTGCGCCTCTACCATCGCTATGACACGGACCACTTTGACGAAAATGCGTGGCCGATACTGCATCCTAATGAGGCCGGAGCGCCGTTCCGGGTGGGCTATTGGACCGGGCTCCTGCGTACCGGCCTCGACTACTGGAAGATCGAGTTTGTGGCAGGCGGACACGCTTTTACCTGCAAGGACGACTTCTACTGCTTCCTGAAAGCCAAGGACCGCGACCAGCTTGTAACCTGCCGGGTCTACCGCGACGGCCTGCACCCGAAAATGGATGTTGTTTGCCCCGCATCCAGTCATTGCTCTGTATCTCTGGTGCCAGTCCCGGTGACGGCAAAGCAGACTCCGCGGCCGGTTTATATCATCGCCCACCGCTGCAATACGCCAGGCGACGTCTCACATGCGGCAAGGCAAGGCGCGAACGGCGTCGAGTGTGACCTGCTGGAGCACGGAGGCGAAATCTTCGTGAATCATGACATTGCAGCGGGTCCCACCCTGGCCTCATGGTTGGCATCAGCCTCTGCTTCCGCCACCGAAGCTGGCGATAAATTTGCCCTGATTATCTTCGATCTGAAGCTGGCCGCCGGAAAACGCGGTGCCGCAGCCCGGACGGTCCAAAGAGTGCGAGATGCAGCGCGATACCATTTTGGCCGCGCCGCCCCCGTGAACACGGTGTTCTCGGTCGCCAGCTTTGATGACCGGGAAGCGCTCGACGCTATTCTGCCTGACCTCGAACCCACTGAAGGGGTCGCGATCGATCAGTGCGATGATCCACAAGCGGTGAACGATTATTTCGTTGGTCGCGGTGTCAGGAATTTCTGGTACGGCGATGGTATCTTCGTCCTCGGCACCAAGGACGTTTCACCTTACCTCGTACGGGCGACAACAATTAGGGACCGCATGCAGGGCATCAAGAAGACCTATGTGTGGACACTTGCCGAATATGCCAGCATCCGGGATTATTTCACCAGTTGCGGCGTCGATGCGGTCTTCGTCAACGTCAACCTGCCTCATGCACCACCGACAATTCATGGCATCCAGGAAGCAAACCGGGTACTGGCTGAATTCAACCTCCGCCTGGCGCTTCGCTCCGACGATCCCTTCGCGGTGTTTCGTTCATTCCACCAGGCGGAGCCGGGGCATGGCTGATGGCGGTGTAACGTAGAGCGGCGTCCGAGTGTTTGGCGAAGATGCGCGCATCGTGTGCCGGCGCCGCAGCGTCCAGTGTCGTGGCCGGCGCAGACGGCCACGACACCAGGCGCAGGCGGCGCCATCCAACGGATATGGGCGCAGCCGCTCAGGCTGAACCCGAACTCAACGAAGGGATCGCAGACTTTACGTCCGGTTCCATATGCACTGGATACCATACGGCCGACGATCAGCCGGAATGCGCCCTTAACTCGGGTTCACTATTAGAGACAGGTCCCGACGGGTTACTGAATTTGCACCAGACCTGCCGAAAGCCAGCGACACTCACCCGGTGCAGAGCGCGTGTGCTGCGCCCGGCTGCGGCGGCGGCACGAGACATGAGTTCATAGGTCCAGGTGCTTCGCGAACAGCAAATTGGCCCCACACGACCCGGTCGTCCCTTCGACTCGGCCAAATTCTTCTATGACGACGCCGCTTGGCCAACACCAATGTGTTCCGGGCGTAACGAGATGGTCGCCCGCCCCGCGGCGCTTATGCGCCGCGGTACCGTGCGCCGATGGCACCGGACGTCACCGTCCGGATCGGTTTCTACCGGACGGTGGTGCTCGCGGCTTCAGGTCTTGTCAGACTTTGACCGGCTCCCACACGGTTGACGATGAGCCGGAGTGCGACCGGAACTCGCACCCGTCCTTGGTGTAGTTCTTCAGAATGATCAGATTGGGTCCCGACTGATCGTCTGACCTCAAGATGTGCTGCTTGAAGCCGGTCGTACCTTCCTTGTTCAAAAGCAATGTACTGATGCCGGTTGTGGCGGCAACGGCACCGGAAATCAGCTTGGTGACCGGTTCAGGAGAACCAAGCGCCATTTTAGCCGCGGCCGCCGCTATTGGGCCCAGGACCGTATTGCCGCATTTTTCCATCACGTCCAGAAAGGCTCTGCCATTTGGGGGATCGGTAATGTATGTCACGCCCTTGTCGTCGATCGCCGAGACAAACCACCAGTCCCGTCCCGTGGTCAGGAATCCAGTATTGTAGTCAACGAACAGGGCCTCGTCAGTGGTCTGGCCATTCTGCACGTTCGTCCATGTGTGCTCGTTCTTGTAGTTGTCACTGTACTTATGGGACACGGTTACACTCAGCAAGGTCTTGCCGGTGTTGTTGACCACCCTAACCGGTGCGCGTCGATGGGTCATTGTTTTTCTCCCACGTCTTGAGCGGCACTCTATTGTTGTTCTGCTCGAACTAAATTGTTGTTCTGCTCGAACTAAATTGTTGTTCTGCTCGAACTAAATTGTTGTTCTGCTCGAACTTGTGTAGCTTAAGTAAGCTAAAGTCGATTTTCATTGACTTAAATCAATAACGCTTCCTTCATGTCGCAGGGCGAGCGTCCCGATGGCCATCCGTGAGGCTTTGGTTCAATGCACTCATCAAGCCGAGGGCAGCATCGTTGCGATATAGTGGGATTTCGCTGCGGACCGCCGCGGCGCTGCTGCCCGGTTTGATAATGTTTGTTGGACGCATCTTCCATGCTGAATGGAGCATGCAGAATCGCCGCCGGCATGTACCAGGTAGCCAAATGGCCGCATGCTCAAAGCGACTTGGCCTTCAGTGTATTTCGGATCGCCTCCACCGCCGCGTCCCGCAGTCGCCGCCTTTCCCACCACCAGATTGACCGCGCGCCCTGGTGTGGCAGCCATCCCAATTGCAGCTGCGCCAGCAATACTTGGAATACTTTGTCCAGTCGCGCCTCGATTGGTTCGCCGAGGGATTCCGGACGTAGGCGGCCTGCCGGCCAGTCTGGCAGAGGCTGTGGCACGGCGGCACTGCCGACAAGGGGAATAATGGGCAAATGGGACTTGCCCCGCCAGCGCTCAGCCAGATCCTGCCGTTGCTCTGCGTCAGAGGCCCAGGAGTCTTTCAGGCCGGGCGGCCAGAGCGAGAAGAGATCATTCTCCGTCGGCAGCGCGAAGTGCAACCGCAGAAGCTGCTGACAGTTACGTCGGCCCAACAGATAGTCGTGCGACCGGAAGTCGCGGTGGAAAAAGCCGAGAAAAGCGCCGAGGCCGCCTGCTGCCAGCGGTCCGCCTTCCCCTCCCCGGTTGTCGTTCCGCTGCGGCGCTAGAAGGTAGCGGCTGTAAGCATCATCGGACAGCGCGAGCGAGACATCCACGGCGCTTAACCGGCACTGCATCTTCCAGGCCGAGATCAGTGCGGCCAGAACCTGTGGCAGAGATGCCGTCTCCGCGGCCGGACCCAGCCTGACGGGGTCGGGGAATGGGTCGATCATCAGCAGCGCGCGGTCTGCTTCCGCACCGAGACGTGTCATACGCTGGACCGGGTTGGCCAGCATAGCCTGCCGGCAAAGTTCCAGCGGCTCGTTGTTCATGGTGCCGCCGTCCACGCAGAGGAATTGGCCCGGATCCGGCTCGTTCGCTGGCCAGCGCGGATTGAAGTCGATGGCGCGCGGCACCTCCCAGGGCGAACCGGGGACGCCATCGCCGGGCACGATCACCTTACGCACACGTAGCGCCCCCAGCGCGCGTTCCAGCGCCCTTGCACGCAACGCCACCGGGAAGGCGCCGGAGGCGAGCGCGGCCTGGCCAAGCGTCTTCCACCCAGCCTCACTGGCAACCGCGGGCGGCCGCAGGACGACGTCGCCTTCCGCCGGCAGCGCGTTGCGCACCAGGCTGAAAGCCATGTGGTCGGCATGCACCAGCAGGCCCTGCACCTGCGCTTGGGCGCCGGCGAGGTCGACGCCATAGGGAATGCCGCGCAGATTTGCGACACTGAGGCGTAGCCGCAGCGGGTCGAGAACCCATTTCCGGTCCGCCTCCGGCTTGCCCCGCGCATTCAGCGCCGCGTCCACCAGGTGGCCCAGTCGTTCCGTGTTAAGCACCGATTGCAACGTGCCGGACTCAAGATCCGACGTGTCAAGAAAGTCGCGAATGTCGGGGCCGTCCACCCAGGTGTCGAACAGCGGATTGCCGGTCCCGCCTGGCGCCGGCGCCTTCAGGCTGACCGGGGGAAAGCGGCGCGGCAGAGCCGCCGCGAGGATGGCGCCACACATGGCGCCGGCCGAGGCGCCGGAGATGGCCGTCAGGCGCACCTGGTGCGGCGGCACGGGCTGTCCGGCCGCCTTGGCTGCCTCCCATTCGTCCATCGCCTCGATCAGGAAGTCGAGCGCACCGGCGGTATAGGCACCGGCGGACACGGCACCGGCCAGCACCAATCCAAGCTCGAATGTGCCGGGGGGAAGCCTGCTCTGGGACTGCACCGGACGAGCAAGCGTATCGGGTGAAGCCGAAAGTATAGTGTCGGGCATCTGGGCTTATCTCCATGCCACTTCTTGGCAGCCACGCCGCACCATTCATAAAGTCACAGAATCGGAATCATTGCAACAACTCATGACAATTGTGCCGGCCAGCAGAAGGACAAGGGCACAGACTTTCCTGTACATGTGTGGTTGCAATCCAGCGTTCATATTGTGCACCGGCTGCGATGTCATGTTTCTTTTCTATTTATATTTTGTTTTTCAGCCACCAATCTTCCAGAGATCTTGAAGGTTTTACAAAGTTCTTCGAGAAAAAATGATCAGTTCTACTGGAATATCATGCAGTCGATCCGCGCCAGAACAAATGCATTGGATACCGCTTGGTCCAGGATCCATTCGCCTCGGCCGAAGCCGCTTGCAGCAGATTGTTTCCACGATGTGTGAATTGGGCAGGCAGCCTCACGGGGGCATGACGGTCGGTGCCACAAGCACCTGGTATCGGTGAAACCGTCGACGCGATGTTGGCCCACTCTCCGGTGCTTCCCAGCAGGTCCGTGGCACATCGGACGAATGCCTGCCAATTCCCGCTGGGACGCACACCGCACCGGACCCGGCCGCGGCTGCCTATCGCGTCGCCACCATGAACAGCCGGGGGAACGGCAGTAGCACGGTACCGTCCGGCAGCGTCGGATACGCCTCGGCGATGCCGGTGCGGTATTCGGCCAGGTAAGCCTCCGTGTCCGCCGCATCCAGCGGTGCCAGGAACGGCCGCAACCCACTGCCCTTGAACCACTCGATCACCGCATCCGGCCCGCCCGGCAGCACGTGGTGATAGATCGTCAGCCAGATATCGACGCGGCCGGCATGCGGCTTCAGCAGCCGGTAGTACCAGTCGGCCCCCCGGCGCGGCGTGCGCGAGCCCGCGGCCCCCGCCAGCTTGGCGGCAAAGCGCGGCTGCGCCGCCACGGCCCGCATCAGCCGGTGCGCCGGCTCCTCCAGATTGTCCGGCATCTGCACCGCGAGACTGCCGCCGGGCGCCAGGCGCGACAGCAGCGCCGGCATCAACGTCTCATGGTCCGGCACCCATTGCAGGACGGCGTTGGACAGGATCACGTCATAGCTGTCCGCCGGCGCCCAGTGCCGCAGATCCACCAGATCGAAAGCCGTGTCCGGCATGCGCCTGCGCGCCGCCGCGATCATGTCGGCGGAGTTGTCGAGGCCGCTGATCGCGGCACCCGGGTAGCGCGCCGCCAGCACTTCCGTGGAATTGCCGGGCCCGCAGCCGAGGTCCACCGCGCGACGCACTTCGACGTTCGGAACGGCGGCGAGCAGATCCCGCACCGGACGGGTGCGCTCAGCCTCGAAGTTCACATACTGTGCGGCAGACCAACTCATGCGCGGGCTCCCCATGTCCGGCGACGGCGCCAACCGCCTGGCTGCCAGCCGCGCCGTTGCCGCACAGGCAATGTCATGGAGAGGCCAGCGCGGCAAGTACGTGCCGGCGGCCGAAACCCGCTCTCGAGCCCACGTCGGCGGCCCCGCTTCCGGGACCGCCGACGCCGCGTCTTACTGCGCCCGGTTCTCCACCAGGTCGGTCACCACGCCCGGGTCGGCCAGGGTCGAGGTATCGCCCAGCCCATCCGTCTCGTTCGCGGCGATCTTGCGCAGGATACGGCGCATGATCTTGCCGCTGCGCGTCTTCGGCAGGCCCGGCGCCCACTGGATGACGTCAGGCGAGGCGATCGGCCCGATCTCCTTGCGCACCCAGGCCACCAGTTCGCGGCGAAGCTCCTCGGTCGGCGCCTCGTCGGCGTTCAGCGTGACATAGGCGTAGATGCCCTGGCCCTTCAGGTCATGCGGATAGCCCACGACCGCCGCCTCGGCGACCTTCGGGTGCGCCACCAGCGCGCTCTCGATCTCCGCCGTGCCCATGCGGTGGCCGGAGACGTTGATCACGTCGTCCACGCGGCCGGTGATCCAGTAATAACCATCCTCATCCCGCCGCGCGCCGTCGCCGGTGAAGTACAGGCCGTGGAAGGTGGAGAAGTAGGTCTGCACAAAGCGCGCGTGGTCGCCGTAGACCGTACGCATCTGGCCCGGCCAGGAGGATCGGATGCACAGATTGCCTTCCGTCGCGCCGTGCAGTTCATTGCCGTCGCCATCCACCAGCAGCGGCTCCACGCCCGGCAGCGGCAGTGTGGCAGACCCTGGCTTCAGCGCCGTCGCGCCCGGCAGCGGGCTGATCAGGATGCCGCCGGTCTCGGTCTGCCACCAGGTGTCGACGATCGGGCAGCGGTCCTCGCCCACCACGTGGTAGTACCACAGCCACGCCTCGGGATTGATCGGCTCACCCACGCTGCCCAGCAGGCGCAGCGACTTGCGGGAGGTCTTCTTCACCGGCCCTTCGCCCTCGCGCATCAAGGAGCGGATCGCCGTCGGCGCGGTGTAGAAGATGTTGACCTGGTGCTTGTCCACCACCTGCCAGAAGCGGCTGCTGTCGGGGTAGTTCGGAATGCCTTCGAACATCAGCGTGGTGGCGCCGTTCGCCAGCGGCCCGTACAGGATGTAGGTGTGGCCGGTGACCCAGCCGACATCGGCGGTGCACCAGTAGATGTCGCCGTCCTTGTAGTTGAAGACGTTCTGGTGCGTGTAGCTCGCCCAGACCATGTAGCCGCCCGTGGTGTGCAGCACGCCCTTCGGCTTGCCGGTGCTGCCCGAGGTATACAGGATGAACAGCGGATCCTCGGCGCCCATCGGCTCCGCAGGGCAATCCGCCGAGGCCGCGGCGGTCAGCTTGGCGTAGTCGTGGTCGCGGCCTTCCTTCATCGGCACCGATCCGCCGGTCACCGGCACGACGATGACGTTCGCCACGGTCGGGCACTCGGCCAGCGCCGCGTCGGCATTCGTCTTCAGCGGCACCTTGCGCCCGCCGCGGCGGCCTTCATCCGCCGTGATCAGCAGCTTGGAGCCGCAATCCTGGATGCGGTTGGCCAGGCTCTCGGCCGAGAAGCCGCCGAACACCACCGAGTGGATCGCGCCGATGCGGGCGCAGGCCAGCATGGCCACCGCCGCCTCGACCACCATCGGCAGGTAGATCGTCACCACGTCGCCCTTTTTGACGCCGAGCGACTTCATGCTGTTGGCAAGGCGGCAGACGGCCTCGTGCAGGTCCTTGTAGGTGACCTTCTTCGAAGTATTCGGGTCGTCCCCTTCCCAGATGATCGCGGTCTGGTTGCCGCGCGTCGCCAGGTGCTTGTCCAGGCAGGTGGCGGAGGCGTTCAGCACGCCGTCCTCGAACCACTTGATCGACACGCCGTCCTTGAACGAGGCGTTCTTGATCTTCGTCGGTTCCTTGATCCAGGCGACGCGCCTGGCTTCCTTCGCCCAATAGGCGTCCGGATTGGCCTTCGCCTCCTCATACGCGGCGCGATACTTGGCGGCGTCGACATGCGCGGCGGCGGCGATCTCTGCGCGGACGGGGAACACGTGTTGTTGGGTTACCTGGTCATCAGCCATGGCACACTCCCTTGCTCTTGCCTCACTGTGGGTTACGTCTTGTCGCGAACGCAGACGATGCCGTCGCGGATGACGGTCTCGACGGGCTCGAGGAAATCCCCGCGACACGGGCCGGCAATACACGCGCCGGTCTCGATTGTGAACTGAGCGCCGTGCGTGGCGCAGATCAGGTAGCGCCGGTCGGCGGAGAGGAACCGGTCGGGCGTCCAGTCCAGTGGCGTGCCAATATGGGGACAGGCATTCTGGTAGACCCGTACGCCATCGCCGCACCGCACCGCCACCAGGCCGATAAACGAGCCGGGTGGCCCCTCGAACCCCTTGGCGTCGCCGTCCGGCAGGTCCGCCAGGCGGAACAGTTCGCGGAAACCATCGCTCACCGCTTGTATCCGCCCATGCGGCAGATGCGATCCCAGTGCGGCTTCGCCACCGGCATGACCGACAGGCGCGATTGCCGGATCAGCGGCAGGTCGGCAAGTTCCGGCGTCGCCTTGATGTCGACAAGCGTGACGGGCTTCGGCATGGGCCGCACCGCCTTCATGTCGACGCAGACCCAGTCGCCACTTTCCGCCGTGGGATCGGGATAGGCCTCGCGGGCCACCTGCACCACGCCGACGATCTGCTTGCCGATGTTGGAGTGGTAGAAGAATGCCAGGTCACCCTTCTTCATGGCCTTCAGGTTCAGCTTGGCCGTGTGATTGCGCACGCCGGTCCACGGCTCCACGCCGTTGGCCACCTGCTGGTCCCACGAAAAAGCATCCGGTTCCGATTTCACCAGCCAGTACTGGACCATTTCCCCTCCGCCGGCTTTGCGCCGGGTCAAGTCGGCAGCGCGGTCGATACGTTAATGGACGGGCGCTTTCAACCGTCTGGCCGATCCGCTATGGCAGTGACCATGGACGCACCATCGCAGGCTGCGCCGTCCCGGCAGGGGCGATCGCTGCACCGCTTCGCCAATCCGGGACGCTTCCTGCGGCTGTCCAAGGCTGTGTTCCCGTGGCTGATGGCGTGCGGCTGGCTGATCACGCTGGTGGGGCTGGCCTGGGGCTTCTTTTATGCTCCGGCTGACTGGCAGCAGGGCGACACGTCGCGGATCATGTACATCCATGTGCCGAGTGCGTGGCTGGCCTCGGCCGGGTATTTCTCACTGGCCATCGCCTCCGCTGTCGGGCTGGTCTGGCGGCATCCGCTGGCCGATGTGGCGGCGGCCGAAATTTCCCCCGTCGGCGCCGGGTTCACCGCGCTCTGCCTCGCCACCGGCAGCCTGTGGGGCAAGCCGACCTGGGGCGCGTGGTGGGTGTGGGATGCGCGCCTGACTTCTGTGCTGGTGCTGTTCTTCCTGTATCTCGGCCACATCGCCCTGGTGCGCGCCTTCGATAATCCCGAACGCGGCGCGCGGGCCGGCGCCATCCTGGCGCTGGTCGGCGTGGTCAACCTGCCGATCATCAAGTTCAGCGTCGACTGGTGGAACACGCTGCACCAGCCGGCCTCGATCGGGCTGACGGGATCGCCGAGCATCGCGGCGAGCATGCTGTGGCCCCTTCTTATCAGCGTCATCGGCTACACATTGGTGTTTGCGGCCCTGGTGGTCGCCCGCATGCGCGCCGCGGTGATGGAGCGCCGGATCCGCGGCCTGCTGATGGCCAGGGCTACGACGGATGCCGCCACCGACCAGGACGCCTTCGCGTGACCCATTTCGCCTTCGTCGCCACCGCCTATGCCCTCGGACTCGGCGTTCCGCTGGCCTTCACGGTCGCGGCGATGACGCGCCTGCGGTCGGCACAACGCCGGCTGGCGGCGATCGATCCGCGGCAGAGGCGGGGCGGTGGGCCGTGAGCAGCAGCTGCACAGAGGCTCTGTCAGCTCACGCACGGCGCTCGTGCCGGCTGGCGCAAGCTGCTGTCGTATCCTCACCCTCATGGTCGGCGAAGGCCGGCCACCCGCGTCTTGCGGTGCCGGGTCGCTCGACGTCCTGCCACTTTAAGGTCAGCCGTGGCTGGTTAGCCTTCGCCGACCATGACGGCGTGGTGTGCAGCGTGCTGACGGCGACGCCCGCGCCGCGAACCCAAGACACCACGATCGGGGGCTCCCGCCCATGACCCGCAAGAAACGCCGCCTTGTCCTGCTGCTCGTCTGCGGCCTGGGCGTCGGCAGCGCGGCGGCGCTGACGCTGTTCGCGTTCAGCGACAACCTGGTGTTCTTCGTCACCCCCTCCGACCTTGCGAAAAACAATCCCGGTACCCGCTCCGTCCGCCTCGGCGGCCTGGTCGAGCAGGGCACGCTGGTGCGCTCCACCGCCGGCGATCCCACCGCGCGCTTCGCGGTCACCGATGGTACGGCCCGGGTGAAGGTCACCTATCGCGGCCTGCTGCCGGACCTGTTCCGCGAGGGCCAGGGCGTCGTCGCCCTCGGCGCGATGCAGCCGGACGGCACCTTCAAGGCCTCGGAAGTACTGGCAAAGCATGATGAGAACTATATGCCGAAGGAAGTTGCCGAGGCGCTGAAGAAGTCCGGCCAGTGGAACCCGGCCAGCGGTGCGGCACCGCCGCCGGCCTCGACCTGGAACACGCCTGCGAACAATCCAACCGCGAAGACCGGAAGCTGAGCATGGTGGCACCGCTCTCCGTCCAGGTTGCCATCATGGGCGCCGGCCCGGTCGGCGGCACGCTGGCCTGCCGACTGGCCAATGCCGGCGTCAGCGTCGCGGTGATCGACAAGGCGGCGCTGCCGCCCATGGAGCACCCGGCGTTCGATGGACGCGCCTATGCCATCGCTGCCGGCAGCCGCACGCTGCTGGAGCATGCCGGGCTATGGGACATTCTGCCCGTCCCGCCGCATCCGATCCGCGATATCCGCGTCAGCGACGGCCGCGTCGGCCGTCCCGCCTCCCGCCTGCATCTGCATTTCGACCATCACGAGGCCGGCGAGGATGCCGCCGCCTTCGGCTGGATGGTCGAGGCGCGCTCGCTGCGCGTGGCACTGAACGCCGCGCTGCCGCGCCACCCCGCGGTGCATGTGTTTGCCCCGGCCGAGGCGACGGTCCGCCGCGACTTCGACCGCGTCACGATCACGCTGGCCGACGGCCACGAAATCCACACCGAACTGATCGT
Organism: Pseudomonadota bacterium; assembly: GCA_018240405.1. Lineage (GTDB taxonomy): Bacteria > Pseudomonadota > Alphaproteobacteria > Acetobacterales > Acetobacteraceae > Rhodopila. Next base: position 18,391 of record JAFEFW010000047.1, read on the forward strand.
CGCCGCCGAAGGCCGCCAGTCGCCGCTGCGTGAGCAGGCGCGCATCCCGCTGACTCGCCTGCCCTACGGCCAAAGCGGTATCGTCTGCGCGGTCGCACATGACAAGCCACACCATGATCTAGCG
>JAFEFW010000480.1 GCA_018240405.1 Pseudomonadota bacterium
TATTTCCTGACCGTGTCCATTGACGCATGACCGACGCTCCCAATATAGTAAGCGCCGTGCCATAGCACGGGCTTCCAATAAAATTGGGACAGCTCACTGGCAAATTCTTTGCGCAGCAGACGGCTGGTTACCGTCTTCAGGTTGTTCACCAGCCGCGACAGGTCCATCGCCGGATGGCCACGGAACAACACGTGGACATGGTCCGCTTCCCCGCCATGCTCCACTAATTCGCACCTCCAGTCCTCCAGCGTCGATGCCGCGATGATGCCAAAGCGGCCCAGCATAGCAGGATTCAGTGCCTTTCGCCGCCACTTCGTCACGAGAACCAAGTGGTAGGTCAGGTCGAAAGCGGCGTTATTTCTTGCTTTTAAGCTTGATTCGCTCATCTTATCCGAATACCATGGGTGAATGGCAAAGGCAAAGCCAATCCGCTGCGACGAATGGAATCTGCTGGCGTCCGCGGAGACGTGCCGCATGGCCGAGGATTCCGTTGCCGTCTATCGGCGGCTCGCCAACGCCCTCGCCACTGTCTTCCTGGCACACTGGCCGGAGGTTCACGCACTGCCCGTGCAGGACCTCGAATCCTTGTTCCACGACACGGCGAAGACTCCGGACACAAGATACGGCGGCTGGTTCCGCAAGCACTTCCACAAGGTACCGTCCTATCTGCGCCGCGCCGCAACCATGGCCGCGCACGGCGGTGTTTCCTCGTTCATGACGCGGTACCGGGCATGGCAGGGCGGTGACCGCCGCCTACGAAGCCAAAAGCCACCACGCTGGGGCGGCATCAGGTCGTGGCCGACGCTCTATGCGGCAAACGGTGGTGCGGGTGCGATGATCCGGCACGATGGCGATGCCGTCGAACTGAAGCTGCTCGACCGCGCCTCCGGCGATTGGCTGTGGCGCAGGGCGGCGGTCATCCGCCGCGGCACGCGCCATGAGAACCCGGCTGCGGTGCCGAAGTCACCGTCCCTTATCGTCCATGGCGCCAGGCTGAGCCTGGCACAGCCATTCGAGTTTCCCCACCGCAAGGCGGTGAAGGATTGTCCCGACCGTGTCTGCTCGGTCGACCAGGGCATCAACAAGCAGGCGACCTGCTCAATCGTCTGTGCCGACGGCACGGTGCTGGCCCGGAAGTTCATCCACCAGGGCGCGCACATCGACCGCCGGGACAAGGCGTTGCAGCGGATCAGGAACAAGGCCCGTCAGACGATGGGTAACGGAGGCAAGCTGGCGAAGGGCTTCTGCAAGACGCTCTACGCCCGGGCTGCCGGGCTGAACACGCAGATCGCGCGGGAAACCGCGCGGGAGATTGTCCTGTTCGCCAGGGCACATGGCGCGCACACCATCGTTTTCGAGTCGCTCAAGGGCTGGCGCCCGAAGGGCGGACGTAAACGCTCGGACCTGCGCGCGAAGTTCCATGGCTGGCTCCACCGCGCCCTCGTGGCGCAGGTGGAGATGTCGGCGGAGGAGCGGAACATCTTCGTGTCCTTCGTGCCGCCGCGCGGCACGTCGTCCTGGGCCTATGACGGGTCCGGACGCGTGGTGCGGGACAAGTCCAACTACGGGCGCTGCCGGTTCGCGTCGGGCAAGGAATACGACTGCGACCTCAGCGCCTCGTACAACATCGCTGCGCGGTTCTTCGCGCGGCGCGAGCGGCTCAGGCTGCTCGCCCAGGCCCGGGGCAAAGGTGCTTCCGGGTCAGGGAAGGCTGAACGTCGCGAGACGGTCCAGCAAGGTTCACCGGCCGGGGGAAAGACCGGCTGGACCACCCGTGGCAAAAGAACGGACGCGCATCCGCGCGTTCCCACGGTGGGACCGCGAACGCCGGTAACGCTGTCCTCGCTGTGGGCCAACCAGCCCGCGCTTGCGGCAGCTTAGAAACTCCGGCCACAGCCGCAGCCGCGGCTTGGCCGTGAGAGCGTTCATTGTCCACTGTAGAGGTGCAGGCATGGCCTCCCCCACAAACCCGTCCGTGCGTTCGTCCGGCCTCCGCCAGAGGCTCACCGACTGGAGCGCCGTGCTGGCATTCGGTTCCCTTCTGGCTATCGAGGAGGAGATCGCGCGCCGGACGGGCATCTCCTCCAGCACCTACGCCAAGGGGGTGTCCATTTTCATGGGTGCAGCCGCCGGCGCGTCCTGGATAGCCACAAG
>JAFEFW010000481.1 GCA_018240405.1 Pseudomonadota bacterium
GGTCCGCTACACTGGCATCCGAAGGGACGCGGCATGAAAAGCACCCTTGGACCTTGCAACAGTAACAGCACGAACAAACTGTTTCAAGAAAATTCCGGCGGCTAATTCTAAGGCTAAGACGCACCTAAAGGCCTGGAGATCGTCGGCAAAACCGGCCCTTGTGCCGTCATCGTCCGGCTGGTCTGCATACCGTCCCAATGGCGCGGCATTGTGACGGTGAGACTCCGGCTCCTGGATGCCCGCACCCTCGAGGCACGCGTCCGAGGGCATGGTGTGGTGATCGTCAGCCGGCATGGAACGATCTTGCCCCTGCCAAGCCAATGATCATTGCCACGCCCAGCCATTCACGATCCTGCCGGTGGGATCGATAAATACTGCCAGGCCGGCCCAACGCACAGCGCGATTGGCACGCGTGATGCGATGCAGAAACATTCTTAGAATTTCAATCAACGCCAATGACTTCGAGTAATGGCTAAGGTCGGCTCGGGTTGCACGCCGGCTTGCCGTCTTCAAAACGCCGGTTCAGGACGCCCGGCGCTCAGAACGTCACCCGCACCCCGCCAAACCCGCCGATTGGTGCCGCGGGACTGTAGCTGCGCGGATTGGTCGCACCCGGCGCCTGCGAGATGAACACCGAACTCGTCGGTGAGAACGTCCCGAACGTATAGTAGCGGGTATTGGTTACGTTCTGTGCCCAGCCGAACAACTGGATATTGTCCGTCACCTGATACGACGTGCTGAGATTCAGCGTGAAATATGACGACAGCCGTGGCGTCAGGTTGGCCTCGTCACCGAACAGATAGGCGCCGCTGGCGAAAATCCCGGTGGCGCCGACAGTCCAACGGTTCGTGACGTTGTAATAGGCGCCAAACTTCAACTGGTTCGCCGGAATACCCGGCAGCCGGTTGCCTTTGCGGACCGTCAGTTCATCGTCGCCGTTGGCAGCAGGATTATCGCCTGCTGCCTCCTCGAACGACGATTGGTAGGTCGCGTCGATATACGAATAGCCCAGATAGGCCAACCAGGCGCCGCTGCGGAACTGCACGGAGGCGTCAAAACCCTGGCGCCGCGTCTGTCCGACATTGGCAAAATAGGCTCTCCCCTGCGTTTCACTGTTGATGAATGCGATGTCGTTGTTCAGCGTCGAGCGATACAGCGACAGGGCGTAGGTCAGACGCGTGCCTTCCACCGGCGCGAAACTGCCGCGGATGCCGGCTTCCCAGGTGCGAGCAATCACCTGCTGCAGATTCGGGTCACCAACGAAGAAGTTGGCCAGGCTGCAGGAGTTCTCCGGCCCGGCGCAGGATAGTTCCGCCGGGGTCGGCGCCCGGTTCGACACCGCATATCCGGCATACGCGGTCAGCCACGGTGTCACCTTGTAGGTCAGGCCGGCGGCCGGGTTGAAGTGGGTGTACAGATGGTTGCCGGTCAGGTCGCCGCCGTTCTTGTCGCTCAGATCGACCACAGCCGCGTTGAAGCGGCCTGACAATGTGACAGCCAGGTTTTCGGTCAAGCTGAGCGTATCGGTCAAATAAAGACCATAGGCGCCGTTGCCGATCCCCACCCGTACCGGCGCGTTGGTGCCGGGCTCATTGATGACGCCGACGGGGCCAAAGAACACCCGGTCCGTGCCGGTCAGGCCGCCGAGATAGGAAGCAGCGGTGAACATTGTCTGCGCACCGTCGAAGCTGAAGCCGGCTATAACCTGATTCTTCAGGCCGAACAGCTTGGACTCATTGGTGATCTGTGTCGTCACACCATAGGCGTTGGTGTTGGTCGTCTGATTATCCAACTGGCCGTATTGGCCGCCGTTCAGGAACTCCGGCACCAGGGCCCCGCCGAGCAGCGTGGTGAAGCCGCCGGAAAAACACAGCAGGCCGGAGCCGTCGTTGCAGGGCGTGTCGTTCGGCGCGTTGCCGTTGGTCACCCGCTGCAGGAAGTAACGATAATACGCCATGCCCTGCACAGAGGTTGTGTCCGACACCGCGACGGATCCGGTCAGGCTGACCGCGGCATACTGATTGCTGATCCGGTTCGGCGCCGTGAACTGCGCCGCCGGCGCCACTGCCAGCAACTCCACTGGTGCGGTGCCGGGCCCATTCAGCACGGAATGCGCGCCGGTTACGTTCAGATGCAGTTCCGCCCGGTCGG
>JAFEFW010000482.1 GCA_018240405.1 Pseudomonadota bacterium
TTCTTGGTTCCGTGAGCCCATCCAGGTTTGGTGAGCGATAGGGCCGGGGAGATGGCTCCCGAGTCGCACTAGCCGACTGTGGGCTTTAGCAGGAGCTACCCCCACCCAGGGTGTGGGATTTAGCAGGAACAAGTGTGGGCTTTACCAGGATCGGTCTTTTCCAGTAGCCACGTCTTTTCAATGACATATTAGAGTTATCCCGAGGGGTTTAGCAGCGACTCTCTAGTACAAGAGTCCAAATATCTCCTTCAAATAGCTTGTCCTGCTAAACCCCACAGCGACAAAGCCAGCTACCCACGTCATGTTTCGACGTATGGGAACAGTGCACGACCTGATCGAGACGAAGGGGAAGCAGCAAGCTCTTCAGCTTGACGAGTTTCCCCGCGACGTAATTGAAGCCGCAGCCTCTTACATGGCTGATGAGGAGGCCGGCATCGGCTTTCTTTACAGCGGTTGGTGTCAGGCAGCACTCCCGCACCGAAAGCTTCCCAACGATCAGGGCTGGCAGATCGACAGCGAACGGGTGCGGCTAGTAGTAGAACCAGGTATGCGGGGCACCGACAGCGGGAAGCCAGAGCCCGTCGGAGTTCCTTTCGGCTCACGCGCTCGGTTAATCCTGCTGCGCCTGCAATCCGAGGCATTGCGGACGAACTGCCGTGAAGTAGAGCTCGGGAAGTCGCTACGCGACTGGCTGGTTCGCATGGGGATACCGGTTGGCGGCCGGAGCCTGAATGATGTCCGCGACCAGACTGAGCGTATAAGCAGGTGTCGCCTTACGTTTGAGGTCCGGCGGGGGGCTCGCGTAGGCATGGCAAACCAGAGCATTACCGAGTCTGCTATTTTCCTGGATGATGAAGAGCCGTCCCAGGGCAGGCTCTTCGCTCAGGCTCAGGTCGCCACCCTTTCAACCGCTTTTTTCGAAACCCTAAAGCGGCATCCGGTCCCCGTTGAGGAAAGCGCGGTACGGGCGATTGCCAATAACTCCATGGCGCTTGATGTGTATGCTTGGCTGGCCTACCGCCTACACGTACTGGTAAAGCCCACACCCGTGAGCCTGCGGGCACTGAAGCAGCAATTCGGCGCGGGGTTCAATCGGATCGACAACTTCAAAACAACCTTCACCGCGAACCTCAGGTTGGCACTAGCTGTCTACCGCGAGGCCAACGTCGAGGGCGCTCAGGACGGCCTGGTCTTGCATCCGTCGCCACCCCCAGTCGCACCGCGAGTTGTTGCCGTCCGGCCACTCACTCGCGGATGATATGTGGGCTTTGGCAGGTGTTGCCTAATCTCGTTGCTCAATAGGGTAGGGGCTCAGCTTAGTGCTGTTCCGCGCCTGCGCAGGCCGCCCGACATACCTCTCCCGCTCGAAAGCGGCGTGGGGTGTCCCTGACGCCCAGCAGTGAGCATTGCACGAGCCGCAGCCGCTGATTGTGCTGCGATGACAAGATTGCGTACAGTTTGCCCACGCCGGCATGGCTAACCATGCTCTCGGTATGTTCCTTGTCACCAAGGTGCGCGTTCCGAGGCAAAGCAGCCACTGATTCCGGGCTCTTCCGCACTTTGTGTGGTTCATTTCGATCATGCGGCCATGAGGACGCGTTGGCGCAGCAAACGCAAAGCCTGCGCGGCCGTATGCGGATCGCTTGATTGCCTTCCACGGAGTGATCTGCCCTTCAACAGGACCACTGCTCCATGGTGTGCCGATCGCCGCGGCGACGGCGTCAGTGTCATGCTCAATGCCGCGTCCTTGGCCAGATTCTGGCGACGTTCGCGCAGCAGCGCCGCAAAGGCGTTCGCCAGTTTGGACAATCCACGAAGCCGATCCGTGTTGTGGTAACGATGATGATTCGATCGGAAGACGGCACGACCCGCTCAACAGCAAGGCCAGGCGGAATCAAGGGCAGAATGCGCTTCGACAAAGAGATCCAATAGTTACAAGCGCTCCTACAGGTAGGTCCGCACTCGTGTCCCTGCCACCCCTCCACACAAAGTGCGGAAGAGCCCGGAATCGGCGGCTGGTTTCGTCGGAATGCGCAACGGCCAACGCCAACACGGTTCGCAACCCTCTTCCATCAAGAGGGCGAGCTATCGGCGGCTATCGAGCTGCGCCGACGGTTCCTTGGGAT
>JAFEFW010000483.1 GCA_018240405.1 Pseudomonadota bacterium
CCGTAGGCGCCATGATAGGTGGTGACGAACGGGACACCCGTGCGCTGGCAGGCGATCCAGGCCGACCAGGCCGGTGCGCGCGAGCGGGCATGGACAATCGAGACACGCTCGGCACGGATGATTGCCTCCAGCCGCGCGGCATTGCGCCAGACCGTCCAGGGGTTCTTGCTTTTCAGTGGCAGGGCGATGTGCTGGCCGCCCGCGCGCTCCACCAGCCGCACCAGTGGCCCGCCGGCGCTGGCGACCAGGGCGGTGCCGGCCGCGCCGGCAATGGCCTGGGCGATCTCCACGGTGCCACGCTCCACCCCGCCGGTGACCAGCGACGGCAGCACCTGGAGCACGATGGGCGACTCGGCCGTTCGGGGCATCTTCGTAGCGTAACACAGCTTGCGATGAGCCGGGTGCATGGGTAGAATCACCCGTGCAACTTGACCCGTGCAGAGGTGCCCATGCGTCTGCCGCTTTATGATAAGAGCGCCAAACGCAAGACCGTCAGTGTCACGCTGAATTCCGATCTCGTTGCTCGCTCCCGCGGCCTCGGTCTGAATATCTCTCAGATCGCCGAGGCGGCGCTGATCCAGGCGTTCGAGGCTGCGGAGAAAGAGCAGTTGAAGAAGGAGTTCCGCATCGCCGCGGAATTCACCGAGGCCTACATACGCGAATTTGGGCATCCGTTCCCGGAGTCGCGTGCCATGTTCATGCCTGATCCGGACGACCCGGACTACGCCGACGATGCAGCATGATCTTTACGTCAATCCGAATGAGCGTTTGCGCCGGGCCTATCCCTTGCTTGTGCTCATGCAGGCCGACATCGTTGAGGGACCCTTCCGGGTCGTTGCGCCGGCAATTCCGGCTGCGGCGGTCCTCGTGCCGTCACGGTTGCTGCCTGTCTTCAGCCATGATGGAGCAGGTTATGCCGTGATGGTCGCGCAGATGACGAACGTGCCGAGCCGGGCGCTTGGACGTTCAGTCGGCTCCGTCGCGGCCTGGCGCGACGACCTTACCCGCGCACTGGACTGGCTGTTCTTCGGGATCTGATCTGGATGCATGAAAGCAAAGGCCGCCTCGACCGCGGCGACGGCATTGAACTGGCCTGGATCAAGCTGGACGGCGCCGGGCCGACGGTGGTCTTCCTGCCCGGCTTCCGCAGCGACATGACCGGCGACAAGGCCACCGCGCTCGCGGCGTTTTGTGCCGCGCGCGGCCAGGCCATGTTGCGCTTCGACTATTCCGGCCATGGCGCCAGCAGCGGCGACTTCCTCGATGGCACGATCGGCGTTTGGGCGGCGGATGCGCTCGCCGCCGTTGATGCGCTGACCGAGGGGCCGCTTATCCTCGTTGGCTCGTCGATGGGGGGCTGGATCGCGCTGCTGACCGCTCTGGCGCGGCCGGAGCGGATGGCGGGGCTAATCGGCATTGCCGCCGCACCCGATTTCACCCAGCGCCTGATGTGGGACAGCATGACGCCGGCGGAGCGCGAGACGCTGCAGCGGGACGGCGTGCTGTACGTGCCGAGCCAGTATGGCGATCCGACGCCGATCACGATGAAGCTGATCCAGGACGGCGCGAGCCGCCATGTGCTGACCGGGCGCATCGGCCTTCACTGCCCGGTCCGCCTGCTGCACGGCCAGGCCGATCCGGACGTGCCCTGGGAACTGGCGCTGCGCATCGCGGAGCAGGTGGAGACGCCGGACGTCCGTGTCATTCTGGTGAAGGACGGCGACCACCGGCTGTCGCGGCCGTCCGATCTGGCGCTGCTACGGACGACGCTCGCCGGCCTCCTCGGCGAGGATGGCACGTAGTCCTTCGCGGTAGCTGGGATAGCGCCAGGCTATGCCCAGGGCAGCCTTGGTTTTCGTGTTGGAGATCCTGCGGTTTTCCGCCCAGAAGCTGCGCGCCATCGGACTCATGGCGGCCTCGATATCGGCAAAGGCAAAGGCGGGCGGTTCTGGTGCGTTGAGCAGCGTTGCGGCTTCCGCGACCACGGCGGCGGATTCCGACGGCACGTCGTCGGCCAGGTTGAACACGCGTTTACCGGGCGGCGGGTCCTGTCGCATGGCCGCGACCACCGCAAGCGCGATGTCGTCACGGTGAATGCGGCCAAACTGGTGCC
>JAFEFW010000484.1 GCA_018240405.1 Pseudomonadota bacterium
TTTCGCTCAAAAGATATTGCGCTTTCAGCCTGTTGCGCTGTGGATAAGTTCTTAGGCACCACAGGTTTGAGCTACACGGCGGCGCTGGGCGGCAGTTCCTGATAGACGGGTGGCAGGGTGACGCCGACGGCGCGACAGACGCGGTCGATGGTTGGCCCTGGCGCAGTGCGCAGGCGTGCGCGCTTTCCATCCTGTTCGACGACGACATGACTGAGATCGGCCAGATCGTCGACGATGCCCTTCCATTCGATCGTTTTCGACCGATCGGGGGCCAGTCGGGCGATGAGTTCGTGGCGCAGCACGAGAGCAAGGAAGGTGCAGAAGACATGACCGCGGATGGCCTGGTCGGTCTTGTGATAGACCGGTCTGGTCCTGAGCAGAGCCTTGCCGGCGCGGAAAGTATCCTCGACGGCGAGGAGGTTGCGGTATCGCAACACCGCCTGTAGGCTGCTCAGCCTGGTGCGGACGCGCAGCACGAAGAGACCGTCGAACTGCGCATCGGCCTCGACCTTGAGCGGATCGACGACGAAGGCCCTGGCGCGCCCCTGGGCCTTTGCCAGGTAGCGGCGGTAGCCTGTGTTCGCCAGCAGCTTCATGTCGCCGCCGGCCAGTGCGGTATCCAGGTGAGCCAGGATCTGCGCCCGGGTCTGAGCGTCCTTCTGCGCCTCCTCCTCGTTGCGGCAGACAACGTAGCGGCGCCCGTCGATGGTGACGTCCTTCACGGCGAGTTGCGTCTCGCCGTTCTGCCGGGGAATGGTCAGCGGCACCGGCACGCCGTCGTCGGTGATGACGCGCTCGTAGATCTCCCGCACCGCGCGCTCGCGGGCGCCCAGGATGTAATCGATGTCGGCGGCTTCCAGCGCGGCGACGGCCCCGGCGCTGATGAAGCCGCGATCGGCGACAATGCAGGCCCGGGCGATGCCGAAGCATTGGTGCAGCCGCTGCACGACGGGCAGCAGCAAGGTGACGTCAGCGGTATTGCCCGGCAGCAGGAAGGAGGCGATCGGGCGGTCGTTGCCGTCGAGCACAATGCCGAGGACCACCTGTTTCAGATGCGGACGGTAATCCTTGGAGAAACCCCGCTGTCTGAGGCTCTCGCCGCCATTGCCCTCGAAGTAGAGGCTGGTGGTGTCGAAGAAGGCGACGCTGACTTCGCCGAACAGGTCGCGGCGATGGCGCCAGAGCGCTTCCTCGATGACATCGGTCATGGTGCGGGCGCCGAGGGATCCCGCAGATCCCGGCAGTTCCTCGCCCAGCCAGGCCATGGTGGTGTAGGCCTGCTCCAGTGTCAGGTCCTCGGCGCCTGGGATGTGGACCTTGTCCTTCCAGTCCTGGGCGTGGCGGTCGGAGCCCGAGACCATCAGTCGGTGCAGCACAGTCGTGTAGGCGGCGCGTTCCAGATCGAAACCGAAACGCCGATCGGCCAGCAGGTGGGCGAGCACCTCGCGGCAGCCCGTCTCCTCCCACAGCCGGCCGAACACCAGATCCGGACCGATGCTGTGGCGATGCAGTTCGGGTAGTTCGCCGCGGTAATAGCTGGAGAGCACGATCGAGCGGGGGCTGTGGCGGGCGGCCGAGGCAATCAGCGCATCGAGCGCGCCGGAGGCTTCGACGTCGTCCTTGCGGCCGAGCGACTTGATCACGCGCTGGACGTGGCGTCCGCCCTCGCGCGCATTCTCGACGAGGTAGAGGTACTCATATCCGCCGATCTTCTTGACCCGCACGAACATCGAGGGGCATCCTGGGTCTGTCCCGGGCAGGACACCACACAGTGGTTCAGAAAGTCAAGCCTACGAGCCCATGAATCCTGCATAAGCGACGGGATGTTTAGCACCACAAATTTGAAGCGAAACCTCGAAAAGTAGGCCAGGAGCGTCGCCAAACCCAACTTCCGGGGTTTGGCCACTTCACGGCTAGCGTGGCCGGGCGAATTGCCGGAGGATCGGCCATTCTCCGTGACCGCCATAAATTGCCGTCGACCCAGAGCTGGCATTGGACATCGGCCAGCGCGTCGCAAAACGTCGGCCACGGCTTGCGATACCAAACTGGCCGTGCGCACCGTCGGCGTTCGACCGGCAGAAAGCTGACGTGCCCATAGCGTGATCACCGA
>JAFEFW010000485.1 GCA_018240405.1 Pseudomonadota bacterium
CGTCCAGTCTGGTGAACCAACTAGTTGCGGCAAGCGCCGCCTTCGACACGGCACTCATGGCTTGATACCTTGGCGATCCCAAGCTGGAATTTCGTTGTATAGTCGGCCAGTCGAGGCGGTTGAAGGCGAGCTTTGGATCGTCACGCACGCCGACCTCCCCTGCGCATGACGGGACGCCTACAGGCTTTTCTCGATGCTGTCGGCGACGGGCTGGCAAGTTGGCGAGCGGCTTGGGTAGCCAACGTTTGGCGCCGGTAGATGTCCGCTTTGGAGCTGACGCGGCTTGGACCTGCGCAATGTAGTTGGTTGTCTGCCGCCTTGCGGCTCCGGGCAGTCTGCGGCGGAACGACCTCCGCACCTTCGCTCTGTGTGGAGGGAGGGGAGATTGGCCAAGGCTCCGCGCTGGATCAGCCGCCGTTGGCGAGCGTGACTGCGGGACTAGGGACGCTGAAGGAAAATGTGCCATCCGAGCACCTCCGTCGCCCGGTCGATGCGCCTTACGAAGATGGACGAGAAAAAGTCATCAGCAGGGGCGTCGAGCAAGACAGACAGAACCCCGGATCCGGATGCAGGCCACGCCCGGACTCTGGTTGGTGATCAGTTCCCAGGGCACAGTTTCGACAGATAGCACAACGATGGAGCAGCCTACCTGCGGTGAGATTCATGTAGCGCATAGCGCGTTAAACAGGATTTGCTCCCACTACCGGAGCTCAGCATAGCATGCTCTCTTCGCATGATATTCCGTCATGTATTGCCTGAAAACAAGTCGTTTGTCCGACGCTTGGCAATGGTCTGTGGTTGCGGTTCGTCCAACCAGGAGATCACGACGATGCCGCTCGATGTTGCGCAACAACGCTCACGCTCAACGACCGCGGAACTCCATTATCTCATCCGGACCGGGGAAAAGCCGGCACGCTACACGATGGAGCCACCTCCGGGTGTGCCGCAGTGGAATGGCGTTGACGATCCTCACACCGTGCTCATCGAGGATGCACGGGGCCGCGAGGCCGAGTTTACGCTCGATCGCAACGGCTTCACGCTGGTCAAGTCACCAACAGCCATCCGCAACTTCTATGATCCTGCCGAGATCAAGTCCGTTTACTATCCGGAGGTCGAGCGTCTCCTGCTCGAGAACCTCGGCGCCTCACGGGTTGTCGTGTTCGATCATAATGTTCGCAATGGCGCGCGCAGTGACCTGCCTCAGCCATCGCGCCGCGTGCACAACGACCATACCGTCAACTCCGCGCCGCGCCGGGTCCGCGACCACTTGGGGGCGGATGCGGAGGCGTTGCTGCAACACCGGTTTGGCATTGTGAACGTCTGGCGGCCGATCCGCGGGCCGGTGCTTGATTCGCCGCTCGCGCTCTGCGACGCGCGCACGTTCACCGACGACGACCTGATCGCCAGCGACCTCGTCTATCCCCATGTCCGCGGCGAAACCTCCTCGGTCGAGTTCAAGCCGGGGCACCGCTGGTATTACTTCTCGGAACAGCAAACGGACGAGGTGATCCTCATCCGCGTTCATGACAGCGCGACCGATGGGCGTGCCAGACTGTCGTTCCATACTTCGTTTGAAAATCCACTGGCCCCGGCTGACGCACCGCCTCGGGAGAGCATCGAGGTGCGGGCCTTGGTGTTCTTCCCGCCGAACACCTGATCCTGGACCGGCGGGCCAGCAGGCTCGCCGCCCGCTTCGGCTGCCTCGCCGGCGCCCATGCGTGTTCCATGGCATTATGCATGATGCCGGTGGTCAACTCCACCTGCCGTATCGGAGCATCATCCATGGCAAGCAGTCCTGAACCCGGACAAAGCGATGTCGCGGTGATCGGCGGCGGCGGTCCGGGTATAAGCGCAAGCTGCGCCCGCTTGTTTGCGGCGAACGGCTTGCGCATCGCCGTCGCCGCCAGAGACACTGGGAAGCCAATCCTGTTGGGCCTGGAGCAGTCGCACGGCGTAAGCCGCTACGCCTGCGACGCGAGCGAACCGGCCTTGGGTGAGCGCCTGTTCGGTGACATTGTCCGCGATCTCGGCTCACCGACACTGGTGGTCCATAACATGGATGGTTGTGTCCTGGCATCTTCGGCAAGAG
>JAFEFW010000486.1 GCA_018240405.1 Pseudomonadota bacterium
GTTTCAGTCGGTACTCCGCCTCGCGGTAAGACCCGAAGCGGACGCGGAATTCAGCGACCTCGGCATGGACTCGCTGATGGCGGTGGAGATTCGTAACAGGCTAAATGCCGAGCTGGCCTTGGAACCGCCATTACCTGTCACTGTGCTGTTTGACTGTCCCAATCTCGAAGCGTTAGCCGCCAGGATCGAAGCTCGGCTTCCGGTCACTGAACGCCTGGGTAGTGAGTTGGACAGCCGGTCAGCGGGTTCCGAGCCGGGGCAGATTGCAGAGGACGATGCTGTCACCAGGCTTGCCCGGAACGTTCAGAGTGATTCAGATCATGTACAACCAGAACAGAAGGCCACGGCCAACGACCAGGCCGGCAGCCTTGTTTTTGGCACTGCAGGCTGGACCTTAACGACACAGGAAGAGCGCTTCTGGTACTTGGATCATGGTCAGGACGGTGATCCCTCACTGACTTTGACGCTAACAGTCCGCATCAATGGCCGCCTGGACCGCGAGCGCCTTGAACAGGCAGCGCAGCACTTGCTCGATACGCAACCTGCCCTGTTACAGGTGTTTCCGAAGGGTGAACAAGGGCCTGTCCGCGCCCCTTTGCTACACCTACCCCGACCTCTTATCCGCTGGGTCGAGCTGCCTGCCGATGATTTATCCGAGTACGCAGCCATCGAAACGATTCGGAGCGCGACGCGCGCGCCGCTTCGTCTCGAAAGCGGTCCCCTGTTCCGTTTCCTGGCCGTCCCGTTCGGCCGCAACCGCACGCTTCTTGCGGTTAGCGCACATCATATCATTGGCGACCTCCGCTCTCTGGGCTTGATAATTCACGGGCTTCTAGGGAAGCCGCGTCGTGGAAACAGCGAATCGGCGCGCCGCGTGTTACCGAGGCAGGTCGCCTTGGCTCAACACGGTTACAGCCCAAGGCCGACGCTTGCCGAAAGCCGAGCAGACAGTGCCAATGCCGCCGATGCGCCACCCCTATTCGAACCGAGCAGCGGCGTCCGTGGCGCTCGCCACCTCTGGCGAGCTGGCGTCTGCACTCAACAATTGCCGGCCGCATTGCTGACAGCGATGGAGCCCACACTCGAGCGCTACCGCGCTTCCCCGGGAGTGGTCTTCTTGGCCGCCTGGCGCTGCCTTCTGTCCAACCTTGCCGAACGAAGCAGCGTGCCGATCATCGTGCCGGTGGATCGGGGAGCAAGCAGTGCGCGGCACCTGGTCGGCCTGTCAGCGTTCCCCATGCATTTTGAAGCAGGCGTCGCCCTGTCGGACTGCTTCAATGCAATAGTCGAGGATACTGCACGCCAACTTAGATCGCTGGCGCAAACCGGTGATACGACGGGCTCGGGTACCAAGAGCGGGATTGACTCGGCGGAAAAAAGAGCAGGGTTCCTGCCCGAAGTGCTGATCAGCCCCGGCGCAATTCTCGATCTACCGGACGTGACCTGGGATGACCACACAATCGAGTCGCTTCCTATCTGGGGGTCACGGACGGACTTTGAGCTTAGGGCGTGGCTGATTTATGTCCCAGCTGCTCAAGCTTACACTGTCGTGCTGGAGTACAATGCGGAGAGACTGGACCAGGGTTCTGCCGGCGCATTGCTCGCCAAGTATTTTGAACTGCTTGATCATTTGACAGCACGGCCAGAGACACCGGTCATTGAAACCCTCACTGCCGGACCTCGGCTACCGCCATTCAGCAGGTGGGTGAACCACAGCATCCGAATTGCTGCCAGCTTCGCGGATGATCGGTTACGGGAACAGCTTGAGGTTTGGGTTGACCGGCTTGGCATGGCGGTGTCCATCCAGTCTGCAGGTTACGGGCAGATTCTTCAGACCCTGCTTGTAGCGGCGGACGGCCTATCTCGGGCAGATGCGACGTTGGTGTTCCTGCGGCTGGAAGACCTGCTGCGGGATCGGACAGATCGTGAGGTTGTCCTGGCCCGGCCGGATCGCTTCGAGGCATTGTTAACCACCTTGGCTCTGGAGCATTGCTCGGCAATTAAACGTGCCAGCGCGGGCCTGGGCGCGCCATTACTCGTCGTGTTGTGCCCTTGGTCCGACTTCATGAGCCGCGATGGAAGGCTGG
>JAFEFW010000487.1 GCA_018240405.1 Pseudomonadota bacterium
CCGAGCAGGCGTTCGTTGTCACGCTGGTGCAGGCCGATCGATGGCTCGTCGAGTACGTACAGCACGCCGGTCAGGCCAGAGCCGATCTGGCTGGCGAGCCGGATCCGTTGCGATTCACCGCCGGACAACGTGGCGGACCCGCGCGCCAGCGTCAGGTAGTCCAGCCCGACATCGACCAGGAAGCGCAGGCGGTCGTTGATCTCACGCAGGATGCGGCCGGCGATTTCCTGCCGCTGCGGCGTCAGTTGCGGCAAGACCTGCTCAAACCACGGCTGCGCCGCCCTGATCGACAGGTCGGAGGCCTCGGCAATATTCTTGCCGGCGACGCGGACGGACAGCGCTTCCGGCTTCAGCCGAGCGCCGCCGCAGGCGGCACAGGGTTTCTCCGCCTGGTAGCGCGACATCTCCTCCCGCACCCAGGCACTGTCGGTTTCCTGCCAGCGACGCTGCAGGTTCTTCAGCACGCCCTCAAACGGCTTCGTAACGGTATAGGATCGGACGCCGTCCTTGTAAGTGAAGGCGATGGGTTCCTCGGTGCCGTGCAGGATGGCGCTACGCACCTCGTCCGCCAGTTCGCGCCACGGCGTCTTGGTGGTTTCCCCGAAATGCTTCGCCAGGCTCTGCAGCGTCTGGTCGTAGTACGGCGACTGCGCGCCGGCCCAGGGAACGATGGCGCCATCGCCCAGCGCGGCGCGCTCATCGGGAACGACGAGATCAGGATCGAAGAAGGTTTCCACGCCGAGACCATCGCAGGCCGGGCAGGCGCCGTGCGGCGAGTTGAAGCTGAACAGGCGCGGCTCGATCTCCTCAATCGTGAAGCCGCTCACCGGGCAGGCAAAGCGCGACGAAAACGTCGTGCGGTCGCCGGTGTCAGCATTCTCGGCGTAGACGATGCCGTCGGACAGGCCCAGAGCGGTTTCGAAACTGTCGGCGAGGCGGGATGCAATGCCATCGCGCACGGCGATGCGGTCCACCACTGCCTCGATCTCGTGCTTGATTTTTCGGTTCAACGCCGGGACGTCACCGATCTCATACAGCGTCCCATCCACCTTCACCCGGGTGAAGCCGCGGCGCTGCAGTTCGGCCAGTTCCTTGCGGTATTCGCCCTTGCGGTCGCGCACCACCGGGGCGAGCAGCAGCAGGCGCGTGCCCTGTGGCATGGCAAGCACGCGGTCGACCATCTGGCTGACCGTCTGCGCCTCGATCGGCAGGCCGGTGGCGGGGGAATACGGAACCCCGACGCGGGCCCAGAGCAGGCGCATATAGTCGTGGATTTCGGTGACCGTACCGACGGTGGAGCGCGGGTTCTTCGACGTGGTCTTCTGTTCGATCGAGATCGCCGGCGACAGCCCGTCAATGCTGTCGACGTCGGGCTTGCCCATCAGTTCGAGGAACTGGCGTGCGTAGGCGGACAGCGACTCGACGTAGCGGCGCTGGCCTTCAGCGTAGATCGTATCGAACGCCAGCGAGGACTTTCCCGACCCGGACAAGCCGGTCAGCACCGTCAGGGCGTCGCGTGGGATAACGACGTCAATGTTCTTCAGGTTGTGTTCCCGCGCGCCACGCACGTGGATGTTGCCGGCCATAAGGTCGCTTTTGCCCCTTCGCTACCCGAGACCCTGTTCTTCGGATGTTCACGTTCTGCCACGGTACAGGTGGTGATGAAAGAGGGTTTCGTCACCTCCGTCTGCCGACGGCACGGGCGGCGGGCGTGCAACGTGGTCCGAAATGGGGCTTGGCACTGGGGCGTGGAATCGTGCCCTGGTTCGACGGAGCCATCTGGGAGCCATGTCGCGGTGGCCCTCTGCGCTTGCGGTCGGGCCACCGTCTCGATGTGCAAAAATCGATGCCGATTGGACGCCACCGCCGGTCGCTCCCGCCTTGGTCAGACACGTCCGTTCATCCCTGGAAATCTTAGGCTGCAGCAAGAATACTAAGGACACTTAGGCACGGGTCTGCCGAACTTCTGAAGATCAAGCCGTTGCAGTGGCGCCGATGCGTCACAAAACGCCAACATAGCGCAATACATCCGCTCCCATTCTCGTGAGCCGTAGCTGCAAAAGCACAGT
>JAFEFW010000488.1 GCA_018240405.1 Pseudomonadota bacterium
GCCGATCCCGACCGCCTGCGACAGACGGCGCGGAAGATGCTGATCGGCGTTCTGTCCTGCCGCGAAAATCGTTCGCACAGCGGGCCGATCGCGCGCATCGCCGGCGAGACGATAGGCGCTACGACCCGCCTGCCCAACATGGCGAGCGAGGCCTTTCTCGCCTGCCTGTCGCGGAGCGCACTGGAGAACATCGCACGGGCCGAGCATGTCAATCTCGCGCCGAAGGCGAAACATACCCGCGAGCGGATCGTCGCGCGTTTCAAGGATGGCGCCTATGTGTGGCCGGGCGCCGGTTTCCGTCTGACGCCGGAAGAATGGGCGGAAGCATTCACGCCGCAGATCGACGCTGATGCCGAGGAACCTGCAGCCGAAGGCTCCGACACGGATCAAGCCTTCGAAGACGACGATCAGCGAGAGGCCGCCTGAGCCGCAACGAACCTGCCCTGGCCGCATCGCCGGGGCAGGCTATCTTATCGAACACAACAGGCAGTCCATTCGCTTGGCCTGCCGGTTCAGTGCTTGAGGCCCTGTAATTACGGCGTGCGCTCGCTTCAATCGTGGGCCACCAGCGGCGAATTCACGCAAGACGGGTCTACGAAGTACTTTTTGAGCGAAGCGATAGCCGATTTCGCGGTCCCATTTGGTGCTGTACGAAGCTGGTCATAC
This sequence comes from Pseudomonadota bacterium, assembly GCA_018240405.1. Taxonomy (GTDB): domain Bacteria; phylum Pseudomonadota; class Alphaproteobacteria; order Acetobacterales; family Acetobacteraceae; genus Rhodopila. Next base: position 667 of record JAFEFW010000488.1, read on the forward strand.
GGATATGACAGCATCACCTCGTCGGGGCGCCTGCGTGCAATCGTTAACTCCACAGATGTTGCGTAGTGCATGACCGATTGGGGATCGAGTAACTGACTTACCGCGAGGCCGTTGGTCGTAACGTTCGCTTGCAATCCTACTTTTGACAGATCGCTGACGACGCTGGCATCGTTCCATTCCCCGGGCCTTATCTTGCAGATGATGTAAAGAGACTTCTGCGTAGGACCAAAAATCTGCCCAAGAGCCGGCAGGGAGGGCCCCTGCCCCTCCTTTCGATTGTCCAAGAATATGCGCAGTTTATTTCTACGCTCCTCGTCTGCAATCAGCCCGGTTTCAAGAAGGAACGAAAGGTTCGCCGCGGCTTTGTCCGGCTCGTTTGTTTTAATCATCTCGAGGATTCTGGCCGCTTCAGCTTTACCCTCTTCCAGTATTCGATCTGCCTTGGCCTTTTGTGTTTCCCGAGTACTGTCGAGTTGAGCGCGGCGTTCGTCCTGAGCTCGCTGCTCCGTTCCATTGATAAAGGCAACGACGGCGCTACTCAGGCCCGCTATGGCGGCGGCAAAGATCGCTACGACCAACGGGTTCGTCAATCGCGACCGGCGTATCTCCTCAACTTTTGCCTCGAGTTCGCGCTCCTTGAGCGCAATTTCCCTTTCGCGAAGGCGAAGCTCCGCGTCCTTATACGGGTCTGCCGTATGCGTCTGGCCGCGGTGCGCCGTTCCGTCCCGGAGCCCGGGAAGGTCGAACACGAGCTGCTTGCTGTCGAACTGGTTATCTTCCATGTCGCCTCGGCGTCCGCGTTTCCGTCTGCCTGGCAGAACGCTGCGTCGTCCTCCTCCTGGGTTCATGATTGCTGCACAGTCGGCACGCGAACGGAATAGGCCGTACCCGCTTAAATCTTTCCGATTGCCGAGATCGTGAATCCCCTCCGACCGCACGGGTAGGCGGCTGTCCCTGCGGAGAGAGGCGCCTTCAATCTCTTGATCGCGGAACAGCAGGTAAAAACCCGGTGACGGCATGGGCCGTGCCGCTGACAGGCCCGAGTGATCTGGCCACGGCCATCGATCCTTTCTGAGCGAGTATCGCGGTCGAGCCCTGCCGCGCGTTTGCCCCCTCGGATGCGTGCGGTTTGGGCCGGTCGCCGTCCACTGCAAGCCCCGCGCCGCCCAAGAGCGGCACGCCTCCGGTTCGGACGGCACCGGGTCGCTGCGCTCCCGCACCACTGCCGCCCTCAGGGCTTTCCGCGTCCGCGCTGCCCCGGCCCGAAGAAACCGCACCCGAGGGGGCGGAAACGCGGGCATGGGGCCCGCAAGCCTCCCCGGCAGAGCGAAAGGATCAGATCATGTCCAGGAAGAGCACACAGACCAGCACCAAAACCGCTGCACGTCCCACCACT
>JAFEFW010000489.1 GCA_018240405.1 Pseudomonadota bacterium
GCCTGCTCAAGACGCGCAAACAGCCGCAGCGACGCCTGCGGGGTGATGTCCAGCCGCCGGGCGAGGGCAGGGGCGGTCAGCACCGGCTGACGGAGCAGCAGATCGACTGTCGCAGGCAGCCGGGAGCGTTTGTCCTCGCCGGCCGCAAACGCCAGTCCGGCGGCTTCGGCGACACGCAGTTCGGACACGATGCGACTGCCGGCGCGGGCTGACTCGGCCATGAGATGCAGGAACACCGGCGGCCAGGAGGCACCGTCCGGCGCAAGGCGGGCGGCAGTGTCGCCACGCAGCCGCGGCAGTACGCCGGGATCATCCGGCGCGCAGAGCGCCGACCAGGCAGCCCACAGCGGAGGTGGGACGACCTCAACAGCACCCATCCGCTTCAGCAATAGCGCCACCACAGCAAGCGCCTGGATCGCATCTGGCTCATCGGAGATCCCGCCCTCCATCCAGCCGAGGGCAGCGTCTGCCGCACGAAGCAGGGCAGGGCGCGGATCCGACCGCCGCCCGTCGGGCATGTGGGCGGCCCGCCAGGTGGTGAAGCGATGGGCGTCGAAGGGGCAGGCCTGCGGCCCCAGCGGCCCCAACCAGGCTTCGGCACGGGTATGATCGACCAACGGATTGTCGGCTGAGGGCAGGCGGTCGAGCAACCGGGCCAGCGTCAGGGCGCGGCCGATCTTTTCGTCCGCTGCCAGCCAGACATCGTCCTCTTCCCAGACCGGCGTCGTACGGCGCAGCGCCTTGTGCTGCAGCCAGAGTTCCCGACGGCCCACCCTCTCACGGTCGCGCAGAGCCAGACTGACCGGATGAGCGGTGACGCCCTGGCTAGCGAGCCAGCCGGCGGCCTCGGCATAGGTGAGGCGGGCGATCAGTCCTTGCTGCACCGCCGGCGAGGCGGCTTCGGCCTGGGCATCGAGCCGCGCGAGTGCCGCGGCGGCCGCAGCCAATGGAGCGAGCAGAGTGTCGGTTGCCGTCGTTGTGGCACGCGCCGGCCGGAGCAGGGGAGGGGGACGGACAGGCCGGCGTAGGGGTGGCGCGTCAAGGTCTGCGTCATCATCGGCCCAGACCGGGCGCAGCCAGTCGGACGCATCGTCCGGGCTATCGCCGTCTTCCTCATCCCAGTCTCTACCGCCTTGTGTCACAAATAGAGTGTATACCGATACAAACTTATCTTTACCATCTACATTCGCTGATCGGTGGCTTCAGCTCGTGAGGTAAAACGGGGCCATGCCGCGCTGGATTGCCGCTAGCCCGGGCTCGTACGGCCTGGGGGATCGAGCGGCTGGGCGGTCTGAGCGCCTGGTCCGCGGCGGCTCTGCGATGAGGATGGTGCCGGCGGCCAGGCGCTGGAGCGGCTGTTGATGCGTCTTCAAACGGAGGGTTGAGAGGGACTTCTATAATTTGACAATCGCCGACTTCAGCAATCTTTCAGCGGCCCGGGGTTAGGCTGCGAACGCCCCGCCCGATTGATGTGTATCTAGAACGATCAGACTGCTCGCCACTCAAGCCAACGCTGTGATGCAGTCTGCGAAAGAAGCCCAGCGCTGGGTGGGCTGCCTCTCCCGATGGCCATCATCGGCTTCAATTTGGTTATGCTGCTATAGCCAGCCGCCATCAGCTTTGATTTGGCCTGATCCGCGCTGATCCAGTCGGCTCCTGGCTGGTCCACCTGCGCCGATGCCGCCGTCATGATTCCGAGCAAAGTCGCGGCAGCAGACCGATGAGCTGCTTCATGACTGCCTCTATGTTCACGCACGTCAAAGCGCCACCCGCAGAGTGAAGTTCCACAAACGGACGAGCAGCGCGGCATCTGGGGGTCGTTTGCGGGAGAGGGCGAAATCCTACGCTTAGTACTACAGTTGCGCTTCCTGTTGTTGGTTCCGATAGTGTGCCTTTGCTGCTTCTGCCTGGTGACGCCGTCGCCATCGTGACCAAGCAAGGACGAAGTGGATGTCAGGTATGGCCTTCAACAGCAGCCGAGCCAGGAGATGCCGGATTTCTGGCACACTGGGCACTCCTGCCGACAACCAGTTCAGGCGGCGAGGC
>JAFEFW010000048.1 GCA_018240405.1 Pseudomonadota bacterium
CAGCGCCGCCAGCCGGGCAGAGGCCTCGCGCGGTGTCATGGCATCGGACTTGTTCAGGCCGATGATCTCCGGCTTGTCCGCCAACCCATGGCCGTAGGCGTCCAGTTCGCCGCGGATGGTGCGCCAGGCATCCACGACGTTACCGGCGGCGCCGTCGATCAGGTGCAGCAGCACGGCGCAGCGCTCGACATGGCCGAGGAAGCGGTCACCTAACCCGGCGCCCTCATGCGCCCCCTCGATCAGGCCGGGGATGTCGGCCAGTACGAACTCTTCCGTGGCCGACAGGCGGATGACGCCAAGCTGCGGGTGCAGCGTGGTGAACGGGTAGTCTGCGATCTTCGGCTTTGCCGCGGAAACGACGGACAGGAAGGTAGACTTGCCGGCATTCGGCAGCCCGACGAGGCCGGCATCGGCGATCAGTTTCAGCCGCAACCAGACCCAGCGTTCCTCGCCCGGCCAGCCCTTCGTCGATTTGCGCGGCGCCCGGTTCGTCGACGACTTGAAGTGCGCATTGCCCAGGCCGCCATCGCCGCCGCGCAGCAGAGTGATGCGCTTACCCGGGCGGTCGAGATCGGCCAGCAACGTCTCTTGGTCATCCGCCAGCACCTGCGTGCCCAGCGGCACCTTGATGACCAGCTCTGGCGCGCCTGCCCCGGTCTTGTCGGACCCTGCGCCATTGCCACCCTTCTTGGCGCGGAAATGCTGCGTGTAGCGGAAGTCGATCAGCGTGTTCAGGTTGGCTTCGGCCACGAACACGATGTCCCCGCCCTTGCCGCCGTCACCACCATCCGGCCCGCCAAACTCGATGTATTTCTCGCGGCGGAACGCGGTGACCCCGTCGCCGCCGTCGCCGGAGCGCAGGTAGATCTTGGCCTGGTCGAGGAATTTCATAAACGGATTACCAAAACGGAACGGGGGCCGGCACAGGCCGACCCCCGCTTGATACAGATCGGGAGACGGCGCTACTCAGCGGCGAGCGGCAACGGCTCCACCGAGATGTGCACCTTGCCCTCGGACTTGCGGGCGAACTTCACCGTGCCGTCGACCAGAGCGAAGATGGTGTGGTCGCGGCCCAGGCCGACATTCTTGCCGGGGTGCCACTTGGTGCCGCGCTGGCGCACCAGGATGTTGCCGGCGATCACCTTCTCGCCGCCAAACTTCTTGATGCCGAGGCGTCGGCCTTCCGTATCGCGCCCGTTGCGGGACGAGCCACCTGCCTTTTTGTGTGCCATGGCGGATTACCCCCGATGTTCCTGGTTTTCGACGGCGGCCGGATCCTCACCAGAGACGATGCCCATGGACTCGGCGGCGTCCAGCGCGGCCGGCGGCACTTCATCGGCGTTGGTGTGGCCGGTCGTGGGAATGCTGTGTCCGGCAGCGGCGCTCGCCTCGTTGGTGTAGGTCTTGCCATGCAGCGTGATGCCGCCGACGCGCAGCACGGTGACATGCTGGCGGTGGCCGTTCTTGCGGCGGCTGTTCTGCCGGCGGCGCTTCTTGAAGATGATGACCTTGTCCAGGCGGTCCTGCGCGATCACGGTGGCAGTAACCGCGGCGTCAGCGACGGTCGGCGCACCGACGGTCAGGTTGCCGTCCACACCCACCGCGAGCACGTCGTGGAAGGTGACGGTACCGCCGGCCTCGGCGTCCAGCTTTTCGACTTTCAGCAACGCGTTGGGTGTCACGCGGTACTGTTTTCCGCCTGTGCGGATGACAGCGAACATGGGTTGGACTTTCGTGGTTCTAAACGCAGCGGGCCGCTGGCGCACATATGTGCCCCGGCGGCCAGTCGGGCGCGTTATAGCGGGGTCGGACGGCGTGTCAACCCGAAAACATCAAGCCGGTCAGCAACTTGCCTATGTCACCGAGTCCGACGTTGTCCCCCCGCCGCTGACCGGGGTGGCCAGCGCGGCCGGCCGGTCAGGCAGCCGCACTTCAGGCAAAGGCGCTGCTTTGTGCCGGGGCGGTAAGCGAGCTCGTCTTTGCCGGCGTCTTTTCATACTCGCATTCCGCCCGTGCGGCGCCGGCACCGACCGCCAACACAAAGGCCATCGCCACAAGGATATGCCACGTCTTCATCACACGCCTCCTGTTCCGAAAATTGGTCTTGGCCGACCCAACCCAGCGGCTACAGCCGCTTTGCCCGCGCTCACTCACCAGGCTGTCGGCTGTCAGGCAAAGTGGCTGACCGATGCAGTGCCAACGGCGCTAGTCTTGGTCGGCGTCGCATGATCGCCGCCGCAATGCGCCAACGCCGCGCCACTGAACATCACCGCCAGCGCCGCAACTGCAACAATGTGCCACATCCTCATTGGGTTGAGCCTCCTGTTCCGGGTATCAAACAATCAAGACTTCAAGCGATCCGATACCTGGCCTGCCGCAGGCCAGGCAAAGGGTGGGACGCGCCGATCTAACGGGAGATGCGTGTGCCGTCCGGCAGCTGAATCGCCGGGACCTCGGCTACCGCGCCCGACCCGGCTCGGCTGCCGTTCAGCGCAATCCGATTGGCGCCGAGCTTGTTGAGCCCCAGCTTGTTGGCCGAGAGCTTGTTGGTCGCCAGCTTGTTGGCCGAAAGCCTGTTCAGCGAAACGCCGTTGGTGGCGACGGCGCCTGTCCCCGGCCGGGCCATCGCCATTTTCATGGCGGCCTGCTCGCCACCACACTCGGCGTGCGCCGCGCTGCCAATAGTCAGTGCAAGGGTCGTCGCGGCGGCCACGTGCCAAGCCTTCATCCCAGCCTCCTGCTATTGCGAACGATTGAATAGCAAAGCCTCACCCATCTGGCCGGAAATGGCAAGATTTTCCGGACACGCGGCGGCGCCCAGTCGTCCCCGCAGGCGGGGACAGACCATCCCCAGCCGCTCCAACGTCATATTCTGCGGCACACGGGTATGGGCGACGCAGACCGCCCCCTCCGGTCCCCAGGCCGCTTCGAAGGTCAGATCGCTGCGCGCGGTGTCGCGCGGCTGGATGACGATCCGGTCGTAGACATCGATCAGCATGCCGTCGCGCGTGGTGCCCTGGTTGCCGCAATAATCAGCGCGAACCATGCGGATGCAGGCCTGGTGGTAGGGCGCCAGCGACACGCCACCCACCGTCTTCCAAGGCTTGTAGCCGAAGCGGACGCACTTGCCCTGCGCGTCCCCCGCGCAAGTCAGCGTCCAGCCCTGATCCGACACATGGCGTCCGGCGCTGTCCCAGCGGCCGCGCAGCGGGAAGGCCCAATGGCCGCCGGCAACCGCATTCTCGCACAGCGGCCTCGCGGGACCGCCCTGCGGATCGAGCCGTGTCATGTCATACAGCAGAATTTCGCCGCCGGGGTCGTCAGGATCGGCAATGATCCTGTCGAAGCGCACACGCTGGGGGCCGGCCTCCCCCTGCAGCACCACCTCGATCACCGCACCTTCCAGCTCCCGCCCCTGGATCATGCGGCCGTCGGATAGTTCGGCGCGCAACACAGTACCGACGACCTCGACAGCTCGGAGGCGTGTCGGCGATCCAGCCTGCCCTGGCGCCGCGTAGGCCAAGACCAGGGCCAGCCAGATTGCGATGAATCGCCGCACCATCGCCGCCCGACCGCCGACTATAGTCCGGTCATGACGCTGTCATGGCCGGAACAACCCGGACGGCCCGGACGCCGATGGCGCACCCTGGCTACCCGTTGACGGACCGGATGATCGCTGCCCAACGGTCGATCATCGGCATCACCGTGTCCGCCTTCTCCGGCGGGAACATCGGCACGACGCGTGCCACGCCTGCATCGGCCAGGCGCTTCACCCGGTCCGCATCCTCGGCCAGACCGAAGGAGCTGATCTCGATCGAGGCTGGATCGCGCCCGGCTTCCTTTGCCATCTCCTGGAATTTGGGCAGATATTCCAGAAGGTCGCCGCGGGCCGTCGGAATCCAGCCGTCGCCGTAACGGATCGCCCGGCGTGCGCCTTGCGGGAACGCGCCACCGACATGGATCGGTGGATAGGGCTTCCGCACCGGCTTCGGATTGGCGATCATCGGGTCGAAGTTGACGAACTCGCCGTGGTAGCTGGCGTGCTGCTTCGTCCAGATTTCCTTCATGGCCTCGATCGACTCACGCATGCGCTTGAAGCGCGAGGCGTAGACCGTGCCATGATTCTCCATCTCATCCTGGTTCCAGCCGCCGCCGACGCCGAACAGGAAGCGGCCCTGGCTGACCTGATCGATCGAGGCGACCAGCTTGGCGGTCTGGATGGTGTCGCGCTGCTGCACCAGCAGTACGCCGGTGCCCAGCTTGATGGTCTTGGTCACCTGCGCCGCCGCCGCGAGCACGACGAACGGGTCCATCGCGTCGTAGTACTGCTTCGGCAGGTCACCTCCGCCAGGGAACGGCGTCTTGCGCGACAGTGGGATGTGCGAGTGTTCCGGGGCCCAGACGGACTCGAAGCCACGCTCCTCCAACGCCCGCGCCAGGTCGGGTGCGGTCATGGAATAGTCGGTGAAAAACATTGCGCCGCCGAACAGCATGATTGCCTCCCCTTATGTCGAAAGGATGAGGCTAGCGGAGCGGCGCCCCTACGCCAACACCGGTGCACCAGTGGCGCCGGGGGCGCCAGGCAGTTGTCCACCAGCGTATCAGGGCCATCGCCCGGACGCAGCGTTGTGTGATCATGCATTTTACGACTGGTCTGAGGTCAGGAATGATGGAGAGGCCCGCTTTCAACGCCAAGGCGGCCAAGGCGTTGATCGTTCGCGTGGAGTGCCACGGACACACCACGGGTGTTTCCGGCTCCCCCGACCACCTGGCGCCCGGCCCTTGGCGGTGAGTTACCCAGGCCGGCCGCGGACACCAGCCTAATCCGGCGCCTCTGTTCGCTCGACCGTCGCCGTCATGCACGGAAGGCCCTGGCCCGCGCGTCCGCTTCCGCCGTCGGGCAGCCGCTCAAGCGAAAGGAAGAGGCTTCAGGCTGGAGCCAGACCTAGTCAGTCTCTTCGTGTTTTTGTGACTTCGTGGTTAACCTTCCAGAAACGACAGCTACGGTCGCCGCGCATTCGCGCGCGACACCGCCGTCGTCCCGCTGGCCCATCCAGCCGCCCGCAGGTCGGTGACATAGCGCGCCGCCAACCCCTCCGGAACCGGAACGATCGACTGCACGACCTGCTCGAAATGCGGCATCCGGCCAACAGCGGACTGCCAGGCCGCGCTTGCCTCCGGCAGACGGCGAAGTGCCACCAGATCCAGGATGCGGAATATCTCGCAATGCGTAAATTTCGGCGCTTTCCACAGGCAATCCTCGGCCTGATCAAGCGAGGCCTGGTAGCGGCCAGCCCCCCAAAGAATCTCGGCGTAGTGCCGGCCATAATAGGCAGGCCGAACCGGGTTCAGCTCAATCGCCGCCTCGGCAGCCTGGACGGCGCCCGCCGCATCGCCCTTCTGATGCAGCACAGTGCCCAGAAACAGCAGGTTGTCCGCATCACCCGGCCCGAGCTCCACCGCTCGGCGGATCAGGCGCAGCGCCTCATCCAGGTTGCCAGTAAAAGTCACTGTCCGGCTCAACCCCTGATAAGCGACGGGCAGATTAGGATCGAGCTCGATCGCCTTGTTGAACTGCGCGATGACCTCGTGGATTCGCGCCATGCTCCACTCGCCGGTGAACTGGTTCAGGATGTCGGTGATGTTCAGCCAGCCGAGATACGCCCAGGCCGGCGCGTAGGCCGGATCGCGGGCAATCGCCTCCTGCAGCGCCTGCCGCCCCTCCCGCGTCGCCTGGGCATTGAACTGGTGCTTCAGCGCCAGGCCGCGCAGCGTCAGCGCATGCACGTCCAGGTCATGCAACGGATGGGCGAGCGCGGCATGTTTCTCGGTTTCACGCATGCCGGAGTGGAGGGTGGTGGCAATCCGGCTCGCCACCTTGGGCTGCAGGGTGCCGATATCCGCGGCGGTGGCGCTGATCTCATCCGCCCAGGCGATGGTGTTATCGCGCGTGTCGATCAACTGGACCGCGACGCTCAGCCGGTCGTCCACACGCTGCACAGTGCCGTCGACCAGGTAGCGGACATGCAGTTGCTCGCCCAACGTGCGCGGGCTGAGGCCGCGCCCGCTCAGCGCAAACGAGGAGTCCCGAGCGATCACCTTCAGGTCGCGATTGCGCGCCAGCTCGTTGATGATCTCGGTGGCGAGACCAATGGCGACCAACTCGTTCTGCGGCCCGGGAATGCCGGGCTTGAAGGCGAGCACCGCCAGCGATGGGCGATCGGGGGTCTTGGGCGGCATCTCCCACCGCGTCTGCACCGGCGACGGGCTAAAGACGGCCAGCAGCACCAGCAGAGCGGCGAGCGCGGCGCCGATGGCGGTCACGCGCCAGGTCGGGCTGCGAGCAGGCGCTGGAGGCCGCGGCGGATCGGACGGTGCCGCGGTGGCTCCGTCAAGCATATAGCCGCGCCGTGGCACCGTCCGGATAAGGCGGCGGTCGGCATCGCCAAGCGCACGTCGGATATCGGCAATGCTCTGCGTCAGCGAGTCTTCGGTCACGATCGCGTCGTCCCAGACCGAGGCCATAATCTCATCCTTGGTCACCAGCCGCTCGGGGTTCACCGCCAGCAGGCGCAGCACCGCGAAGGAACGCGGGCGCAGCTCGACGCGCACGCCGGTGGCGGTGCGGAGTTCCTCCCGTGCAAGGTCGATGACGAACCCGGCGATGTGGACGATGGCCGGGGACGGCGGAGCCGGTCCGGAGCCTGACATGTCCTCCCCTGATGTCCTTTTCTTGCATCGTCCCACAATTTCAGCGTTCCGACAGCTTATTTCAGCTCGTCTTCAGGACGTCCCATGTCGCGGTGTGGAAACGCTGCCACCGGACGGCCGCCGGGCGGTCCGTCATGCAACAAGGAGCGTTCGATGAGGAAATGTTTATTGGCCGCGCTGACGGCAGCTGTGTCACTGCCACTGGGAGCGGCCCTGGCCGAGGATCTGCCGCGGGAGGGTCGTTTCTCGATTACCTATACGGGTGTGAACACCAGTCCGGCGAAGCCGGTGCCCTATGGCAAGGACCGCGAGGCCGTGGTTGGGGTGTCGCTGATGACCGCCGTCAACGATGCCGGCAGCGGCTTGCTGCACAACATGGCCGGGCGCTGCCAGGTGGTGACGCTGATCGACCGCGGCGCGAAGACACAGGAGATGCGCGCCTATTGCGTTTATACGGACCGGACAGGGGATCAGGTGTTTGAGGAGGTCTCCACGCCGGCGCCGACCGGACTTGGCCAGCCGGCGCGCTGGGTTGGGAAATGGGCGGGAGGCACCGGGAAATATGCCGGCCTGGCCGGCGAGTTCGAGGTGACCAACTCCGGCAACATCGGAACCGACGGGATCTATCAGGCCGCGGGGAAAAAGACCGGGAGCTACCGGTTGGAGAAGTAGCTGCGGCGCATCGTGGCGGGCGCAGGTCCGCCACCCGGGGCCGTTGCGGGCACGTCCGGACCAACAGTGTTGGCAGCGCCGACCACTGCATGCCTGTCTCGGCGATTGAAAAGGTGACGCGGTGCAAACGCGGAGACCGGTGGATGCGCTGCGCGCACCGTGTCAAGCCAGCGCCAAAGTATGCATATTGTTGCGATGGTAACGACGGCGGGCGCCAGCGCACCTACCACGTGACATCACAGTGGCGGATGCCGGCAGGCGCCCGTTCGGCGGCCCATAACGGCACCGCCCGGCCTCATCCGGCCGTTCAACTTCCGCCAGCCTTGCTCTCCGAGGGTGCCGGTGCAACCGAGGCGCTGGCCGGACTGGCGATCGTAGCCGCAGCCGAACCCGGCGCTGGCAGCGGCGACGGCGCGTTCGCCGGAGTGGTCGCCATATCGCCAACCGGCGAGGGAGCGGCAGCTGCCGCGGCGGCCGGGGGCGCGGCGACCACGGTCGCGGGCGCCGGCGCTGGCAGTTGCTTCGGCTTGTCCTCCGCCGTCTGCGGCAGATCAGCCGCCACCGTGTAGTCCGGCACGATCCGCGCCTGGTTGCCCGCGATCACCAGCACATGCAGGCCCAGCGCGAGCGGCGTCTTGTCCTTCTGCGTCACACTGACCAGTTCGCCGCCCGGCTTGCGGACGATGTATTCGTACGCTTCCGTATCGGCCGTGGCATGCTCAACCGCCGATCCGGCGACGCCACCGATCAGGGAGCCACCAAGCGCGGACAGCGCGCTGATCGGGCCCATTCCAACCTGCGCGCCGGCAATGCCGCCGGCCGCGGCGCCGCTGACCGTACCGGTGGTGCCGGACGCGCTGACCCCGACCTTGCGCACGCCGACGATGACCCCTTGCTCGACCTTATTCGCCTGCTGCACGGCGGAGGTCGCGTAGGTGTCGGGCGAGTAATTCGGCCCGCAGGCGGCGAGACCTGCAAGAAGACAGGCACAGACGGCCAGACGCAGGGTCAAGGCAACCTCACTCCTTGGTGTGCCGCGTTGGTAGCCGATGGCGGATGCAATTGTCACGGAAACCCAGCCATCCCAGCCGTGCAGCGCAGGCCGGGCCGAAAAGGCTTGAAACCGGGCGGTAGCCGCTACAGAGCCAGCAGCCGATCGGCCAGCGCCCGGTCCTCGCGCAGTTCCCGTGACGGGCCGGAATGGCGGACCGTGCCTTTCTCCAGCACGTACACCCGGTCGGCCAGCGCCAACGAGAACTCCAGACCCTGCTCCGCCAGCAGGATTGTCAGGCCCCCCCGCTTCAGCTCCCCGATCTTCTCCAGCAGCATGTCCACCACCAGCGGCGCCAGGCCCTCGGACGGCTCATCCAGCAGCAATAGTTCCGGATTGCCCATCAGGGTGCGGGCGATGGTCAGCATCTGCTGCTCGCCCCCCGAGAGGTAGCCGCCCATGCGGTTCCGCATCGACGCCAATTGCGGGAACAGGTCGTAGACGGCATCCATGGTCCAGTGCCCGGGCCGGCGTGCCGCTCTGGCGGCAATGTCCAGGTTCTCCCACACCGACAGTTCCGGGAACACGCGCCGGTCCTCCGGTACAAAGCCGATGCCGGCGCGGGCGATGCGATGCGGTGCCCAGCCGGTGATGTCCTGGCCCTTCCAGACCACCCTGCCCTGCGCCGGCGTCAGCAGCCCCATGATCGACTTGATCGTCGTGCTTTTGCCGACGCCGTTGCGACCGAGCAGGACGACGCACTCGCCGGCGTCGATCTCGGCGGAGATGCCGAACAGCACCTTGCTGAGCCCGTAGGCGGTGTGCAGGTTCTCGACCTGAAGCAGCGCGGCCATCAGTGATGCCCCAGATAGATGCGCCGGACTTCGGGATCGGCCCTGACCTCGGCCGGCGTGCCTTCGGCAATCTTCCGCCCCTGGTGCAGCACGGCGATCTTTTGCGCGATGGAGAACACCACCTCCATGTCGTGTTCGGTGAACAGCAGGGTCAGTTCGCGCTCGCCGGCGATGCGCTCCAGCAGGCGGATGGCATCATGCGTCTCGTTCGCCGACATGCCCGCAGTGGGTTCGTCCAGCAGCAGCAGCGTCGGGTCGGACGCCAGGGCCAGGCCGAGTTCCAACTGCTTCTGGTTGCCATAGGACAGTGTGCCGCCGACGGTGTCGGCCTGGTCCAGCAGGCCGATCTGCCGCAGCAGCGCCTCGGTCTCGTCGCGGTAGAACCGGTCGGCACGCGACCAGAAATTGCCGCCGCGGCCGCGATGCACCAGGAACGCAGCCTGGATGTTGTCGAACACCGTCAGCTTGGGAAAGATGTTGGTGCGCTGAAACGACCGGCCCATGCCGTAGGATGAGATCTTGTGCGGCGCGACCCCGGTGATGTCGTGCCCGTTCAGCCTGATGTGCCCGGCGGTCGGTTGCAGATAGCCGGTAATCAGGTTGAAGAAGGTGGACTTGCCGGCGCCGTTCGGACCGATCACGGCGGCGATCTGCTGGCGGTTCACCGTCAGGCTGACGTCGTTGACGGCGAGGAAGCCGCCAAAGCGCTTGGTGACGTTGACGATTTCAAGCACCGGGACGCACTCCCCGCCCGCCGCTGCGCAGGCGTGTCCATCCGGCATGCAGGGCGCCTAGCAAGCCGCCGGGGAAGGCGAACAGCAACACCAGCAGAATGGTGCCCAGCACCAGCGGCCAGTATTCGGTGTAGGCGGTGATCTGCTGGTTCAGCACCACCAGCATCCCGGTGCCCACCACGGGGCCCCAGAAATAGTTCATGCCACCCAGGATGGTCATGATCAGCACCTCGGCCGATTTCGGCCAGTAGAGGAAGTCGGCGAAGACGCCGCGGTTGAAGATGCCGAACAGGGCGCCGGCGATGCCGGCAAAGCCGCCCGCCACAATGAACGCCGCCAGTTCATAGGCTCTGACGTTCACACCGATGAACGAGGCGCGCTCCGGATTCTCCCGGATCGTCATCAGCATCCGTCCAAAGGGCGAGACGCTGATCCGGTGCAGCGCGGCAATGCACAGCGCGACGACGGCCAGCGCCACGAAGTAGAAATAGTCGCCGACGCGGAAGCCATCCAACCCAGGAACCGAGGACAGCCAATTCAGCCCCGGATACGGGATCGGCGAGATGCCCTGGTCGCCGCCGGTCAGTTCGTTCCATTGGAAACAGATCGCCCAGACGATCTGCGCGAAGGCCAGTGTCAGCATGGAGAAGTAGATTTTCGTCAGCCTCACGCAGAAGAAGCCGAATCCCGCGGCAAACGCCGCCGCCATCAGCCCGCCGGCGGCCAGGGCGATCAGGAACGGCACGCCCAGTTCCTTCATCAGCAGGCCGCAGGCGTAGGAGCCCAGTCCGAAATAGGCGGCATGACCGAACGACACCAAACCCGCTGATCCCAGCAGCAGATTATAGCTGACGGCGAACAGCGACAGGATCGCGATCTGCGTTGCCAGGAACGTGTAGTATTTCGAACCGAGCCAGGGAATGCCCAGCGCGATGATGAAGATCACCAACACCCAAGGGATGCGGTCGAACAGGGAACGGCTCACCGCAGTGGCCTCCCCAGCAGGCCCCAGGGCCGGACGATCAGGATTACCGCCATCAGCGCGAAGACCGAGAAGATCGAGAAGCGCGGAAAGATCAGGATGCCGAAGGACAACACCTGCCCGTAGATCAGCGCGCCGAGGAACGTGCCCCAGAACGAACCCAGGCCACCGATGACGACGACGATGAACGCCTCGACGATGATCTCGACGTCCATACCCGGAACGATCGCCTTGATCGGGGTGACCAGCGCGCCCGACAGGCCGGCGAGGAAGGAACTGACGACGAAGACGCCGGTGTAGAGCCAGCCGACATTCGCCCCCAGCGCACCCAGCATCTCCCGGTCCATCGCCGCCGCTCGGATCATCCGCCCGACGCCGGTGCGGGTCAGGATCACCCAGAAGCCGACGGCGATGGCGGAGCCGAGGATCATAACGAACAAATTATATTCCGGGATCAGCGTGCCCATGACCCGCAGGCTGCCTTCCAGCACCGGCGGGCGGGTTACCGACAATTGTTCCGTACCCCAGACGATCTTGGCGGCGTCGCCCAGGATCAGCACCAGCGCGTAGGTGAAGAGAAGCTGGTACAGCTCCTCCTTATCGTAGAGGTAGCGGAACATCAGCCGCTCGACCAGCAGGCCAAGAACGGCGATGGCGCCGGCGGCCAGCAGCGCGGCCGGCCAGAAGGCTTCCTTCGAGGGTGAGAGCCAGTGCACCACCTGCCAGGCAATATAGGCGCCCAGCATGTAGAACGTCCCGTGCGCGAAGTTCAGCACGCGCAGCACGCCGAAGACCAGCGACAGGCCCGACGCGATCAGGAACAGGAAGATCGCCGTGGTCAGTCCGCTGAGGAACTGGCTGAAGATGAATTGCAGTTCCATGGCGGATCAGCCCGGACGTATGCGGTGGATGGGCCGTCTGCTCGTCAGGGCCTGCCGGGGAGCGACCTGCCGGTGGCAAAGTACTGCCGCCGCTGGCCTGAACAAACCGGACCATGACGTAACAGCGCCACCCTTGGCGGTGCTCCGACCAATTCCGTCATGATCGGCGCAGGCCGACCATGACACGGGAAACAGGAGCGCACCACCGTGAGCGCATGCCGGTCTTCGCCCGACATGGCGAGAGAAGGAACGATGCAGCCGCCCACGTCCGGTCGTTGTGACCGGCGCAAGCGGAACACAGCGGCGCTCGGCCGCCTGAAGAACGCGAAAACCCACGAGCCTGGCTCAGCCCATGAACGGCGTGGGATCGATATAGGCCGGCTCCGCCATGATCGCGAACGGATAGTCTGGCGTCTTGACGATCTTCCCCCAGAACTGCCCGCGATTCGCCGACTGGTCCTTTGCTCTGATCGTCTGCGGCCCGATCGGGGTGTCGAACGTCATGCCGATCATCGCCTTGGCGACCTTGTCGGTGTCGAAGCTGTTGGCCTTCTTTACGCCCGCAACGAAGCACAGCAGCGCGGTGTAGCCGACGATGCACCAGGAGGGCTGGAACTCCTCCTTGGTATACGCCTTGATCCGAGCGGCGTACTCCTTGTAGGCAGCCGGCGCATTCGGCCAGATCACCGGGTCGTAGGTGTTGGCGATGATGCCCACCGGGTAGTCGGCGCCAAGCGACCGGGTGACCTCGATCGATCCGGTCTCGCCGGCGCCGACGAAATTGTTCTTGATGGTGTCGAAGTAACCCAGCGGCTTGGCCTGCTTCACCATGCTGGCGAAGTCGCCGGCGAAGACCGCGCTGAACACGCCGTCCGGCTGCTTGCTAAGCTGCGCGGTGATGAACGGGCTGAAATCCGCCTGGCCCAGCTTCGGCCATTGCTGGTCGACGATCTCGATCTCTGGCCGCAACGTCTTCAGGTAGGCGGTGAACGAGGCGACGATGTCGCGCCCATAGGCATAGTCCGGGACGATCGTGGCGATGCGCTTGACCGGCAGCTTTGCCATCATGGTGGCGGCGGAACGTCCCTCGATATCAGTCGTCGGCGCCACGCGCACGACGTAGGGATGGATGTTCTTTTCGTCCGTCAACTGGATCGTCTTGGCGCCGGGCACCACCAGCAGGATCTTGTTTTCCTTTGCAATCACCGACACCGCCGGCGCCTCGGCCGAGGTGAAGGAGCCGACGAGGAAATCCACGCTGTCCTTCAGCACCAGTTCGCGTGACACGCGCACCGCTTCGTCGGCGTTCGCCTTGGTATCGCGCGGGATCAGTTGCAGCTTGCGGCCGAGCAGGCCGCCGGCATTGTTGACCTCCTGCACGCAGAGTTCGGCGCCGCGGGTGATGGGCTGGCCATAGAGCGCACCGGGCCCGGACAGGGCCATCGGGAAGCCGATCTTGATCGTATCGGCGGCGTTGCCGAGCTTCGGCAGTACGGCGAACGCGCCGGCGGACAGGCCCGCCGACAGAACGGTGCGACGTCGCATAGTGAATCCTCCCTGACGGCCGGGCTCGCGCCAGCCTCGGGGCGGATCAAACCATTTCGTTCCAGTTAGCGCAACCGCCGGGATTGACCCGGGCGCCCTGCTCCAACAGCCTTCGCACCGCGCCACCGGGAGGAGCCCCAATGACCCAGGATCAGACATCTGCCACCCCGCTTGTCCCCACGGACCCGGCGTCCCTCGGCTTCGCGCCAGAGCGGCTTGGCCGCATCGTGCCGGCGCTGCGTGCCGAGGTGGAGGCAGGACGCATGCCCGGCGCGGTGATCGCCATCGCCCGCCACGGCCGCCTGGCGCTGCATGAGGCGGTGGGCTTCCTGGGCCCCGACGACCGCACGCCGATGCCGCGCGACGCGCTGTTCGCCATCGCCTCGATGACCAAGCCGGTGACCGGCGTGGCGGGGCTGATGCTGTGGGAGGAAGGCAGGCTGGGCCTGGGCGACCCGGTCGAGCGGTTCCTGCCGGAACTCGGCAACCGGCGCGTGGCGGTGCTGAATGAGCGGGTGCGTGCCGGGTCCGGACCGATCGAAACGGTGCCGGCGGTGCGGTCGATCACCATGCTGGATTTGATGCGGCATAGCTCCGGCCTGACCTATGGTGGACGCGGCACGACGGCGGTGCATGCGCTGTATCCGCTGTCGTCGAACGCGGCGGGCGCGACGCTGGACAGCGCCGGGTTCCGCCGGACGCTGGCCGAGGCGCCGCTGCTGTACCAGCCCGGGACCGTATGGGATTACGGGCTGTCGATCGACGTCATCGGCATGGTGGTGGAGGCGCTGAGCGGCCAGACGCTGGGCGCGTTCCTGCAGCAGCGGCTGTTCGGCCCGCTGGGCATGACGGATACGACATTCCAGGTGCCGGCGGCGAAGCTAGGCCGGCTGTGCCGGCCATTGCCGCGCGATCCCGATACCGGCGCGCCGCAGGAGGTGCCGGACCGCGCCAAGGCGCTGAAGTTCGAGTGCGGCGGCGGCGGGCTGGCCTCGACGGCGCTGGATTACCTGCGCTTCGGACAGATGCTGCTGGGCGGCGGCGCGCTGGGCGGAACGCGCATTCTGGGCCGCAAGACGGTGGAGGCGATGCGCAGCGACTACCTGACGCCGGATATGGTGAACGGGATTGAGGCGCTGGACCCGAACTCGGATGGGTATGGGTTCGGCCTGACCGTCGCGGTGCGGACTCGGCCGGGGACGCTGAACGGGAGCCTGGGGGAATTCTACTGGAACGGCGCCTATGGGACGTTGTGGTGGGCCGATCCGGCGGAGGATCTGACCGTGGTGTTCATGACGCAGGTGCCCGGCGAGCACCGGCGGCGGCTGCGCGTGCTGGTGAATGGGCTGGTGTATCAGGCGCTGGTGGGGTGAGGGGTCTGACGCAACTGGCTGGAACAAGCAATATAAGCGCTTAGCATTCGTTATCGTTGAGTGGATGTGACCTACTGTCTGTATGGCTGAGCCAAGATGCACCTATGGGGACACGTCGCCGCTGATGCGGGAAATCCGGCACGACGGCGTGCGGCGGTGACATCGCAGGCAGAGCAATTCCTTCAGGAAGCTGAGGAACTTCTGTCGCTCGCACGCCTGGGCGTTCGACGCGCTTGCAACTGTTCGCGCTGCGGGCGCCGCTTCAGCATTCATCCGTCACCGCAATCATTGTCTGCTGCTTCCGTCGATACGCGCGTTAGGGCAAGGGCAGGTCAACCACAAAACGCAGCCTGTCTCTGAGCCTATTTAAACGGCAATCCTGATTCCCTGCGGCTCGCCACATCGACTTGCCTGTCCACGCTTTCCCTGGCGCGGTTCTGCCTTCCCTACCCCTGCGTCGCCAGCACCTTTGCCACCGCCGGCCGCGCCTCCATGCGCGCCATATGCGCCTGCACCTTCGGGAACCGCGCCACATCGACGCTGTCACCCTCCAGCCAGCGGGCAATCGTGTAGAGGTACGGATCGCAGATGGTGTACGCCTCTCCCATCACCCACGGCCCCCGGATCATCTCGGCTTCGATCAGGTCGAAGCACGCGCCCATCGTCTCCGGCACTTTCCGCTTCATTGCCTCGATCGCCGCCGCGTCATCCGTCCAGCGCGTGCCGCGCATCTTGTGCGCATGCGCCACGTGCACCGTCGAGCACAGATAGCTGTTGATCTCCTGCACTCGAGCGAAGGCGAACGGGTCGTTTAGCGGGGCCAGGCGCGCGGCAGGGAAGGCCTGGGCGACGAAGGCCAGCAGTGCCGGGGTCTCGGTCAGCACGCCCTGCTCCGTCACCAGCGCCGGCACGCGGCCCTTGGGGTTGACCTTCAGATAGTCCGGGCTGCGCTGCTGGCCGGCGCCGAAATCCAGTCGCTCCGCCCGATACGGCGCGCCGGCCTCTTCCAATGCGATATGGGTGGCGAGGGCACAGGTCCCGGGGGCGTAATACAGCGTGTACATGCGTTCCTCCTCCTGGTCGGCGTCATGACCAGACCGGTGTCGCTTCTCACCCGAGCGACACTACGTGCGGACGCAGCATCTTCTCAAAATGGAAGCGTGTCATCCCACCGCCGACCGTCTTGTTGCTGGCGGCATCGGCCGTCTCCACCCGCACCTGCCGGTAGCCGGCCCCGCGATACAGCGCCAGCGCCGCGGTCTGAATCGAGGCGGTGCTGAGCACGAGCGTGGCGTAGCCCAAGGCGCGGCATTCCTGCTCCGCACGCTGCAGCATCGCTCGTGCAATGCCGCGGCGGCGCGCCTCAGGTGCCACGTACATCCGCCGCAGTTCCACCGCGCCCGAACCGGCCGGTTCCAACCCGAACATGCCCAACAGGTCGCCACCCGCGTCCTGCGCGATCCAGAACCCGCAGCCGGGACGGCCATAGTACTGCGGGATGTGGTCGATCTCCTGCGCCAGCGACAGCGTGATATAGGCCTCGAACGCCTCGGCCATGCCCGGCGGCGCCAGCGCCCGATTCACCCGCACGAACAGGTCCCGCACCGCTGCGGCGTCCGCCGCCGCATACCGCCGGATCGTGACCTCCGCGTCTGCCATCTCAGCGCTTGCCCTTGCGCGCACGCGGTGACGCTTCCGGCTCCGGTTCCGGCCCCGCCATTTTCAGCAGCACATGCAGCGCCGCCGCTTTGCTTGCCACATCCAGCCGGCGATAGGCGCGCAGCAGCGCCTCCTCATCGCCCGCCAGCAGGCCGAGTGTGCCCTGGCCCTCCTGCAGCAATTCGGTCGGCGGCGCCGTATCGGGGTCGAGGCCGACCAGATAGGACACTGACGTGCCCAGCGCCTCCGCCAGCCGCACCAGCTTCTGCCCCCGTGGCACCGGCGCCTTGCCGGCGCGCAACCGGTCGAGGAAATCCGCCGGCAGCCCAGCCTCCCGCATCACCCCCTCAGGCGCGAGATCCATCCGGTCGAGGCGCGCCTCGATCCGCTCCAGCACCGGCCCGGCCTCGATCGCGGTGTCAGACATCCCGCCCCTCCTGCGCACAGATGTCGGACGCGGGCGCGGCGGAAGCAAGACCGCCGGCTTGACTTGGACCGGAGGCTGCCGGACGACTGCCGGAACATCCGGCAAGGGACGCATCGCATGACACAGACCTGGCGCGCCGATCCGCTCGTCTGGGGCCACGGCCCCCGCGTGTTTGAGGCTTTCCTGGAGCCGACCTGCCCGTTCTCGGTGCGCGCCTTCGGCAAGTTCGATGCGCTGCTGGCACAGGCCGGCGAGGACCGCATGACGTTGAAGATCCGGCTGCAGTCGCAGCCCTGGCACATGTATTCCGGCGTGATCACCCGCTGCATTCTGGCGGCCTCGACGCTGCCCGAGGGCAAGGAAGCGGCGAAGCGCGTCATGGCGGCGGTCGGCGCGCACCGCGAGGAATTCGAGTTCGAGCGCCACGCCCGCGGCCCGAACATGGACGCCACCCCGAACGACATTATCCGCCGGATCGAGTCCTACAGCGGGGTGCAGGTCGCCGAAGCCTTCGACATCCCGGATCTCGACCGCGAAATCAAATGGCACTGCCGCTACGCTCGGCAGAACGGCATCCACGTCTCGCCCACCTTCATGATCGACGGCCTGGTGCAGTCCGACATGGGCAGCGGCGATGCGGTCGAATCATGGGTGGAGAAGCTGCTGAAGTAAGCGGTGCCGGGCGATGGTCGTGCCGTCGATCGCAACCCGGGTGCGGCGGGAGGCGAGCTTCCACCGCCAGGCCGCAAAGTCGCCAGCAGGTCCGGGGCGAATTCGGCACGGCTGAGGAACGCTCCAGCCGAACGACCAAGGTCATGGCGACGTCGCGGCCTGGCGGTGAAAGCGGGAGCCAAACATGGATCAAGGCCTATGCGGGACGCTTGTGCCGATCAGCGCATCAGCCCCGCGCGGAGCCGCTTGACCCAAGCCGTCCCATCCCGCACACCGGCGCCATTGCCCTCCTCAACAGCCGGATCGCCGTGGCCGCCACCCCAGCAGACCTGTTCGCCTACCTCGACCAGCTTGGCATCGAGCACAGCACGATCGAGCACCCGCCGATCTTCACCGTCGAGGAAGGCCGCGCCTGGCACGACAAGATCCCCGGGCTGCACTGCAAGAACCTGTTCATCAAGGACCGCAAGGGCGGCATCTGGCTGGTGGTGATGCCCGGCGAGAAACGCGCCGACTTGAACCGGCTGGAAAAGCTGCTGGCCGCCCCCCGCTTCTCCTTCGGCCGCCCGGAACTGCTGGCCGAGGTGCTGGAGTTGACGCCCGGATCGGTAACACCGTTCGGCCTGATCAACGACCGCGACCGCCGGGTCACGGTGGTGCTGGACCAGGAGATGCTGGAGTCCGAGTGGGTCAACTACCACCCGCTGCACAACGCCGCCTCCACCACGCTGCGCTCCGCCGATCTGGTGCGGTTCGTAAAGGCGCTGGGCTATGAGCCGATCATCATCCGCCTGCCGGAGGTCGAAGCACGCTGAACACCATAGCGACGGAATGCTCTACGGCGTGGCGGGAAGAAAAGCGCAGCACAACTTCAGGCATAGAATCCTTCTCCCTACGTACTATTGACAATAATCCCGTAATTATCACAAGTAATATTGATCTGGTTACGATCCCGGCGACGATGCATCTGAGTGCCTC
>JAFEFW010000490.1 GCA_018240405.1 Pseudomonadota bacterium
GGCACCGGCAGGCTATCGATCACCAGCGGCGGCAATGTCACAGCCGGCAGCTTCGCCTCGATCGGCAAGCAATCCACCGGCGATGGCACGATCCAGGTTTCTGGCGACGGCTCAAAGCTGGACGTGACGGACGGGCTGTTTGTCGGTGAGCAGGGCCTCGGCTCGCTCTCCATTGACAGCGGCGGCTCTGTTTCCGCCACTGACGTCGCCATCGGCGCCGGGTCCAGCGGCATTGGTCTTGCCGAAATCTCTGGCAGCGGTTCGGCGCTGGCTGCCACCGGCTCAATTGTCGCCAACGGCGGCGGCAGCGGCAGCGCGTTCCTGTCGATCAGCAACTACGGCAGTGTCAGCGCAGCGTGGCTTCAATCCACCGGTGCCAACGCCTTTGTCTCGGCGATGTTGGGCGCCACACTGACGCTGAACGGCGGGCCCGGCGGCGGCGGCGGTGCCGTCGCGGCCGTGCTTGACGGCAACGTCGAGATCATCACGTCCACCATCGACGCCACCGGTTACGTCGCTATCGGTGTGGATGGCGCCGGAACCGTGGCGATCCAGAACGCCGGCAGCCTTCACACGACATCCGAGTTGGTGGTCGGCGACCAGCACGCCGGCAGCCTGTCGATCAGCGGCGCCGGCAAGGTCAACGCAGGCGGCGCTGTCAGGATTGGAGACCGGATTGGCGGCACGGGCTCCCTGACCGTCGATGGCAGCGGCTCCAAACTCGACGTGACAAAGGCGCTGATCGCCGGCAACGACGGCGACGGCACGCTGGCGATCACCAATGGTGGCAGCGTCTCCGTCGGGGAAGCGGTCATTGTCGGGGCGGGCGTCGTCAGCCTGGGCACGGTCACCGTCGATGGCGCCGGCTCGTCGCTGAACATTGCGGACGCGCTGACCGTCGCCGACGGCCAGGGCGCGACAGGCGAACTGATCGTTCGCAACAGCGGCAGCGTCCGCGTCGGCGACTTCCTGACGCTAGGCTTGCAGGATTTCAGCAAAGGCACCGTCGCGCTGACCGGCGCAGGGTCAAAGCTCGATAGTTTCGGCGCCCTCGCGATGGCGGTTGGTAATGCCAGCCGCGCTGAACTGACCATTGAGAACGGTGCGAGCCTCAATGTGTATAGCGGCGCCGTTGACATCGGGATCGGCAGCTCGGCTCAGGCCACCATTGCCGTTGACGGCGCCGGATCAAGCCTGTTCTCGCTGTTTTCGGTCACGATCGGCGACCAGGGCGACGGCACGCTCAGCGTGGAGAATGGCGCCAGCGTCACAACCGGCCTCTTCCTGACCCTGGCGAATGACCTCGGCAGCACCGGCACGGCCACCGTCGGCGGTTCAGGCAGCAAGGTGTTCGTCAACAAGGTCATGGCGGTTGGCCGAGGCGGGACCGGCTATCTGGAAATCAGCGCGGGCGGCTCGGTCTACACCGGCGGCTTCGGCCAAATCGGCGCCGAAAAGGGCTCTGACGGCACCGTCGTGGTCACGGGTGCGCAATCGGTCTGGAACGTCGGCGACCGGATCACGGTTGGCACCGCCGGCAAGGGCACACTGACCGTGTCCGACAAGGCGCAGGTCACCACCACCGACTACCTGGCCGTGGGCGCCAATCTGGAGGGCGGCAGCGATCCCGGCGACGGCACCATGCGCATCCTGTCGGGCGGTAGCGTCTCAAGCCGCACCGGCTTGGTCGGCGCCTTCCTGGCCGGGTCAAAGGGCACTGTCACGGTGGACGGCGCCGGCTCATCCTGGCGCGTCGCCGAGTTCCTCAGCGTCGGCCACGCCGGCACCGGCACCATCGCGATCGGTCACGGCGGTACGGTGGATGTTGCCACAGACCTGATCCTGGCGGAGCCGGCGAAGAGCAAGGCGAGCTTGACGGTCGGCGACGCCGGATCGTGGCTGAAAGCCGGCAATGTGCTGACCATCGCACAGGGCGGCACAGCCTCACTGTCCATCACCGCCGGCGGCTCCGTCACCAGCGACGGCGCCTTCATCGGCGATAAGGCCGGTGCCGAGGGTAGCGTGTCGATCAGCGGCGCC
>JAFEFW010000491.1 GCA_018240405.1 Pseudomonadota bacterium
GGCTGGTGCGGGAACGCATCGGCGCCCACGTGATGGCCAGTTACGCGTCCAATGAAACGAATCGCATCAGTGTCGTTGGCGATGATGACGTCGGCACGCTGGTGCCTGGCGCGACCGTCCGGATTGTTGACGACGCCGGCGCCGAGCTGCCGATCGGCTCGATCGGCGTGATCCAGGCTAAGACCAGCACCATGGTCGACGGCTACTACAACGACCCGGAGGCGACGCGCGCCGCGTTCGTGGATGGATGGTACCATACCAACGATGCCGGCATGATTCCGCAACCCGGGAAGCTCATTGTGCTCGGCCGGGCGGACGACATGCTGAACATTGGCGGCATCAAGATCGCGCCGCACGCCATCGAAGACGAGCTCAAAACGATTGGCGGTATCGCGGACGCGGCCCTGGTCGCGGTGACGAGCCCGACCGAGGCGGGCGAACTGGTGGTTGCGCTGGAAATCGCCGGCGGCGGCCTATCGCGGGCAGCCGAGGCGGCGGCGCGGCGGATCGTCGGGCGCTACCTGCGGCATTATCACCTGCTGCCCCTGACGTCGTTTCCGCGCACGGAGAACGGCAAGCTGCGGCGGCAGGAGATCGAAGCGGCGTTCGTGCGGCGGAACGGCTGATGCCGGAGGCGCCGTGGACAACGCCGGAAATCCCCGCGGCTGATGCGCCGGCATAGTGGTGCTGTTCCTCTGCGTCCCTGGCGCTCCAAGGCCCCGCGTTGAATGACATGGCACGCTGGCGGGTGGGGTATCGCACGCATCACGGCGCCGCGGCGCCCAATCGATCCCTGAACCGCTCATGCGCTGGATTGGCTGCCGCTCTTAACGCCGAGATCGCGGAGTGCCAGGGACGCGGAGGGGCCGTCGTGCCGCCATCTCCCGGCCCATTGTCTGTCGCCGTGGTGGCGGTCGGAGCGTGAACGGGAGGCGTTGCGGACACGGCACTGCCGGCCTGTGACCGAACACGCCCAGGAAGCCGCAGGCTGCGAGCCGCGTTGAGGCAGGCGCAGGTTGGAAGGATGCAAGCAATGGTGGAGACGCCGCTGGAGCAGGCACGGCGCCACGTAGCGGAAGGGCGGCGCCGAATCAAAGAGCAGGAAGACCGGATCGGCAAGCTTCAAGCGGATGGCCATCAGGAGAAGCTCAAGCAATCGCGGGAACTTCTGGCCATCCTGCGAGACGGCCAGAACATTGCGGAGCATTACCTGTCCACGCTCGAGCGCGAGGCGCGGTCGCGTCAGTAATCGCGTCAGGTTCCATTCTGTGTTCGCGCCTATCGCCTGCGCGCGCATCTGGCCGGTGGGTACGCCACTGGGCTGCGCGCCGCGGCAACGTCCTATGAGTTAATGGTAATAGGCTGACAATCTTACTGTCCTACCCAATTCCGACAATATGGCAACATGGGCGCCATAATAGGCAAGTATACCTTGACACGATCGGAGGCCCGGCCTATCTACCGCACGACCGTCACGCATCGCCCAGGACCCAGGCCATGTCCGCCTTCCCGCCGAACATCTCGCCCGTCGTCATCTGCACAGTCCTGGACGTCCTCCTACCGCTCTTCCTCCGCTACGCCGGCACGCGTGAAGCCGCCAGCCATGTGGTCATGGACCTGCTGATCGAGCAGGCCCCGCAGACCAACGAGGAACTCGGCCTCGCGGCGGAGATCATCAGCTTCCGCTACAAGGCCCTGGGATTGATCCGTGATTCGGAACATCCCGACACGCCGCTGGCCGCCGTCCTGCAATTATCCAAGACCGCCAGCGCATTGCGCCGCAACGAAGCGGCCGCCCAACGCAAGCTGGACGCGTTACGCCGCGCCCGCCTCGCGCCGGCTCCAGCCGCGCCCGAGGCACAAGCAGAGCCATCGCAACCTAGCCCGGCGCCGCGCGTCGCTGCAGCGGCATCGACCGAGCGATTGCAGCCGCAAGCGGCTTCCGCCGCGCCCGGAACCGGCGCCTACGCCGATCCCGTGCAAGCTTACCCGCGGCAATGGCCGGACGATGATAGCGGCGACGAAACCGCT
>JAFEFW010000492.1 GCA_018240405.1 Pseudomonadota bacterium
GATTGCCTCCTTCGCCTCTACAGCGTCAGAGGCGCGCAGCGTGCGCATATCTGAGGAAATGCCACCGGAGACGCCAAGCAGGCCAGACTTGCTGTAGATCAGCGCCTCGATGCCACGTGCATCCAGGCCCTCGCTATCCATCAGGTAGATGAGCACGCCCGGGTCGATCGAGCCGCAACGCGTGCCCATTAGCAAGCCCTCGACAGCGGTAAAGCCCATCGTACTGGCTACGCTGCGTCCATTGTGCACCGCACATATCGAGGCGCCGTTGCCGAGATGGGCGACCACCACGCGGCCGGCGGCGATTTCTGGTGCGACCTCCGGCAGACGGCCGGCGATGTATTCGTAGGACAGGCCGTGGAAGCCATAGCGGCGCACGCCCTCCTCGTAGTAACGGCGCGGGAGGCCAAAGGCTTGTACCACAGCCGGTTGCGTCCGGTGGAAGGCAGTATCGAAGCAGGCCACTTGCGGCAGGTCCGGTGCACGTGCCGCAATTGCCCGGATGGGCGCCAGGTTGTGCGGCTGATGAAGTGGGGCCAGCGGCACCAATGCGTCCAGGTCCACAAGGACCGCCTCAGTCACCCGAACCGGCGCAGCGTAGGTGATGCCGCCATGAACGACGCGGTGGCCGACCGCGGCAACTTTATCGCGACCTACCAGTCCGACAATGACTCGCACCAGCTCATGGGTCGCGACCTCGTGGGTCATACCGGCAGCTTGCCACGTGTGTTCCGCCACGACGGCCCCGGTGCTGTCTCGCACCTTCAGAGCGGGTGCAACGCCGAGCGCCTCGATCTGACCCCGATACTGAGCCGGTCCATCATCCAACGCATGGACGGCGAACTTGATGCTGGACGATCCAGCATTAAGCACAACGACAAAGTCAGACATGGCGCCGATCATGCGACGATGTTCGAGCCACCGTCGACATAGACCGTGCCACCGGTAATGCGACGGGCGAAGGGTGTAGCCAGGTAGGCGCAGGTGAAACCGACATCCATGATATCGGCCAGTTCGCCAACCGGTGCCTTTTCGGCCGCTTCAGCCAGCAGCAGCTCAAAATCCTTCAGGCCAGAAGCGGCCCGCGTCTTCAACGGACCCGGCGAAATGGCGTGCACGCGAATCCCCTTGGGCCCCAGCTCATGGGCCAGATACCGGCAGGATGCCTCCAGCGCCGCCTTGACCGGCCCCATGACATTGTAGTTCGCCACGACCCGGTTAGCGCCGTAGTAGCTCATGGCGAACATGCTGCCGCCATCGGTCATCAGCGGTGCAGCAAGTTTCGCCATCCGGACGAAGGAATGGCAGGAGATGTCCATTGCCTTGGCAAATCCCTCGGCTGAGCAGTTCAGCAAACCACCCTGCAGATCGTCCTTCGGCGCGAAAGCGATCGAATGCACCAGGATGTCGAGGCGGCCCCATTGCGCGTGGATCTGATCGAAGATCGCTTCAAGCTGGCCTGGCACGGAGACGTCCAGTGGCGCCATAATGCTGGCACCTAGATCTTTCGCCAGCGGCTCGACATGCGGGCGTGCCTTATCGTTCAGCCACGTGATCGCAAGGTCGGCGCCAACCTCGGCAAAGGCCTTGGCGCAGCCATAGGCAATTGACTGATCATTAGCGACGCCGACAACCAGTGCCTTCTGGCCCGATAGCACCGGCCGGATGGTTTCGCTCATGCCTCAATCTCCTGAAATGGCGGTAGCCTTACGGCGCGCCTCGGCTACCAACGCAGCAACGGCACAGGATGCGAGCCGCGTCAGGAGCGTATCTGCGCGGCTGGTCAAGACAATCGGCACGCGGGCGCCAAGGACGATGCCGGCGGCATCCGCTCCGGCCAGGAAAGACAGGCTCTTGGCCAGCATATTGCCAGCCTCCAGGTCCGGTACGACCAGCACGTTGGCATGTCCGGCAACCTTTGAGACGATGCCTTTAATCGCCGCAGCCTCGACGCTGATGGCATTGTCCAGCGCCAGGGGACCATCGAGGATAGCGCCGGTGATTTGGCCGCGCTCCGCCATCTTGCA
>JAFEFW010000493.1 GCA_018240405.1 Pseudomonadota bacterium
TGCGCGGCCAGGTGATCGCGGTGCAGGGGCTGGATTTCATCTGGGCCGCGCGCAGCGTCGGCGCCGGGCGGCTGCGCATCATGCTGCGCCACGTGCTGCCGAACGCCTACTCGCCGGTGCTGGTGATGGCGACGCTGCAATCGGGCTCGGTGGTGGTGGAAACGGCGGGCCTGTCCTTCCTCGGCCTCGGCGCCCAGCCGCCCTCGCCCGACTGGGGCGCGCTGCTGGCGGACGGACACAGCTACTTCCTGAGCGCCTGGTGGATCGCAACCTTCCCGGGCCTGGCCATCTTCCTCGTTGTGCTGGCCTTCAACCTGGTCGGCGACGCCCTGCGCGACCAGCTCGACCCACGGCGGCGGTCGCTGTGATACCAACGGCCTTGATCGGTGACTCGCGGGGATTCCCACAGGCATTTGTGTGTGATTCAAGATGGCATGGAGGGTCCATGCCATGGCGAAGGCGATTGCGATTGAGGGCGACTGGACGGCGGTTGAGTTGCGGCGGCTTGCGACTGCCTCGAGGCACGCGAACCAGAGCAGGCGGCTGTTGTCTCTGGCAGCGGTGCTCGACGGGATGAATCGCGCCGATGCGGCGAGAATTGGCGGGATGGACCGCCAGACGCTGCGTGACTGGGTGCACCGGTTCAACGAGCGTGGCCCGGAGGGGTTGAAGGACGATCTTGCGCGCGACAAGCCACGTCGGCTGACAGCGGCTCAACAGGCCGAACTGGTGACGCTCGTGGAGGCCGGTCCCGACCGTGCGGTCCATGGCGTCGTGCGTTGGCGGCGGGTCGATCTGAAGGCGCTCGTAGCTGAACGGTTCGGGGTCGAATACCATGAGCGCACGATCGGCAAGCTTTTGAAGGTGCTTGGCTTCTCGCATGTGAGCGCGCGCCCTCGCCATCCAAGTCAGGATGGCGAGGTGATCGCGGCGTTCAAAAAAACTTTGCGCGCACGCTCAAGGCCCATGTCGGCCGGATAGCCCGCCGGAAGCCGATCGAGATCTGGTTTCAGGATGGTTGAGCTCCGAAGGAGATAAACCGTATCGGCCAGAAGAACGGCCTGGTCCGCCAATGGGCCCGACGCGGCACGCGTCCCATCCAACCTGCCGATCAGCGGTACGAGAGTGCCTATCTGTTCGGCGCGATCTGCCCGGCACGTGGCGTCGGCGCCGGCTTGGCGTTGCCGTTCGCCGACACCGAGGCGATGCAGCTCCACATTGACGAGATCGCCCTCCATGTCGCCAAGGGTGCCCACGCCGTGCTGCTGCTGGACCGGGCTGGCTGGCACACAACGGGTGCTCTGGTCTGGCCACGCAACATCACGCCGATCCTGCTGCCGTCACGATCGCCGGAGTTGAACCCGGTCGAGCAAGTCTGGCAGTTCCTGCGCGCCAACTTCCTGTCGAACCGGGTCTTCGAGACCTATGACGAAATCATCAACGCGTCGTGCGAGGCCTGGAACCGCTTCGTCCAGCTACCAACGACGATCACGTCCATCGGAATGCGAGATTGGGCTCACATCGGTCAGTCGTGAGGGCCGTTGGTATAAGAGGGTTGGGATTGAGGAGGGGGGCCGACACGGGGCCGAAGCACCTCGTCGGCCCCCCTCCTCAATCCCAACCAATTCCTAAATGGAGGCCGGGTCCAAGGGTCGCCTGACCCCTGGCGGGTGCAGGGCAGCGCCCTGCCGGGGTCCTACGACGCGCCGCTTGCGCGGCGGGGGCGGAGCCCTGGCCCTGCCTTCACGCCACCAGCGGCGCGCGTTCCATTGACTGGCGCATCCAGGCGGCTGCGGCGTCTTCGTCGAACAGTTCGGTCAGCTTGCTCATCATCGTGCCGCCCAGTTCCTCGGCGTCCACGATCGTCACCGCGCGGCGGTAGTAGCGGGTCACGTCGTGGCCGATGCCGATGGCGATCAGTTCCACCAGGTTGCGGTTCTCGATGTCGCGGATCACTTCGCGCAGGTGCTTTTCCAGGTAGTTGCCCGGGTTCACCGACAGCGTGCTGTCATCGACCGGCGCGCC
>JAFEFW010000494.1 GCA_018240405.1 Pseudomonadota bacterium
CGCCGTCGACCTCGGCCTGGTCACCGTCGCCTATGACGAAATCGACTGGGACGACGAGGTGCGCCTGCTGCTGGAGGAGCGCGCCTCCTTCTCGCCCGATGCGCTGACCGGCTTGGAAGCCAATCTGCGCTTTGCCGGCCCGGAAACCATGGAAACGCGCATCTTCGGCCGCCTGACCGCCTGGCAGAACTGGATCTTCCAGCGGCCGAATGCGGCCGGTGAGGCTGGGTCGCTGAAACGCTACGGCTCCGGTGTCCGCCCCGACTTCAACCCGGAACGAGTCTGAAAGGAACGATCCAATGCCCGACGGCACACAGATCGACTACAATGGCTTGATCCCGAACAATGTCGGCCTCGCCGACGACCAGCGCGTCCGCCGCGCGCTGGAAACCTGGCATCCCGGCTACATCGACTGGTGGAAGCAGATGGGGCCGGAAGGCTTCCAGGACTGCCCGGTCTACCTGCGCACCGCCGTTGGCGTCGGTGCCGAGGGCTGGGCAAAGTTCGACTTCGTCCGAATGCCGGACTACCGCTGGGGCGTCCTGCTGGCGCCGCAGGTGGAAGGTCGCACCATCCCCTTCGGCGCGCACAAGGGCGAGCCGGCCTGGCAGGAAGTGCCCGGCGAGTATCGCGCCATGCTGCGCCGCCTGCTGGTCATCCAGGGCGATACCGAACCGGCCAGTGTCGAGCAGCAGCGTCACCTCGGCGCCACTGCCCCGTCCCTCTACGACATGCGCAACCTGTTCCAGGTGAATGTCGAGGAAGGCCGCCACCTCTGGGCCATGGTCTACCTGTTGCAGAAATACTTTGGACGCGACGGCCGCGAAGAAGCGGAAGAACTCCTGCGTCGGCGCTCCGGCGATCAGGACTCCCCCCGCATGCTCGGCGCATTCAACGAGCGCACGCCGGACTGGCTGTCGTTCTTCATGTTCACCTTCTTCACCGACCGCGACGGCAAGATGCAGTTGGCGGCGCTGGCGCAGTCCGGCTTCGACCCGCTGTCACGCACCTGCCGCTTCATGCTGACGGAAGAAGCGCACCACATGTTCGTCGGTGAAACCGGCGTGCAGCGGGTGATCCAGCGCACCTGCGATGCCATGAAGGCTGCCGGCATCAGCGACCCTTATGACATCGGGAAAGTGCGTGCGCTGGGCGTGATCGACCTGCCGACGATCCAGAAGAAGGCCAACCTGCACTTTGCGCTCACGCTCGACCTGTTCGGCAGCGAAATCAGCACGAACGCGGCGAACGCGTTCAACGCGGGGCTCAAGGGCCGCTACCGCGAGGACAAGCTGACCGACGACCATCAGTTGCTGCACGACACCTACCCGGTGCTGCGGCCGCGCGACGGCGCCATCATCCGCGAGGACGTGCCGGCACTGTCCGCGCTGAACATGCGCCTGCGCGACGACTACGTCGAGGACACGCAGGCCGGCATCAACCGCTGGAACCGCGTCCTGGAGCGCTCGGGCATCGAATTCCGTATCACCCTGCCGCATGTCGCGTTCAATCGCCGCATCGGCGAGTTCAGCCGCCTGCACGCAGATACCAGCGGCAGGATTCTGTCGGATGCGGAATGGAGTGCGCGGCGGCTGGAGATGCTGCCGTCGGACGACGACAACAGGTTCATCGCCAGCCTGATGCGGCCGTCGGTCGCAAAAGGGGTTTACGCCAACTGGATCGCCCCGCCCCGTCACGGTATCGACAACAAGCCCGGCGATTTCGAGTACGTGCACATCGTTCGGTAGCGTATCGGAAGGCA
Organism: Pseudomonadota bacterium; assembly: GCA_018240405.1. Lineage (GTDB taxonomy): Bacteria > Pseudomonadota > Alphaproteobacteria > Acetobacterales > Acetobacteraceae > Rhodopila. The sequence goes on from JAFEFW010000494.1 coordinate 1,763, forward strand.
CCTGCCCTCATCGTCATGGTCGGATCCGGCCCGACCATCCGCGACTAACTGCCTTTAACGCGGCTCGCTCATGACTGGACCGGAAAGGACGTCGTAGCCGTGCTTCGCCTTCCATGACGGTATTGTAACAGGCGGTGCGGCGGCAGACAGCAGGCTGCCGCACCTGCGCTGCACGAAGCGCCGCCTATCCCGCCTCCGCGAACAGCGCGTCCCGCACCGCTTGCCAACTCGCACGGTCCGGCGCGCAGATCA
>JAFEFW010000495.1 GCA_018240405.1 Pseudomonadota bacterium
GAAGCGACGCGTCGCTTCCGGTGGGCCGCGCCTCGGCGAGCCATGGCGACGCCAAAGCCGGGATACGCCGCGGATACGCCTTGTAATCCGGAATATCGGCACGTGCCGCCACCCCATGTCGCACTGGCCAAGCAGATACTTGTCATGTTAAATACCCGTAGCACGTCGCCCAAGGGGCCGCGCCACGACAGGGAGAATGAACGCCATGACCGCTCGCACCGGCGCCCAGTACAAGGCCGGCCTCGCCGACAGCCGCTCTGTCTGGCTCGGCAACGAGAAGGTCGACATCCTGAAACATCCTATTCTTGCCGGCTCGATCGACGGCATGGCCGGCTACTTTGACTGGCAGCACCGCTTCGCCGACGACTGCCTGGTCGAGGACCCGGACACCGGCGGCACGATGAATGCCAGCCTGATCCAGCCGCGCAACGCCGAGGATCTTGCGCGCCGTCACCGCGCGTTTGAGCGTTTGACCCAATACTCCTGGGGCATGCTCGGCCGCACGCCGGACTACGTGAACGTCACTCTTGCCGGCTTCACCGCCCGATCCGACGTGTTCGGCGCCACCGGCGGTGAGCGGCTGAAGAAATTCTATCGCGAGGTCGTCGACGGCGACCTGTCGATGACCCACACCATCATCCAGCCGGCCATCGACAAGTCGATCCCGGACACGCACGGTATCAATGGCGAGCTGGCGGCCCGCGTGGTGCGCCGGACCTCGAACGGCGTGGTGGTACGCGGCGCCAAGGTGCTGGCGACGCTGGGTCCGTTCGCCGACGAATTATTCGTCTATCCGGCTGGGCCGCTGCCGCCCAATACGCCGGCGGAGTACGCACTGTGCTTCTCCATTCCGATGGCGACCAAGGGCCTGCACACACTATGCCGTGACCACGCCGGCCTGCCCGGCAGCCGGCGAGACCATCCGTTCTCCAGCCGGTTCGATGAGCAGGATGCCTATATGATCTTCGACGACGTCGAGGTGCCGTATGAGCGGCTGTTCATCGACTGCGACCTGGACACCTACAACGGCTTGCGCCGCGCCGGCTGGGCCGCGAACGTGTTCCAGCAGACCTCGATCCGCGCGGCGGTGAAGCTGGAATTCGCCTACGATTTGTGCCTGCGCATGGCGCAGGTCACGAACACCGAAACGAAACCGGACGTGTCGATCGCGCTTGGCGAAATCTGGGCCTATGCGCAGTTGACCCGCGCGGCGACCAAGGCCGCCGAGGCGGGCGCGCACGATCACGGCAATGGTGCATTTTTCCTAGACGACCGGCCGCTGCGCGCAATTCGTAGTATGATGCCGCAATGGATGATCCGGGTGAATGAGATCATCAAGTCACTCGGCTCGCACAACCTGCTTGCTACGCCGAGCCTGGCGTTGTTCGACAACCCGGAGATCGGGCCGCTGCTGGAACAGTTCATGCCTGGCGCGCGCGGGGTCAGTGCGCGTGACAGAGCCGAGGTGTTCCGCACGGCCTGGGACTTCGCCGGATCCGCGCTGGGCGGACGCGTCGAGTTGTACGAACGTTTCTATCTTGCCAGCCAGCAGAAGAATTTTACCCGCGATCATGAGCAGACCGTACGGGAGACCGCAGGCGCCGGGTTCGGACGGTTCAATGAGTTCTTGAAGGAGTTGGGTGGGTAAAGGCGCCGGCGCCCGAGCGTTGCCATACCGTCGTGGCGTAAACGTCAAGCCAACGCTTCAATAGGCGCAGGATTCCTACCCCGCGAACAACTCCCGCATCGGCGCCTTCGGGTCCGTATCGATCACCGGCGCCAGCGACTGTGCGACTTGCAGCAGTGCCATGTCCGTCAGCCGCGGCCCGACAATCTGTACGCCGACCGGTAATCCTTTCGGCCCACGGCCAACGGGGATCGCCACACACGGCACATGCAGCAGCGTCCACATCTGCTGGAAGATCGCATTCCCCGTCGTGTGCAGCCCCTCCGGCGCCTCGCCCGGGGCGCTCGGCGTCAGGATCACGTCCAGCCCTTTACCGAACAGC
>JAFEFW010000496.1 GCA_018240405.1 Pseudomonadota bacterium
GCGCTGAAGAACCTCGACGAGGCCGGCATCGTCTATATCGGCGCCGAGGTGAACCCGGGCGACATCCTGGTCGGCAAGGTCACGCCGAAGGGCGAAAGCCCGATGACGCCGGAAGAGAAGCTGCTGCGCGCGATCTTCGGTGAGAAGGCGTCGGACGTGCGCGACACCTCGCTGAAGCTGCCGCCGGGCGTGACCGGCACGGTGGTGGATGTGCGCGTGTTCAGCCGCCGCGGCGTCGACAAGGATGAGCGCGCGATGGCGATCGAGCGTGCCGAGATCGAGCGTCTGGCCAAGGACCGTGACGACGAGAAGGCGATCCAGGAGCGCTCCTTCTTGAACCGGCTGCGGGAGAAGCTGCTGAACCAGAAGGCGTCCTCCGGCTTCAAGGGTATCAAGTCCGGCACCGAGATCACCGATGAGGTGCTGGGTGAGCATCCGCGTGGCGCCTGGCGCCATATCGGCGTGCAGGACGATGCGGTGATGGCCGACATCGAGACGCTGAAGCGCGAATACGACGTGGCCGTGCACCGGCTGCAGGCGCGGTTCGACAGCAAGGTGGAGAAGCTGCAGCGCGGCGATGAGCTGCCGCCCGGCGTGATGAAGATGGTCAAGGTCTTCATCGCGGTGAAGCGCAAGCTGCAGCCCGGCGACAAGATGGCCGGCCGCCACGGCAACAAGGGTGTCGTCTCGCGCGTCGTCCCGGTCGAGGACATGCCGTTCCTGGATGACGGCACGCCGGTCGACCTGGTGCTGAACCCGCTGGGTGTGCCCTCGCGCATGAACGTCGGGCAGATCCTGGAGACGCATCTAGGGTGGGCCTGCGCCAATCTCGGCCGGCAGATCGGCGAGCTGGTGGAGGAATACCGCCGCACCGGCAACCGCCGCGACCAGCTGCTGGAGACGCTGAAGGGCGTCTACGGCGACGACGTCTACGGCCAGCAGATCGCCAGCCTGAACACGGAGCAGCTGGTCGAGCTGTGCGAGAACCTGCGCAAGGGCATCCCGATCGCCACCCCGGTGTTCGACGGTGCGCGCATGTCCGACATCGAGGGCATGCTGGTGCGGGCCGGGCTGGACACGTCGGGGCAGGTGACGCTGACCGACGGGCGGACCGGCGACACGTTCGAGCGCAAGGTGACGGTGGGCTTCATCTATATGCTGAAGCTGCACCATCTGGTCGACGACAAGATCCACGCGCGGTCGATCGGGCCCTACTCGCTGGTGACGCAGCAGCCGTTGGGCGGCAAGGCCCAGTTCGGCGGCCAGCGCTTCGGCGAGATGGAGGTCTGGGCGCTGGAAGCCTACGGCGCCGCCTATACGCTGCAGGAGATGCTGACGGTGAAGTCGGACGACGTGTCCGGCCGCACCAAGGTCTACGAAGCGATCGTGCGCGAGCAGGACAACTTCGAGGCCGGCATCCCCGAGAGCTTCAACGTTCTGGTGAAGGAACTGAAGTCGCTGGGGCTGAACGTGGACCTGGATACGCACGCGGCGTGATGATGGCGGGGCGGCAAGACAATGGCGGCGCAAGCCGCTCTTTCCGTCACGGTGGGCAAGGGCCCGTGTCTCATCGTCATGGTGGGCGCAGGCCCGCCATCCACGCCTTTGGTTGTTGCGGCACCGCAAGTCGTGGATGGCGGGCCTTCGCCCGCCATGACGATACGGCGGTCCCAGCCCGACCATGACGCTACGGCGCGGCGCGCGACCGCCGCGACGACCGAATTGACTGAACCCGACTACAGAAGGGTATCGACCGTATGAATGAACTGATGAAGATCCTCGGCCAGACCGGCCAGGCGATGACATTCGATCAGATCAAGATCCAGATCGCGTCGCCGGAACAGATCCGTTCCTGGTCGTACGGCGAGATCAAGAAGCCCGAGACGATCAACTACCGCACCTTCAAGCCGGAGCGGGACGGGTTGTTCTGCGCCCGTATCTTCGGGCCGATCAAGGACTATGAGTGCCTGTGCGGCAAGTACAAGCGGATGAAGTT
>JAFEFW010000497.1 GCA_018240405.1 Pseudomonadota bacterium
GGATCGAACCCGACCGAGGCCGTGCGCGCGCTGGGCGAACGTCCAGCCATTACCGTCCGCGCCAACGTGCCCGATACGCTCCTCCGCGCATGCTACGCGCAGGCTCGGCTCGCCGTCGTGCCTCTCCGCTGCGGAGCCGGGGTCAAGCTGAAGGTCGTTGAGGCGCTGCATGAGGGGTTGCCGCTGGTGACGACACCGACGGGTGCCCAGGGGTTGCCGGGTCTGTGGCAGGTCGTGCCGATCGAAACCGATCCGGCGGCCTTCGCCGCCGCGGTGGTCACGCTGCTGACCGACGACCAAGCCTGGCGTCGGCAATCCGTCGCGCAACAGGACTTTGCCAGCAGCCGCTTCTCCCATGCGGCTATGGCCGAGTCCCTGCTTGCGGCGCTGCGCGCCGCAAGCCAGCCGACGCGGGCATGCGCGGCATGACAGATTTGCCAGACCGCCTCCGCCGTGGCTGGATGGGTGGCAGCAGCCCAGCGCCAGCGTCTCGTAGCGTCCGATGCTGATCCGTCATTCCAGGGCAGGACGCGGTCGGCCGGTGACGCCGGGGTTGGTTCAGCACGCGGAGCGTTCGTGTCCGCTGCCGAGTCAACCGTTCCGGCGCATGGCGTGGCTGCAGGAGGGGACGCGTCATGAGCAACCAGACCGTTGAACGCAAGCCATACCATCACCCGCGCATACGTCCCCTGTGGCTGGCAAAGCTGACCGAAGAGGTTCTGGAGCCGGACCTGCCGATTATCGATCCGCACCATCATCTCTGGAAGGCGAGGCCGGACCAGTATCTGCTCGAGGACCTCGTTGCCGATCTGCGCACCGGCCATAACGTGCTTTCCACGGTCTTCATCCAGTGCGGTTCAGAATATTTCCCCGACGGTCCCGAGGCGTTGCGGCCGGTCGGTGAAACCGTGTTCGTCGCTGCCGCAGCTGCCGAATGCGAATCAGGTCGCTATGGGCCGTTGCGCGCCTGCGCCGGCATCGTCGGCCACGCCGACTGCCGGCTCGGCGACAGGATCGATGCCGTGCTGCAAGCCCACATCGAGGCCGGAGGTGGGCGCTTCAAGGGTATCCGCCACAGCGGCACCTATGACGCGGCCATCCAGCCCACGGCACCGCCCGGCGCTCCGCCCGGCCTGTACCGCGACCCCGTCTTCAGGGCCGGCTTCGCCCGACTGGCGCAGTTCAATCTGAGTTTCGAGGCGTGGCTATATCATCCACAACTCGACGACCTGACCGACCTGCTGCGCGCTCATCCGGACCAGAAGGTGGTGCTGAACCACTTCGGCGGGCCGCTTGGCGTGGGTCCCTATGAAGGTCACCGGGACGAGGTTTTCGCTCGCTGGCGCGACAGCATGCGGGAACTCGCGAAGTTTGACGCCTTGCACATCAAGCTCGGCGGCTTGGCGATGAATGTAAACGGGTTCGGCTGGCACCACGAGGTGCTGCCGCCGTCATCCGGTGAAATGGCCCAGGCATGGCGCCCCTACGTCGAGACGGCGGTCGCGCTGTTCGGCGTGAACCGCTGCATGTTTGAGAGCAATTTTCCGGTCGACAAGGGGATGTGCAGCTACCCGGTGCTATGGAATGCGTTCAAGCGGATCGCCGCCGGCTGTTCTGAGTCCGAAAAAGACGCACTGTTCTGTCACACTGCACAACAATTCTACAATCTGCCGGCGATAGGTTAAGCGCGCCGCTGATCCAGCAAGCGTGCAGGCGCGTGACGCCGAGCACCTTGACACCAACCGCCGTGGCGTCGCCATGGCGGGTCGTTGGCCATGGGCGTTGGCCGCATGAGCACCAAAATAGGTCGGTCGGCGGTGGCCGTTTCTATCTCGTCATGGTCGCGATCGGGCCCACCATTCACGGCTTGCGGCGGGAAAATCCGAGGTCCAGACAGCACCTTTGTGGCAAAGGCGTGGATGGCGGGCCTTCGCCCGCCATGACGAGAGAGTGCGCAGGAGAGAGAACGGTCTCCGCTCATTGGCTTATTCTCATG
>JAFEFW010000498.1 GCA_018240405.1 Pseudomonadota bacterium
GGGCGCTAGATGGACTGTTTCCATTGCGACGGCGTACGGATGCGCCGGAACATCGTCCGGCAACACCAGGATCGGCGTCTGGCAGTTACGGACGACATCGCGCGTCACGCTGTAGACGAAGTCAGCGCGAGGACCCGTATACATGTTGGTCAGGAAGGCATCGACCATCGTCATCGTGATATCGGGCCGGCGCGCGCATAGTTCCGGACCCCAGCCCTTCATGTTGTTGTTGTAGGACATGCCCGGCATTTCTGGACGATAGCCACTCGGTTGCGCTGGTACAGCGGCCAGCAGCCGGTCCGGGACTCGCTTGACCAGGTTCCAGATGAACGGACCCCCAATGCAGAACCCCAGCACCATGAACTGGCGGATGCCCAGATGATCCATCAGTCCGATATGATCGTCGGTATAGGCGTCCCACGGCCGATCGATCTCCAGCGGGCCGGATGACTGGCCGCTGGGGGCGTTGCGCAGATCAGCCGAGATCACGCGGAACTCGTCTTTGAACGCGTCGAATGGGTTGAACGGGTGCGTCGCCAGCCCGGCCACCGTCGAGTTCAGCCCGCCGCCCGGAATTACCAGCAGCGGAAATCCGGAGCCTGCTTCCTCGTAATGAATCCGAACGTCGCCCTTTTCATAGAACGGCATTGCATCCTCCCTGTTCGGTACGGTGCAATCATACGCCAGCTGCGGCCGTTCAACCACACCTGGTGCCGCGCTGACGCCCGGACGCGGATGCACGGGCTTCGCGATCGGGCAAGACGCGCGTAGCATCGCGGCAGGGAAACGCCGGACACGAGGGATGCGAAATGTCGATGCGCAGCTATCAGCCTGTGGGCGTGATTACGGAGGAACGACGCTGGCTCATGAGTCGCGATCTGACGCGGGTCGTAGACCAGTCCGTGTGCGAGTAGATCGGCCGGCGCCGCGAGGCGTTGCCATGCAAGGAGGAAACCGACCTTGGCGAAAATCACCTTTCCCATCGAGGCCACGCATATCATGATGTTTGCGCGCGCCGTCGGTGACGAGAACCCGGTCTATCACGACGCGGACAAGGCCCGGGAGAGCGAGGTCGGTGGCATCGTGACGCCCCCGACGTTCGCTGTCGCCGTGGCGCAATTCAATCCGGAAGCCTCACGGCCCAGGCCAGGCGAAAAATGGTTTGGATCTGGCAAGACACCCAGCGGCATCGAAGGCAAGGCGCCCTCGGCCGGCGGTCTGAATGCGGAGCAGCACTTCGAATATTTTCGTCCGGTGCGGCCCGGCGAAGTGCTGACGGCGGAGACGAGGCCAGGCAGGACGTGGGAGCGCGAGAGCAAGCGTGCCGGTAAGCTGTCGTTCGCAGAGCGTATCACAGAGTTTCGCGACCAGAACGGTGACCTGGTCATTTCCCTCCGCGGCGTCAGCGTCAAGACGGAACGTCCGGTCGACCAGGGATAAGGCGCCGCGTGCATCGGAACGGTCTCAAGTCCATTGCTGGTGGCGCTTTTGCCCCTGTCAGAATCATGATCATCGGCAAGGGTCGTGCAGACCGATATCGAAACAGAGGCGTACGGCTGTGACGATACAGGAGGCTGATACAGATCCATTCCAAAAGCGCCGTGTGGGCGCCACAACCCTGTTCCTGCCCCGGCTCGGAATGGGCGGCGCAAGCCTCGGCGACATGCACGCGTCCATTTCCGAGGCCCAGGCGGAGGCGACGATCGAGGCAGCGTACGCAGCGGGGATCAGCTATTTCGACACCTCTCCCTGGTACGGCAATACCAAAAGCGAATTACGTTTGGGACACGTGCTGCGCACGAAGCCACGCGATCGTTTTGTCCTGTCGACGAAAGTGGGCCGGGTGCACCGGCGTCCGCCTGATCCGGACTCCTACCGCCATCCAGCTTGGGCCGGGGGTCTGCCATTCGAACCGCACTTCGACTATTCGCGTGGCGGCGTGCTGAAAAGTTATGAGATGAGCCTGGCGCG
>JAFEFW010000499.1 GCA_018240405.1 Pseudomonadota bacterium
TCCAACGCCTCGCGCTGTTCGGTCAGCAGTCGCGCGTTCTCCATGGCGATCACGGCCTGGGCGGCAAAGTTCTCCAGCAGGCTGATCTCCTTCTCAGTGAAGGCTCGCACTTCATTGCGAAAAGCGGCAATCCAACCCATCACCCGGGTGTCCCTACGCAACGGAATCCACAAACCGGTCCGGCGCCAATCGGCCCCAGATGCGTCCAGGGCCGCTTGTGTCCAGGCGTTATCCGGGTCCGTCTGTTCCGCCCGAATATCAAGAACGTGAACCAGACGTTCGCCGTGGATCAGCCGCTGGTGGCGTGCGCTGGGGCGGCTTGGCTCGCTGATCGTCGCACGCACCGGACCAGGACTGCCACGCATTGCGACCGCTCGAACCAATCCATCCTCATAAAGCGTGAGGTTCCCATGTGTCACCCCGCACAATGTGTGGGCCTTCTCTAAAATTGCGTCGTATACGGGGGATAGGTCGCCGGGCGAAGCGTTGATAACCTGCAGCACTTCGGCGGTGGCTGTCTGCCGTTCCAACGCCTCGCGCTGTTCGGTCAGCAGTCGCGCGTTCTCCATGGCGATCACGGCCTGGGCGGCGAAATTCTGTAGCAAGGCAACCTGCCTGTCAGTGAAGGGCCTTACCTGTTGTCGGTAAATCACCAGCATGCCAGCCAGCAATCCATCCTTGCGCAGCGCGACCGCCAACGACGTACGTACGCCCCCAAGATCAACCAACGCGCGGCGACTTGGTTCTCCCTCCCGATACGCCTCAGTGTTGATCAGATCCGACGTGTGAACAATGTCCTCGCCGTGCAGCAGCGCCCATGGATTTGTTCCTGGTCGAACTATGGGCGCTCCTTGATCCGTCATCCGATATTCTACCAATGGACGGGGTATGCCGATTAGAGCCAAAGGTACAAGACGATCACCATCGAAACGATACAGTTCGCCAAACTCCGCCTCGCACAATCGCATAGCGTGGTCTAGCATCGTCTCAAATACAGGCGTCAGGTTTGACGGATTAGCGTTGACCACTTGCAACACATCGGCCGTTGCGGTTTGCTGTTCCAGCGTCTCCTGAAGGTCCGCCGTGCGTCCCTGCAACGCACGATACGTCTCTGAACTGGTGATGGCGATGACTGCGTGACGAGAAAAGGTCTCCAGCAGCGAAATCTGACTGTCAGAGAAGCCCCCAGGTTCGCGTCTGTTCATAGCCATTGCGCCAACGGCTCGACCATCTCGTATCAATGGCACCGCGATAATTGTCCGTTCCTTCAGGCGCTGAACCTCATCACTAAGGTACGGATCTGCCCGCACGTCCTTCACATGGACGGCGCGCCCATCCAGAATGGCGCGCCCACTAGCCTGTCCCCTCGAAGGCGGCATAGGAAACTGTGCGGCGAATTGGTTGTGAGCGGCAATCGAGTCTTTATCTTCGCTGTACCACGCGGGGTGACGGACCAAACGACCGTCATACGTGAACACCCCAGCAACCATTCCGTCGCAAAGTCGGACAGCTTGGCGCACAATGAGATCGAACACCGGTTGCGGATCGTCTGGCGAATTCACCATCGCGTTAAGCACATCAACCGCGGCGCCCTGATGATTGATGCGCTCGGAGTATTGGCTGTCACGGCGTGCGAGCTGCTCGGCCAGCTTGGCTCTTTCTGCGAGCGCCGCATCAAGCTGCTGGCGCAACAGCTCAATAGTGTTTTGGTAATCAGCCGCCGCATCACCGTGTGGCGCTGTCATTGGTCCCCCCTGTGCGCCGATTAGCTTGGGCGCACGCCCATTCAGACCGCGCAGCGCTGTTAATTCGCCACTAGGTCCTCAGCGCGTCCCTCGCCGGCTGACCGCATCATAGCTTAGGATCGCCGGCAGCGGCAGTCCGGCATCACGCGCAGCAGCCTTGGCTTCGTCCGACAGGCTGGCAATCGTTAATGCGCGCTGGGCTTCCGTGCGGTCGATACC